>NZ_JBPPVW010000013.1:0-73555 GCF_053546955.1 Corynebacterium sp. 32222D000AT | reverse complement strand
ACTCAGCGAACTTCGAGCTCTCAATGAAAACTACTCCCCACTAATCGGTAACTGATTTCTCAGTCCAACTAATGGGGAGCAGTTCACTCCCCCGGGGCTTTTCGCATGCCTGGGGCCTAAACCTGGTCGCCCAGCTTCCCGCCCGAGCAGCGCCGGAGCCCCAGGCCGACTTCCCACGCCGGATTCCCCCACCGGGAATCCGGCTTTGCCGTTATCCTGAAGGGCATGGATAAAGGCACCCACGACCGTGAATTCGACATCGTCCTGTTCGGCGCGACCAGCTTTGTCGGCACCACCACCGCGCGCTACCTGGTGGACTGCCACCCGGAGCTTACGATCGCCGTGGCCGGCCGCAACGCGGACAAGCTCGCCGCGCTGGGTCTCGGCGTGGAGACCATCGTCGCCGACGCGCAGGACGCCGCGGCTATCGATGCTATGGTCCAGCGCACCGCGGTGCTGATCTCGACGGTGGGGCCGTACACCCGCTACGGCGACGAGGTCGTGCGCGCCTGCGCCCAGTATGGGACCCACTACGTGGACCTGTGCGGCGAGGCCCTGTTCATCCGCCGCACCATCGACCAGTGGCACGCCACCGCCCAGGAAACCGGGGCGAAGATCGTGCCGTCGTGCGGCTTCGACTCCGTGCCGTCCGATATGGGCATGTTCCACCTGTTTAGCTCCGCCGGCTACCCGGAGTTCGCGGAGGTGACCATGGCGGTCGAGCACCTCCAGGGCGGGCTGTCCGGCGGCACCATCGACTCGATGCGCGCGGTCAGCAAAGACGCCAAAGAAATGCCCAAGGGCGGGGCCATCCTCCACAGCCCGCACTCGCTGTCCCCAGACCACAAGCAAGAGCCTGATCTGGGGCCCGAACCGGACCTGGTGGTCGATTTCGACGAGCTGCTGCAGCAGTGGGCCGGGCCGTTTTTCATGGCCATGTTCAACACCCGCGTGGTCCGCCGCAGCAACTCCCTGCTGGGGCACGCCTACGGTCCCATGCGCTACCGCGAGGTCATCCCCACGGGCACGGGCCTTGCCGGCAAGATCAAGGCGAACCTGCTCAAGGCCGTGACCGCCGCCGGATTCGCCATCATCATGGTGGACAAGCTGCGCCGGCCGCTGTCCCGCTTCATCCCGGAGCCGGGCGAGGGCCCGAAAGACATCGACGCCGGCGGCTTCGTCATCTCCCACACGGGGCTGACCACCGACGGCGCGCTGCACACCTCCCGCGTGGCCGCCGACGGCGATCCCGGGTACAAGACCACCGCCATGATGCTGGCCGAGGCAGCCGTCACCCTGGCCACCCAGCCCGAGGATCTGCCCGAGACCACCGGCATGCTCACCCCGGCCACCGGCCTGGGCCGGCCGTACCTGCGCGCGCTGCAGGCCCACGGCATGCGTTTTAGCTAAGCCCAGCTACCGACTCACTAGGACGCTGAGAATACACAAAGTACACAAAATACATAAAGTACACATCCATACACAACGAGCTCTGCTGTTGTATGGCACGTGGTGGCTGAATTACTCGACTAACGCTGCGGCCCGCAGCCAGGCCGCGTGGACTCGGTCATCGCCGTTTTCTTCCGGGTGGAAGCTCAGCGCGGTGACGGCCCCGGCGCGCACGCCCACGACGGCGGGTTCGCCGTCCGGCCCGGGCACGCGGGAGAGCACCTCCACTCCCTCGCCCACGCGGGTGACAATCGGGGCGCGGATGAAGCTGGCGTCGACGGTCAGGTCCGCGCCGACGGGCACGGCCTGCTCCGCGGAGTGGCGCTGGGAGCCGAACGCGTTGCGGCGCACGGTCACGTCCAGCACCCCCAGGGTCTGCTGCCCCGGGGCGGGGTTGTCCAGGTCCCGGGCGCAGTAGATGAGCCCGGCGCAGGTGGCCAGGGTCGGCAGGCCGCCGCCGATGGCCGCGGCCAGTGGACCTGCCAGGTCGAAGGTGCGGGCCAGCTTGTCGATGACGGTGGACTCGCCGCCGGGGATGACTATCCCGTCGAGGCCGTCCAGGTCCCGCGGCATCCGCACCCGGCGGGTCTGTGCCCCAAGGCCGCCCAGGACTTCTAGATGTTCTTCCACCCCGCCTTGCAGGGCGAGTACGCCAATGCGCATGTTTGGCTTACCAGCCGCGCTCGGCCAGGCGGTGCGGGGCCGGGACGTCGGCGACGTTCAGGCCGACCATGGCCTCGCCCAGGTTGCGGGAGACCTCGGCCAGCACTGCCGGGTCGTCGTAGGCGGTGGCGGCCTTGACGATGGCGGCGGCGCGCTTGGCCGGCTCGCCGGACTTGAAGATGCCGGAGCCGACGAAGACGCCTTCGGCGCCCATCTGGCGGACCAGGGCGGCATCGGCCGGGGTGGCCACGCCGCCGGCGACAAAGAGGACCACCGGCAGGGAGCCGGTCTCGGCGACCTCGGCGACCAGGTCGTAAGGTGCCTGCAGCTCCTTGGCGGCGACGTAGAGCTCGTCGCGGTCCAGGTTGCGCAGGCGGGCGATTTCGCCCTTGATGGTGCGCAGGTGGCGCACGGCCTCGGAGACGTCGCCGGTGCCGGCCTCGCCCTTGGAGCGGATCATGGCCGCGCCCTCGGTGATGCGCCGCAGGGCCTCGCCCAGGTTGGTGGCGCCGCAGACGAAGGGAACGTCGAAGTCCCACTTGTTGATGTGGTTGGTGTAATCCGCCGGGGAGAGCACCTCGGACTCGTCGATGAAGTCCACGCCCAGCTCCGCCAGGATCTGGGCTTCGACGAAGTGGCCGATGCGGGACTTGGCCATCACCGGGATGGACACGGCGTCCACGATGCCGTCGATGAGGTCCGGGTCGGACATGCGGGCCACGCCGCCCTGGGCGCGGATATCGGCAGGCACGCGCTCGAGCGCCATGACGGCGCTGGCGCCGGCGTCCTCGGCGATCTTGGCCTGCTCCGGGGTCACCACGTCCATGATGACGCCGCCTTTGAGCATGTCCGCCAGGCCGCGCTTGACGCGGGTGGTCGCGGTCTGGGCGCCGGCCGGGGCCTGCGCGTTCTGGTTAGCGTTCTTCTGGGTTTCAGTCATGGCCTACATCCAACCCCGCCCAAGTGGTTTATGACAAGAGCCACTTTTGGCGTGTTGAATTGGACCACTTACTATGGATTTTTATGCACACCCTGCCCCTGCCCGCCCGGATCGCCGCTGAGCTGCGCGAGCAGATCACCCACGGCGTCTACCGGCCGAACGAGAAGCTGCCGTCCACCCGCGCCCTGGCCCACCGACTGGGGGTAGCCAGGGGCAGCGTGGTCACCGCCTACGAGCAACTCATCGCCGAAGGCTACCTCGTGGGCCAGCACGGCTCCGGCACCCGCGTACACCCGGACATAAGCCCCGCTCCCCCGCGGCCCGCCCCCGCGCAACCAGCGCCCGAGGAAAAGGCCGCGCTGCTGCAGCTAACCCCGGGGCTGCCGGATACCGCGCGCCTTATCACCCCCGCCTGGCGGGCGGCGTGGCGCTCCGCGGCGGCCGATGCCAGCCAGCTCACCGAGCAGGCCCCCGCCGGCCTGGCGGAGCTGCGCCGGGAGGTGGCCGCGCACCTGCGCCACATGCGCGGGCTCAACGTGGATCCCGCCCGCATCATGGTCACCGCCGGGGCCCGCGAGGGCCTGGGCCTCCTGCTGCGCGCGGTGGGCGGGCGCCTGCGCGTCGGCGTGGAATCCCCGGGGTATCCCAGCCTGCGCCAGATCCCGCCGGCCCTGGGCCACGCGCTCGTGGAGCTGCCCACCGACGACCACGGCCTGCGGGTGCCCACCGGGCTGCCCGACGGCGGGCTCGACCTGGCGCTTATCACCCCGAGCCACCAGTACCCCTACGGCGGCTCCCTGCCGGCCGCCCGCCGGACCGAGCTGGTCGCCTTCGCCCGCCGCCACGACGTCCTCCTGGTCGAGGACGACTTCGACTCGGAGCTGCGCTATGCCGGCCAGCCGCTGCCGGCCCTGGCCGCGCTGGGCCCGGAACAGGCCGTCCTGCTGGGCACGTTCTCCTCGGTGATTTCGCCTTCCATCGCGTGCGGCTACCTGGTGGTCCCCGACCGGCTCATCGCCCCCATCCGCCAGGTGCGCGCGGTCACCGGGCAGCCGGTGGCGGCCATCACCCAGGCGGCCCTGGCGAAGTTTCTAGCCAGCGGGGAGCTGCGCCGGCACACCGGGCGCGTGCGGCGCGACTACCGGCGCCGCCGCGATCTGGTGGTCTCCGCGCTCGGCCCGGCCGTGCGCCCCATCAGCGGCGGCCTGCACGCCGTGGTCATCTGCACCCGGCCGGCCCGCGAGGTCGTGGCCGCGGCCACCGAGCGCGGCCTCGCGGTGACCGCCCTGACCGACTACTGGGGCGGCACGGCAGCCGACAACGGCATCGTCATCGGCTTCGGGCACTTGAGCGATGCTGAGCTTGCTTCTGCCCTAAATGTTTTTCAGGAGATTCTCGGTCAATCCCCGCGGAATAGCTCCGCGATGTCCCCGCCGCGTTACTTGGCCTGACTTTGGTGGGCGTCTTTAAAGCCCTTGGAAAAAGTCCCCAGGCTCTCCATGAAGCCGCCCATAATATCGATGGGCAGAGGGAACACGATCGTCGAATTCTGATCCGCTCCGAGCTCCAACACGGTCTGCAGGTAACGCAATTGGAGGGCAGCGGGGGCCTTCCCCAACTCGTCAGCAGCTTCCCGCAGCTCCCGGGAAGACTGCAATTCGCCGTGGGCGGAAATCACCTTGGCCCGGCGTTCACGCTCTGCCTCCGCCTCGCGCGCCAAGGCCCGCTGCATCAGTTCTGGGATTTCCACGTCCTTGATCTCCACGATGCGAGTTACCACGCCCCAACGCTTGGTCTGCCCATTAATGATGTTGGCCAAGTCTTCATTGAGTTCCTCGCGGTGCGCCAGCAGGTCATCGAGATCCGCGCGGCCCAAGAGAGTACGCAGCGTAGTCTGCGCGATCTGGGAGGTCGCCACAGCGTAGTTTTCGACTTCGAGCACGGCCTTTACCGAGTCGGTCACCTCGAACATGACCACCGCGTTTACCCGGACGGAGACGTTGTCCTTGGTAATGATTTCCTGCGGCGGGATGGTTAAAGTCACGACCCTCTGGTCCACGCGCTCCAGCTTGTCGATGCCCGGCCACAGGAAATGCAGTCCGGGCTCCATCAGTGGCCGCAAGTGCCCGAAGCGAAAAGTCACGCCACGTTCGTATTGCTTAATGACCTTGAACGAGTAGGCGGCGAAGGCCACGAGTAAGGCGATGACAATGCCAATGACAATTGGCCAGAATACAAAAGCAGACATTAGTGTGTTTCCCTTTCCATGCCGGACCGCTTACGGTCCGAAGCGAACTTCGACTTTCCGTACTTCGACCCGTACCTGTCGATCTGCGCGGCTAGCTCGGCCTCTCGGTTATCGAGCTCAGGCACGACGATCTTGGGCGCGTTGGAGGGGGTCCTCCACAAATGCCGAGACAGCGGGTACACGCCAAGTGCGGAAATAACCAGCACGGTAGCCAAGATGATTAACACCTCAGACAGTGAATGATTGGTAATCAAGGAGCACAGCGGCAGTAGGTAGCCCATGGCAGCGACAGCTAGAGCAATCCCGCGGTGGAAACGCCCCGCGTCAGAATGCGGCCACGGGTCTAGCTGGCGGGTGACCTCGCGGCCGTGGTGCGACACCGTGCAGGAATCCTTGACCGGGCAGGTATTGCAGACGGTCGGGTTTCCCCGGTAGCGCATAACGCGGTTTTCGGGATCGAAGCTCGACGGCCACAGCCACTGATCCTCAGGGCACTGCCACGCGTCGTGTTCCTCCAGGTAGCGAAAGGTTCCCGCCCGGTTCGCCATGGTGCGGTTCGACGTTTGCTTCGCCATCCCGTCAAAGGCCCAAGCAACGGCCACGAGGAAAAGTCCATAGACCACTGCCAGAAGGGTGAAAATGCCAGGAGCTTCCATCACTTCCCTGCCCTAGTTCTTCTCGCCATCAGAGGGCTCGGAGTCGTGATTCGAATCGGACCGGTAGGTACCGCCCCACTTCGAGTTGTACTTCCCGCCCCAGTTGGTCTCCGACTCAAAGGCAGGGGACCAGGGGCCTGCCGGTGCCGAATCACCGCGGCCGGAATTCGGAGACTCTTGTTCGACAAACGCACCGCGCTCGTCGATATAGCCATAACGTCGACCGGCCACACGCCCACCGTCATTCCCGGCACGGCGGGAGTCAACACGTGCCTTGCCACCGGATACCAACCCGACCGACGAAGAGGATCCAGGCGCGTGGGACGCGTCGTATTCTTCCTCCTCAGCAGTGACGATGCTAAAGAGCGGATCGGCAGGATGCTCATCGACGGTCGGAATGTGCTTGTTGTACAGCACGCCCCGAAGCGCCGCGATCAAGAGCGGAATAATCCCAACGAGGAATAGGACGTCACCAGGCATACGCAGCCATTCCATGATGGCGTTGCCAGGCTCGGTGATATACCCCAGGGAACGAGCTTCCACGTAGCCAGATGCCACGGACTCATAGAGCTGGAGGATGCCTAGCGGCAGCAAGGAAATCACTACCATCCACAGCAATCCGAGGTTCTGCAGCCAGAAGGCCCAGGCCATCGCCCTTTCCGACCACTTGTCCGGCGGCGTGAGGTAGCGCAGCGCGAAAACAGATAGTCCGACGGCTAAGAAACCGTACACACCCATCATGGCGCCGTGGGCGTGGTTAGCGGTCAGGGCAGTGCCGATCTCGTAGTAGGACACGATCGGCAGGTTGACTAGGAATCCGAAGATGCCGGCGCCAAGGAAGTTCCAGAAGCCCACGGCGACGAGGAACATCACGGCCCAGCGGTGCGGGAACGGGCGTTCGCCGGACGCGCGCTGGCGAGAGCCGAGCTGCATAAAGGTCCACGCCTCGACGGTCAGCAGGGTCAGCGGAACAACCTCAGCTGCTGAGAAGAAGGCACCCAGCGCCATGTGCTCGACCGGCGTCCCGGAGAAGTACAGGTGGTGCATGGTTCCCAGCACGCCGCCGGTGGAATAGAGAATCACGTCAAGGAAAATGATGCCCAACGCAATCTTTTCGCGGATAACGCCCAGTAGGACGAAGACGTAGGCGACCATGACCGTCGTGAAAAGCTCCAAGAAATCTTCCACCCACAGGTGAACAACCCAGAAGCGCCAGAATTCAGCTACCGAAATATGCGTTTCCGAACCCGCCAGGTTACCCACTGCGTAAAACGCTGGGATGGCAATGCCCGCGTAGAAGAACAACCACGGCATGTTGGATTTGTGCTCGGTTTTCAGCCGGCTGCGCAGTTGTCGGAAGATGATCCCGATCCACACGAACATGCCGACGGTGAGCAGGATTTGGAAGAACCGCGGCAGGTCAAGGAACTCCCACTGCTGAGAGAACAGAGTTCCTTCCTCGATGTAGCCCATCGTTGACAGCCACTCAAACGCCATGGAGCCGAAGACGACGAACGCGATTGCTCCTAGTAGGAACCATACCAACCAGTGCTGCCCCTTCGGCTCTTTCTTGCCTACGAATGACGACAAGAAGATGCCGGCAGCAAGCAGTCCCCCGGCCGTCCAGAGGAGCGACAACTGCAGGTGCCACGTCCGAGACACGTTGTACGGGAGCAATTCCTGCAACGGGATTCCAAAGAAGCCCGTGAGCTCTGTTCGATAGTGCTGCGATGCCGCACCCAACAAGGCCTGGATGAGGAACAGTACCGAAATCACCAAGATGAACCAGGCGACAACCTTCTGAGATTTGGTCAGCCCGACTTCCCCCGGCTGGGTGAAATCGAGGTTAGGCGTTTCCTCTGCGTGCCAGCCAATAGACTTCGACCAGCGGCCGTAGATGGCGAAGATCAGGCCGGTACCACCGATCAGTGCGATCAAGGAAAGCACCGACCAGACCACGAGGTCTGCGGTGGGGCCGTTGTCCACGCGGGGTTCTGCCGGCCAATTGTTGGTGTAGGAATAGTCTTGACCCGGACGTTCCGCCGCCGAGGCCCAGGCCGTCCAGCCGAAGAAGCCGGTCAGATTGTTGATGTCTTGCGGATCGGTAATGAATTCCGACGGCAAGCCCTTTTCGCTGGAAAGCGGACCAAAGTATTCGGCGTAATAATCCTTCGCGGCCTCAAATGCCGCTATCTGGTTATCGGTCCACTCGAGAACCCCGGTTTCGGGGTCATAGCGGTTAGCGCGAAATTCTTCTTTTACGGCTTCCTCGGGAGTTGCTGCGTCATCGACGAACTCGGGAATTCCATTTTCGCCGTTGAGCTCCCGCGCCTTTTCCAACGACATACGCAGGTATTCAGCGGTGTAGTCCGGGCCGAGATAGGCACCATGCCCCATGACGGAGCCATATTGCTGTAGGCCACGTGCCTGATAGAGCGCCTGACCGTTGAGGATTTCATCTTTCGTGAGAATCGTTTCCCCCGAGGACTGGGAAACGATTTTGTCGGGAAGCGGCATCGAGGCTGTGTAGGTGCGATAAGCCAAGAAACCCATTACCAAGAATCCAAAAATCATCACCAGCGCGACGCCTTGCACCCAGACGTTGCTCACTTTTAGGACAGGTCGACGACGATCGTCCGTGCCAACTGTAGAGGACATAATTTCCCGTCTTTTGTCGGATTACCCGCATTCCAGAACGACAGTTGTCTGGCTGCGACAAGGCGGCACTGTGCCGGAAACCTCCCTTCGATTATCTACGGGTTTTCCCGTTTTAAATAGACGAAAAAGTGTTTTCCCCACTCTTCGAGTCATTCAAAAGATTGAATAGCTAAGCCTTACCCCAGCCCGCAAACCCCCACGAAACAGCCCGGAAAAACCAACATTTTAGCACTATATTCACCCCTTTCATCCCTTCCACAAAACAACCGAACCCTACGCCCACCGCGGACTGTTATCTCGAACACACCACCGTCTTCGACGGGATATTTAAACCGGTTTTTCCCGTAGTATTTGAAATATGTCTTTCACGGAACACACAAAACGCAATTGGCTAATCACGCTATTTGCCGCCATTTTCCTAGCCGCCATCACGTCGATGATCTTCCTCAATAACCCCCACCAGACCGTCGTCGTCGCCATGGTCTTTCTTGCTGCGGCACTCATTTTCTTCGGCCTCATCCTCGGCGGCTGGTATCTCATCAGCGGTCGCAAGAAACGCCGCAAATAGACTGAAAGCCCACCCGCCAGGCGGCCACACTGAAGAAACCGACCGATTTGTCTATTTTTATTCCCGCTATTACCTGCACGTTTCCCGAAAGTCCTTCGTAATAGACAGAGCGGTTTAGTACGGTTTCTGGCATGACGACGAAATACGACAACACCGAATCCAACCCGAACTTCGCTAACTGGGACATCGCCACGCGTGCGCTGCACGTGGGCCAGGACCTGGACGGCAAGAACAACGCCCGGAACCTGCCGATTTACCAGACGACGTCCTACGTCTTCGACAACGCCGCGCACGCCGCGGCCCGCTTTGGCCTGTCCGATGCCGGCCCGATTTACTCCCGCCTGACCAACCCGACGCAGGACGCGCTGGAAAACCGCATCGCCTCCCTGGAGGGCGGCGTGGCGGCCGTGGCTTTCGCCTCCGGCCAGGCGGCCGAGACCGCCGCCATCCTGACGCTGGCCGGCGCCGGCGACCACATCGTGGCCTCCCCGCACCTCTACGGCGGCACCGCCACCCTGTTCACCGTGACCCTGCCGCGCCTGGGCATCGACTTCACCCTGGTGGACAACCCGGACGATCCGGAGTCCTGGAAGGCGGCCATCCAGCCGAACACCAAGGCTCTCTACGGCGAGACCTTCGGCAACCCGGCGGCCGACGTGCTGGACATCCCGGCGATTGCCGAGGTCGCCCACGCCGCCAACGTCCCGCTCATCGTGGACAACACCATCGCCACCGTCGCCCTGGTCCGCCCGCTGGCTCTGGGCGCGGACATCGTGGTCAACTCCACCACGAAGTTCTACACCGGCAACGGCTCCGCCCTGGGCGGCATCCTCGTCGACGGCGGCAAGTTCGACTGGACCGTCGAACGCGACGGAAAGCCGGTCTTCCCCGGCTTCGTCACCCCGGATCCGGCCTACCACGGCCTCAAGTACGCGGACCTGGGCGTCCCGGCATTTGCCCTGAAGGCCCGCGCCGGCATCCTGCGCGACACCGGTGCGGCCATCTCCCCGTTCAACGCCTGGCTGACACTCAACGGCCTAGAGACCCTCACCCTGCGCATCCGCCGCCACAACGAAAACGCCCAGGCTGTGGCCGAGTACCTGGAAGGCCACGACAAGGTCACCAAGGTCAACTACGCCGGCCTGGAGTCCTCCCCCTACCGCAAGATCAAGGAAAAGCTGGGCCTGGAATACACCGGCTCGGTGCTCTCCTTCGACATCGAGGGCGGCAAGGACGAGGCGTGGACGTTCATCGACGCCCTGCGCCTGCACTCCAACCTGGCCAACATCGGCGACACCCGCTCCCTGGTGGTCCACCCGGCAACCACCACGCACTCCCAGTCCGACGAGGAGGGCCTGCGCGTGGCCGGCATTGCCCAGTCCACCATCCGACTCTCGGTGGGTATCGAGGATGTCAAGGACATCATCGCCGACCTCGAGCTGGGCTTCGCCGCGCTGGGCTAAACCCTGCTGCGCTGCACCGGGCTGCACCGGGCTGCACCGCACTGCACAGCGCAGCCCAACCCCGCCCGACCCGCACTGGGTCTAAGCACTCGCCGCCGATTATCCCCACGCTCAGGAAGTAGTTGATTATGTCCGAATTTCCCCGCCTCGCCCCGCCCGGTCGCCGCACCACCGTTCCGGTGGGAACGGTCACCACGGAGGCCGGCGCGGAGATCCCGGACGTGGTAATCGCCTACCAGCGCTGGGGCAGCTTCCGCGGGGATCCGGCCGGCGTGAACAACGTGCTCATCGTCGAGCACGCCCTGACTGGTGATTCGGACGTGACGGACTGGTGGGGCGAGCTCATCGGCCCGGGCCGGGCGCTGGACACGGATCACTGGTGCGTTATCGCCACCAACGTCCTGGGCGGCTGCGGCGGCTCCACCGGCCCGTCCTCGCCGCACCCGGACGGCCGCGCCTGGGGCTCGCGCTTCCCGGCCGCGTCCATCCGCGACCAGGTCCAGGCCGAAAAGCTGCTGATCGATGCCCTGGGACTGAGCACCGTCCACGCCGTCATCGGCGGCTCCATGGGCGGGGCGCGGACTCTGGAGTGGTCGCTCATGTACCCGGCATCGCTCACCGCCGCCTGCGTCATCGCGGTCTCCGCGCGGGCCTCCGGGTGGCAGATCGGTATCCAGTCCGCGCAGATTTCCTCCATCGAAAACGACCCGCAGTGGCACGGCGGCGACTACTACGAGCTGGGGGTAGCCCCGGAGGCCGGCCTGGCCGCCGCGCGCCGGATCGCGCACCTGACCTACCGCGGTGAGCAAGAGATCGACGAGCGCTTCGGCACCACCGCCCAGCGCGGGGAGAACCCCCTGGGCGCCTACCGCGCCGGCGACCAGCGATTCGCGGTCAACTCCTACCTGGAATACCAGGGAAAGAAGCTGGTCGATCGCTTCGACGCCGGCTCCTACGTCGCGCTGACCGAATCCTTAAACCGCCACGACGTCGGCCGCGGCCGCGGGGGCTTAAACAAGGCCCTGGCCTCGTCGACCGTGCCGACGATGGTGGTCGGCGTCGACACCGACATCTTGTACCCCTATCACCAGCAGGAGCACCTCTCGCGCAACCTGGGCAACCTCCTGGCCATGGCCAAGGTCGTCTCCCCCGTCGGCCACGACGCCTTCTTGACCGAGACCCGCCAGATGGACCGTGTGCTGCGCAATTTCCTCACGCTGTCGGCCCCGGACGGCCTCGACCTGCCGGGCGGGCTGACCGATGGCGACTACGCCATCTAACTGAAACCGCTAGCTGCCCAGCGCGTCCACGGAGACGGCCAAGAAGACTAGCGCGGCCCCCACCACCGCGCTGAAAATGCAGTCGAAGCGGCGCGAGCGCACCGAAAAGACCCCGACCCGGCGGGAGTCGCAGGTCGCGCGCACGACCACCAGCCAGAGCATCGCCGCCCCTAAGGCAAACGCCGCCCGGCGCCAGTGCTCCAGCAGGGCAAAGACCCCGGAGAGCACCACCACGGCGACGAAGGCCCCGATCATCGCCCACTGCACCTTGGCCGGCAGCTTGGACGGCGCCACGTGCCGGTCGTGGGGATTATCCAGCGAGGTCTTGTCCAGCCCGGCGACTGGGCGCGCGGACGCGGCCTGCGCCTTATTAATCGGCGAGGCCATGAGCCTTTTCTGCCCGCTCGACAATATTGCGCACCAGGAACGCGCGGGTCAGCGGGCCCACCCCACCCGGGTTCGGGGAGACGAATCCGGCCTTATCCCAGACGTCGTCAGCAACGTCGCCAGCCAGCTTGCCATCCACGCGGGAAACCCCCACGTCCAGGATGGCCGCGCCTTCCTTAATCATGTCCGCGGTCAGCACGTGGGCCTTGCCGGCTGCGGCGATGACAACGTCCGCCGCGCGGGTCTCCGCCGCCAGGTTCTTCGTGCCGGTGTGACACAGGGTCACGGTGGAGTTCTCGCTGCGGCGGGTCAGCAGCAGGCCGATGGGCCGGCCGACGGTCACACCGCGGCCGATGACCACGGTCTTGGCCCCGTCGAGCTCCACCCCGAAGCGGCGCAGCAGGTGGATGCAGCCGTTCGGCGTGCACGGCAGCGGCGCGTCCTCATTGAGCACCAGCTTGCCCAGGTTCACCGGGTGCAGGCCGTCGGCGTCCTTGTCCGGGTCGATGCGCTCGAGGATGCGGTTTTCGTCCAGGTGCTTCGGCAGCGGCAGCTGCACGATGTAGCCGGTGCAGGCCGGGTCCTCGTTCAGCTCATCGATGACCGCTTCCAGGTCCTCCTGGCTGATATCGGCCGGCAGATCCTTGCGGATGGAATTAATCCCCAGCTGTTCGCAGTCGCGGTGCTTCATCTTCACATAGGACTGGGAGCCGGGATCCTCACCGACCAGCACGGTGGCCAGGCCCGGAGTAATCCCCTTCTCCTTGAGCGCAGCCACACGCTGCTTGAGGTCTTCAAAAATCTCGTCGCGGTACAGTTTGCCGTCTAGTTTGGTTGCAGCCATGGCTTATATCCTAGTGGCAGGCGTAAGCCAAGACCCAGCAACAACCCCAAAGCAGCTCAAAACCGTCACTGTTTCTTGCGTAGGCACCGACCCCAGGGCCTCATTGTGACTTTTCTCTACTGGAAAACGCTGAATTCTTATGTAAACTATTGGTTGCTCCGACCAATCGAACTCACAGCAATGCGTTAGAGCTCAATTACGACAGGTAAAGCAACCAACTAGAGAGGTTGAGATTTGGTGAAAGGTACGCCTTCCACCCCCAAAAGGCCAATTTTCGCTTCTGTAATCGCTGCCCTGACGGTAACGCTACTACCCGTCAGTTCCGCTCATGCTGCTGATCAACATCAACCAGTTTAGACACCCCCGGCTGTTGCCAACACTAATTCGGACAAGAGTGCAGAACTCACACGAGAGCTTTCCGAGAGTTTCGAAACAGTATTCACCGAAGTAGTCTCTGAACAACCCACGGGGCAATGGGAACCAAATTACGAAAACGCCGCTAAACACGGATTATCTGCCCAAGAGGCCGATGCACTAGCGGAGTTCATGGAAACGCCCCTCCCCCAAGAGAGCCACCCAGAGCAGCCGGACATTGCCACCCGAGATTTAGGCTCCTTTGCTGAATGCGTGGTCTGGAATATCGCTCCCGTACCAATGTCTCCCCAAGACGCACAAGCCATCGGTCGACTCCTCAAGGATAAACAATGGAGCCAAGCAGCTGAGAAAATCACTCAGGTTGCTGCCTTGAACGGCGCTACCGCAGCTCTTGATTACGGCATTTCAGCGATTGGTGGCCCTGTCGCTTGGGCAGCAAAACTGGCCCTGTACGCAGGGTCTTGCGCTTTGAGTGAACAGATGTAGGTAGAAAGGTTTCTTCGATGGGATTCGGCGGTGCTCTGCACAGAACGAGCAGTAACGGTGGACCGTGGGTACCACCGGCATGGTTCTCTTTTATTGTCCTACCAGCCATGGTCGTAGCAAGTTTCTACATCAGCCAAGTGACCGGCTGGCGCGGCGTAGCTTCACCCAACGAAAAAGGTGTCTCGTGGAGCGAGGTGAGCTCGGAAGGATTATTGGGCTATTCGGCGCAATTCCTTGCCTTCTATTACCTTCTGGTCCTGCCGTTTTTCCTTGTGCGTAGGCACAGGTGGAAAAAGCGCGACAATCGCGGGACCGGCGAATAAGAGAAACCGGTTTCTCAAGGCAGCGGGAGAACAAGAGGTGCGACTCCTTCCTCTGCCTTTCACCGACTACCCTAAAACCATGACCAACCTGCACATCGTCTTCGACAACCCCGTGATCCCCACCAACACCGGCAACGCCATCCGGACTGCGGCGGTCACGGGCGCGCACCTGCACCTCATTGAGCCGCTGGGGTTTAACTTCGACGACAAGCACCTCAAGCGGGCGGGGCTGGACTACCACGACCTGGCCGATATGACCATCCACCCCAACTTCCAGGCCTGCATGGATGCCCTGCCCGGCGCGCGGGTCTTCGCGTTTACCACCCACACGGACAAGTGGTTTACCGATATCGAGTACCAGGAAGGTGACGTACTGCTCTTCGGCACGGAGCCGACCGGCCTGCCGGCCGAGCACCTCGCCCACGAGCGGATCACCGAGCAGGTGCGTATCCCCATGGTGCCGGCGCGGCGCTCGATGAACCTGTCGAATGCGGCATCGACGGCCGTGTTCGAGGCCTGGCGCCAGCTGGGCTTTAACGGCGCGGTCTAGGCCGGGTCCGGATCGTCTGTGGCGTGGGCGCTCGGGGCCGCCGGCAGGCGCCGGGCGCGCAGGTGGCTTAGCAAGGCGGCGGCGTCGGCCGGATCCAGGTCGCTGCCGGCCATGCGCACCGGCCCGGCGACCAGTTCGTAGCGGACGGTGGCCAGCCGGCACAGCTGGGCAATCGGGCCGGCGGTATAGGCCAGCTCCTGGATGTGGCTGTTGGCAATCACGCTGACCCGGCGGTTGAGCAGCCCGGCGTGGGTGATGCTGTTATCGCCCACCAGGGTCACGGCCTGCCGGTGGGAATCCAGCGGCGAGACCCACCAGGCCCGGCGCGGCGAGGAATAGGTCGGCTCACGGGCGCCCTCCGGTTGGGCGTAGCGGTCGATCTCCTTCTTGTCCAGGGGGCTGAGCAGCTCCAGCAGGCGGAGGGCCTGCTCCCGGCTGCCGACGGGCAGCACCCGGGTAGTGCCCGAGCCCTTGCCCGCGGCGGAGCCGTAGCCGGCCACGGAGACGCGGACCTCCCACCACTTGGTCAGGCGCCACAGCAGCGGCTGGCGGACCTGGACGGCGTGGATGCGATCCAGTCGCACCGACTGGTGGCGCCGGTCGGCCAGGCCGTAGTTGATGATGAGCAGCGCGCGGCCGGAGTCGTCCTCATCCAGGCGGGAGCTAAACCGCCACGAGGTGTCAATGAGCCCCCAGACGTTGGGCACCAGGCCCACCAGGATCGGCACCACGGTGGTAGTCGGCACCGGTGTGAGGATCAAGACCGCAGCAATCGCCACCACCAGCAACGTGCTCACCCGCAGGGCCGCGCCCAGCAGGCTGCGCCGCGTCGGGATAGGCGGGATGACCACCTCCTGGTGGCCGGTGCCGCTGCCGGTGTCGCTGCCGGCGGCATCGTTAGCGGCAGCTGGCTCCGCGCCGGTGGGTGGGCGGCGGCCGCTGGTGCGGGTGAGGATCTCCTCGCGCAGCTGGGTGGCCGCGGGCTTTTTCAGGTAGGCGATCTGGATGTGGGAGGACGCCCCGCCGGCGGTCTCGACGCGGACGGCGGCCACGCCGAAAATCCGGGCGATGACCGGCTCGATGACGTCGACGGCCTGGATGCGGTCGTAGCGGGCGGTGCGCAGCTGGGTGGATAACACCCCGCGCCGCAGGGCCAGCTCGTCCGTGCCCAGCCGGTAGCCCAGCCGCCGCCACCAGATGGCGGAGAGGAACCAGATGGCCAGGCAGACGCCGAGGAAGGCGGCTGCGGTCCAGGCGGCGTCCCGCAGGCCGCGACCCCAGTGGCCGTCGGCGATGAAGCGCGCGGCATCCCCTAGGACCTCGAGGTTGATGTTGACCACCCCGATGGCCAGGATGGCCAGGATGACCGACCAGAACTGCAGCAGCGGCGTGAGCCGGTGCACGCGGTGGAAGCCGTCGGCGTCGACGGCCGCGTTGTCCGGGCCGCGGCGGTGTTTGCTCACAGCCCGCTCATCCTCTCCCGGGCCTTGACGGCCAGGCGCTCGCGCAGCTGGTCCGCGGTCTGGGCCGGCAGGCCCTTGACGGTCGCGTCCGTGGTCGCCGAGGCCGTGTGCAGCTGCAGCTTCTTAATGCCCAGCCAGCGCTGGATGGGCCCGGCGGTCGCGTCCACGAACTGGATGCGCCCGTAGGGCACCACGGTGAAGGTGTGCCACAGCTTGCCGCGGGTAATGAGCAGCTCGTCGTCGGTTTCCAGCCAGCCCAGGTTGCGCACCTGGGCGGGGATGAGCCAGGCCAGCCACGCGCCGAAGGCGGCAATGACGATAAGGCCCCAGTACCACCAGCTGGCCCAGAAAAATCCCAGGGCGCCTACGCCCAGGGCCAGGGCTATCAGCCAGATCGCGGCATTGATGTAGCGGGCCTTGACCAAGGCTTGGGAGACCGGGTTGAGCTCCGGCGAGGCGACAGCGTTCATGCGCTTTAGCCTAACAATCCTGGGCGCGACTGCCGGGTGATAGCCGCGGTGCTACGCCCGGGCGGGTGCCGCGCGCCGGAAAACTACACCTTGACTAGCCGTTATGTTTATATAATAATTTCTTGCATGTCCCCGAAGAAGAAGCCGCGCCGCCCCATCTACAACCGCGTGCGCCTGCTTCGCGTCGAGCGCGGCGTCTCCCGCGCCGAGCTGGCCGCGGCCGTGGATGTGAACCCCCAGTCCATCGGGGCGCTCGAGCGCGGCGACCACTCGCCCAGCCTGGACCTGGCCTTTAGCATCTGCGAGTTTTTCGACCTGCCCGTCGAGGCCGTCTTCTCCCGCACCGAGTTCACCCCGCTGTCCAGCGAGCTCTACCAGCGGATCTAGCCGGGCCCTCCCCGGCGCCTCCGGCGGCTGGCGCCCGCCTAGCGGAAGTCCCGCGAGCCGCGGCTGAAATACTCTCCGATATCCAGCGGCTCGAGCTTGTCCGCCACCACGCTGACCGCGCCCGTGGCGTTCTGGACAATACCCCGGATGACCAGCGTCTTGGCCGTGCGCGCCAGCACCTTCTGCCGCTTCCACAGCCCGGGCGAGACCATCACGTTCATCAGCCCCGTCTCATCCTCCATCCCTAAGAAGATGAGGCCGGCGGCCGTCTGCGGGCGCTGCCGGTGCGTGATGATCCCGGCCAGGCGCACGCGGGTGCCGTCCGGGACCGCGGCCAGGTCGCGCGCCCGCAGGATGCCGGCGGCATCCAGGGCCCCGCGCACCGCGGACATCGGCTGCCGGTCGTGGCTGACCCCGGTGGCGGCGATGTCTTGGGCCAGCAGCTCGAAGGAGGACATGCCGGGCAGGGCCGGCGCCGAAATGGCGGACATGCCGGGCAGCATGCCGGCGCGCTCGGTGGCCGCCACCCCGGCCTGCCACAGCGCCTGCCGGCGGCTTAGCCCCAGACAGTCCAGGGCGCCGGCCTCGGCCAGGGCCTCGACCTGGGCGACCTTTAGCCCCGCCCGGCGCGACAGGTCCGGGATGTCCGTGTACGGCGCGTTGGCCTCCACCCGCTCGGCCGCCTTGTCGCCCAAGCCCTTGACCAAACCCAGCCCTAGGCGGATGGCCATGGGACCAGGTGGGCCGCCCGGCCGGGGTGGGGTGGGCTCGCAGGTCTCCACGCTCGACTCCTTGCCGGAGGCGTTGATGCTGACCGGGCGCACCGGCACGCCGTGGCGGCGGGCGTCCTGGATGAGCGACTGCGGGGAATAAAAGCCCATCGGCTGGGCGCGCAGCAGGCCCACGCAGAACTGCGCCGGGTAGTGGTGCTTGAACCAGGCGGAGAAATACACCAAGGAGGCAAAGGACTGGGAGTGCGACTCCGGGAAGCCGTAGGCGGCAAACGCCACGATCTTGTTCCAGAGCTTGTCCGCCGTCTCCCCGGTGATCCCGTGGGTGGCGGCCAGGCCGGCGAAGAACTGGTCTTTCAGCGCGGCCATCTTCTCCGGCGAGCGCTTCGAGCCCATCGCGCGGCGCAGATCGTCGGCCTGGGCGCCGGTAAAACCGGCGGCATCGACGGCAATCTGCATCAGTTGTTCCTGGAACAGCGGGATCCCCAGCGTCTTGCCCAGGGACTTTTCCAGCACCGGGTGATCGTAGGTGACCTCCTCCAGCCCGTCGCGGCGGCGCAGGTACGGGTGCACGGACCCGCCCTGGATGGGGCCCGGGCGGATGAGGGCGACCTCGACGACCAGGTCGAAGAAGACGCGGGGCTTCAGCCGCGGCAGGGTGGCCAGCTGCGCACGGGACTCGACCTGGAAGACGCCGACGGCATCAGCCCGGCAGAGCATGTCGTAGACGGCCTCCTCCGCCAGATCTAGCTCCCAGAGGTTGACCTCACGGCCGGTCGACTCGGCCACCAGGTCCTGCATGTGGTGCAGGGCCTCCAGCATGCCCAGCCCCAGCAGGTCGAATTTGACCAGGCCGGCGGCCGCGCAGTCGTCCTTGTCCCACTGCAGCACCGAGCGACCCTCCATCCGCGCCCACTCCATGGGCACCACGTCCGCGATAGGCCTATCGCACAGCACCATCCCGCCGGAGTGGATGCCCAGGTGCCGCGGCTGGCCCAGGAATTCCTCGGCGAGTGCGACCACGTCCGCCGGGGGCTCGTCGGTGCCCTTCGACCAGGCGTCCGCGCTGCCCTGCGGGTAGCCCAGGGCGCGGGCGGCGTCCCGGGTCGCACCCTTGCGGCGGTAGGTGTTGACGTTGGCCACCTGCGCGGCCTGCTGGCGCCCGTAGGCGGAGTAGACGTACTGGATGACCTCCTCGCGGCGGCCGGACTCAATATCAACGTCGATATCCGGCGGGCCGTCCCGGTCCGGGGACAAGAAGCGTTCGAAGAGCAGGCCCGCGGAGATGGGCTCCGCGTTCGTGATGCCGAGAGCGAAGCAGACCGCGGAGTTGGCGGCGGAGCCGCGGCCCTGGCACAGGATGTTTTCCCGGCGGCAGAAATCCACCAGGTCCGTGACGATGAGGAAATATCCGGGAAAGCCCAGCTGCTCCACCACGGCGAGCTCGTGTTCTATCTGTTTTTTCGCGCGCTCGCGGATATCGGCCGGCCGGCTCGCGTAGCGCTTGCGCGCCCGCACGTAAACCAGCGTACGCAGCCAGGTCATCTCCGTGTGCCCGTCCGGCACGTCAAAGTGCGGCAGGTTGGGCACCAAAACGTCCCAGCGGAAGCTGCAGTCGCGCCCCAGCTGGGCCGCGGCGGCCAGCAGATCCTCGCGTCCGGGAAGCAGGCGCGCCATGTCCTCGCCGGAGCGCAGCCAGCTCGCCCCCATCGGGTGCTGGTCCGGGTCCGCCTGCTGCAGGGACTGCCGGTGGGCCAAGGCGTTTTTCGCCGCCGCCAAGCGGGCCTGGGTGCGCCGCGCCGCCGCCGGGCGGGCGCTCGCGATAGCCCGCAGCCCCCAGCCGTCCCGGGCGGCATCCAGCCGGCGGTGGCGGTCCGCGTCCGCCGGCACCATGGTGCTGGCGTATTCAAGCACCACGTTGTCGGCCCCGGCGGCGCCCACCAGCTGCTCCAACCGGTCCACCCAGTCCACGTCGGCGAGGTAGACCACCTCCTCGCCCAGGGCGCGGGCGACCTGCGCCAGCGGCGGGTAGGCGGTCTTGCCCTTCTCCCCGGCCGCCATCTTGGCCTGGGCGATAAGCCGCGACAGGCGCCGGTAGCCCTCCGGGCCGCGCGCCAGCACCGTCAGGACGCCCTCGTCCAGGCTCAGCTCGGCGCCGAAGACCGTGGGCAGGCCCGCGCGGGCGGCGGCTTCGGCGAATTTCATCAGGCCGTAGAACCCGTCCCTGTCCACCAGCGCCAGGGATTCCAGGCCTAGTTCAACTGCGCGTTCGACCAACTCCTCCGGCTCGGAGGCGCCCTGCAGGAAGGAATAGCTCGACACGGCGTGCAGCTCCGCAAACGGCACCGCGGATTTCCCCTTAGCCCGCGGTACGTCCTGCTCAGCGCTGTGGTTTACGGGCACAGGCGTGAGCGCCGGGCGGCCGGAAAGGATCCGCTCCAGCCGCGACCAGCTCAGCGCCCGTCCACCGTTGAATCTCACACCGCACAGCCTAGCAAGATACGAACTCGTGTTCTAATTACTCACACCTTACAAACCGAGCAGTCTGTGAATATGCATAAAATCTGCAAGTAAATAGACAAAGCGGTATACAGACTGTTAGGTTATAACCCATCGAGGTTGCGCGCCCCGCAACCCGCTTTATTACGCCTGCCGACGGCGCTCGGGCACTGCCCCGAGACACCGCCCGGCCTTATAAAAGTCACACAGAAAAGGACCATTCTCATGCAGATCCGTCGCGCACTTGCCGCAGCCGCCGCCACCGTCGTGGCAGCGACCGGCCTGGTTGCCTGCTCCTCCGACTCCGAGGGCGGGGAAATTACCAAGGATTCGAAGATCGCCGTCGGCACCACCGACGCCTCCAAGAAGGCCTGGGCGGCATTCGAGACCGCCGCCAAGGACCAGGGCTTCGACCTGGATATCGTCAATTACTCGGATTACACCACCCCGAACCAGGCCCTGGAGCAGGGCGAGCTGGACACCAACAACTTCCAGCACCTGAAGTTCCTGGCCGAGTACAACAAGGGCAACGGCACCGCCCTGGTGCCGATCGCCGCCACCGAGATCGTGCCGCTGGCCCTGTTCTGGAAGGACCACAACTCCCTGGACGGCATCGAGGGCGAAAACGTCGCCATCCCGAACGACTCCACCAACCAGGGCCGCGCCATCAACCTGCTGGTCCAGCAGGACCTGGTCACCCTGAAGCAGGACGGGCTTATTACCCCGACCCCGGCCGACATTGACGAGAAGGCCTCCAAGGTCAAGGTCACCCCGGTCGGCGCCGAGCAGACCACCTCCGCCTACAGCGAGGGCACCCCGGCCGTCATCAACAACTCCTTCCTGGAGCGCGCCGGCATCGACCCGACCACCGCGGTGGTCCAGGACGACCCGAACTCCGAGGAGGCCGAGCCCTACATCAACGTCTTCGCCGTGCGCTCGGAGGACGCCGACAACGAGACCCTCAAGGAGCTCGTCAAGATCTGGCACACCCCCGAGGTCCAGGAAGCCGTGCAGGAAGACTCCAAGGGCACCTCCGTTTCCGTGGAGCGCACCCCGGAGGAACTGCAGGACATCCTCAAGCGCCTGGAAGAAGACCTCTAAACTTAACTCCCGGCACCTTCCACCCCGCCGACGCGCCCAGCCCACTGGCTACCGCGTTGCCGGGGTTGTACCACGTTTAATGAACCCGCTACTGCACACGCAACAACCAAGGGGCTTTTAGTGACCGAATCACCCACCACCGGAACCCGCGTCGAGTTCCGCCACGTATCCAAGATCTTTGAGCATAAAAAGACCACCACCCGGGCGCTCGACGATGTCAGCCTGACCGTGGAGCCCGGCGAAATCATGGGCATCATCGGCTACTCCGGCGCCGGCAAGTCCACCCTGGTGCGCCTCATCAACGGGCTCGACACCCCGACCGAGGGCGAGCTGTTGCTGGACGAGACCAACATCGCCGGCATGTCGGAGAAGAAGCTGCGCTCCCTGCGCCGCTCCATCGGCATGATTTTCCAGCAGTTCAACCTGTTCAACTCCCGCACGGCCGCCGGCAACATCGAATACCCGCTGCAGCTGGCCGGCGTGGCCAAGGCCGAGCGCAAGCGCCGCGTGCAGGAGCTCCTGGAATTCGTCGGCCTGGGCGACAAGGGCTCGAGCTACCCGGAGCAGCTCTCCGGCGGGCAGAAGCAGCGCGTCGGCGTCGCCCGCGCGCTGGCCACCAACCCGCGCCTCCTGCTGGCCGACGAGGCCACCTCCGCGCTGGACCCGCAGACCACCCACGAGGTCCTCGAGCTGCTGCGCCAGGTCAACCAGAAATTCGGCATCACCATCGTGGTCATTACCCACGAGATGGAGGTCGTGCGCTCCATCGCCGATAAGGTCGCCGTCATGGAGCAGGGCCGCGTGGTCGAGCAAGGCTCCATCTACGAGGTCTTCTCCAACCCGCAGACCCCGGTGGCGCAGCGCTTCGTGTCCACTTCCCTGCGCAACACCCCGGACCACGTCGAGGCCGACGACCTGCTGGCCCACGAGGGCCGCTTGTTCACCATCAACCTGACGGAAAACTCCGGCTTCTTCGGCGCGGCCGCCCAGCTGCGCGAGCGCGGCGTGTCCATCTCCATCGTCCACGGCGGCGTGACCACCTTGCAGCAGCACTCCTTCGGCAAGATGACCGTCCGCCTCAACGGCTCTGACGAGGCCATCGAGGAGTTCTACCACACCATGTCCCAGACCACCGACATTGAGGAGATCAAGCGATGACGACAACTATCTTGGCCGCCGCGGACTGGGACCGCCTGTCCGGTACCCTCATGGAGGCGGTCGTCGACACCCTCATCATGGTCTCGCTGACCATGATCATCGGCGGCATCCTGGGTCTTATCCTCGGTATCCTCCTCTACACCACCCGCCCGTCGGGAATCCTGGCCAACCGGTTTATCTACACGATCCTCAACATCGCGGTAAACATCATCCGGCCCATCCCGTTCATCATCTTGCTGGCGTTCGTGCAACCGGTCACCGTGGCCGTGATGGGCTCGTCCATCGGCCGCGAGCCCGCCACCTTCGTCATGGCCTTTGCCGCCACCTTCGCCGTGGCCCGCATCGTCGAGCAAAACCTCGTGGGCATCGACCCCGGCGTCATCGAGGCCGCCCGCGCGATGGGCGCCAGCCCCTGGAAGATCATCACCAGCGTCATCATCCCGGAGGCCCTCGGCCCGCTGGTGCTGGGCTACACCTTCCTGTTCATCGCCGTGGTCGACATGTCCGCCATGGCCGGCTACGTCGGCGGCGGCGGCCTGGGTGACTTCGCCATCGTCTACGGCTACCGCGCCTACGAGTGGCAGGTCACCGTCGTGGCCACCCTGATCATCATCGTCCTGGTCCAGGCCGCCCAGTTCCTGGGCAACTGGGTCTCGGCCAAGATCATGCGCCGCTAACCAGTCCCCGCCACAACCCCCAACCCCCGGCCAGCACCTAGCAGTTAAAGCTGGTGCCGGCCGGGGGTTGGTTTATCTCCGGGGGCAGGCTTAGGCGACTTCCCAGATGAGGGAGGACTTCGGTTCCTTCCCGCAGGAGGCGACGATGCCGTCGTATTCGCGCTGGACCAGCTCGATGTCCCAGTGCCGCCCGTCGCGGTGGCTAACGCGCACGGGCCCGGAGCCGGTGTCCGTGGGGCGCAGATCCGCGTATCCCAGCTCCTCGCCGGCCTCGATGAGGCGGCGGGCGACCTCCAGCTCGGCTACCTGCCCGCGCTGGGAATACAGGCCGCGGCCACGGTTGGCCGGGTAGAAATAGCTGCCGTTCAAGGCCTGCTTGGTCATCTCGCGCGCGGCCTCCAGGTTCAGGCGGCCGAAGGAGTAGCCCCACGGCATCAGCAGCACCGAGGGGGCGAAGCGGTGGCCCTTGGTGTGGGAGGTCTCCCAGACAATCGCCGGGAATATCTCGCCCAGCTGCGCGGCCAGCGGGCGGCCCTTGATGGCGCAGCACTTGTCGCGCTTGGAGTGGGTGCACACCAGCACCAAAGGCGTGTCCAGCTCACCGCCGCCGTTACGGCCCGGGCCGGAAAGATCCAGGTTGAGGATGTCTTCCGGGCCTTCCAGCAGGAGCATTTCCATCTCCCCGCGCTCGGCCCAGACCAGGTAGCAGCGGTGCACGCTGCCGACCTGGTGGCCGGCCCGCCCGGGCCGCCGAATGAGCTGGAGGCCCGCCTGCCCGTCGAGTTTCTCTTTCAGCCGGGCGGTGAGCTCTGGGCTAAAGGTGCCGCCGTCCAGGATGTCGTGGGACCACCCGCCGGGCCACTCGAAGAGGACATAGACGGATTCCTGCTTCGCGGACCCAGCCAGCGGCTCGACGTCGACGTCGGAACACAGCGCGTCAGCTGCCCCGATCTTTTCAGCTGTTGACATGACCGTCATTCTACCTCCCGCCGGCCCGCCGAAAACCCCTAGCCAAGGCACTGCAATAATTTTATTTCCTTTCGAGTGAAATCGAACTCGTATTTTGTTTCTCCCTGGAAAAACCGCTACCGTAGGCACTATGTCTGTCCCTGACCGAGCCCGCCGGGCCCAAATTGCAGCAATTTTTATCACCGCTGCGTGTGGCCTGTCTGCCTGCTCGACGGACGGCTCCCGGGACATGTTCGCCGGGATTGGCGACGCCCACCCCACGGATTCTTCCTCGGCGGACTCCGACAAGCAGGATCACAACGTCTCCGGCCCCAGCCCCCTGGGCGACGCCAACAAGGAGATGAAGACCCAGCGCCCGCCGGCACCCGCCCGCCTGATGGTGACCAACATGCGCATCGGCCAGCACCCCGGCTTTGAGCGCGTGGTCTTCGACCTGGAGGGCGAGGGCCAGCCCGGCTGGTTCGTCGATTTCCAGGACCAGCCCACCCAGCAGGGCTCCGGCAAGCGCATCAACTACTACGGCGCGACCGCCCTCAACGTCAACATCGACGGCACCGTCCTGCCCTACGAGCTGGGCAAGGACGACCCGGCGCTCGGCACCATGACCGGCTACGGCAGCCTGATCACCGAGGTCACCAGCGCCGGCACCTTCGAGGGCCGCTCCCAGTTCATCATCGGCCTCGACCAGGCCCACCCCTACTCCGTGGAGGTCCTCGACAACCCGAAGCGCGTGGTCATCGACATCCTCGACCGCTAACCCGTACCGCGCAGAGACGCGGCACTGGCCCCGCCTTCCTAGACGTAGCTGGCTTCGACCGTCCAGCGCCCGGCCTGCCAATTGAGCAGCCAGGCCCGCGTCTTTTCTTGATCCGTGCCGACTATCTGCAGCCGCGCCAGGCGCGTGCCGGCGCCCGTCCACCAGCCCGTGTCCACCGGCCACGGGCCTGCCCACGCGGTGACCAGGTAGCGGTTTTTACCCCAGGCCAGGCCGGCCGGCTCAGCCGAGAGCAGCGCCTCCTCGGTGACGAAGACGTCGTGGCCTTCGGCATTGATCATCCGGATGCGGGCGGCCGGGTGGTTCGCGCTCGGGTGATCGAGCTCCAGCTGGGCCGGCAGCGGCGCCGGAATCCGGCCCGGCCAACTGCCCGGCGGCACGGGCTCGACCCGCTCGCCGTAAGGCACAAAATCGACCCGCTCGGCCACCCCGCGGCCGCCGCGGTCTACCGGCTGGACCACCTTGTCGATGCCCAGCTGGGACTGGACGCGCTCGATGACCTGCTGGGCGTGGGCGGCCGAACCCGCCCCGGATTCCACCAGGCTGTGTTGCTCCGGCTGGGCGACCTCCAGCGGTTCCAGCCCGAGCCCCACGATGCCGCCCTCGGCCTGGTTGCCCACCAGCCAGCCGTCGAGCTGCCAGCGCACCCGGTCCGCGGTGGCGGATTCGCTCAGCGCCGCGCGCGTGCGCCAGACCCGCCGCAGCTCCGTGCCGTCGGCCCACTGCGCGCTCACGCGCAGGCGCAGGCACGACAGCCCGGCCGCGCTCAAGCGCTGGTGCAGCTGGGCGGCCAGCTGGCGGGCGGCGAACGCGGCGGCGTCCACGCGCTCCAGCGGATCCTCCGGCCGCATCCACACGTCCAGTTCAGCACCCGCCAGCTCCGGGGCGACCCGCCGGTCCAGCTGCGCGCTGGCGATGGCGTGGCACCGCCGCCCGGCGTGGCCGAAGCGGCTGGTGACTTGGTGCAGCGGCAGCTGCGCCACATCCCCCAAGGTGGGCAGACCCAGCCGCACGAACTGGGCGACCAGCTCCGGCGGGCAGCCCAGGGAGACCTCCGCGGCCAGCACCTGGACGCTGCGCGGGGCCAAGAACTGCCGGGAGGCCCCTGGCTCCACCACCACGCCGAGCCCGCGGTCCCGGGCCGCGATGATGGCGGTGGCCAGCTCATCGGCCACCCCGACCGTCATGTCCAGGCCCTGGCGCGCGGCGGCGTCGACCAACATCTCCACCGCGATGGCCTCCCCGCCGTGGAAGCGGGCGGCCGCGGCGGCGTCCACCACCACGAGGCCGGGGCGGATGACCTCGATGGACGAGGCCACCGCGTCCAGGGATTCCACGATTTCGGCGAAGACGGCGCCCTCGCGCTCCGGCTGGGACTCCCAGACTAAAAGCTCCGGGCAGACCGCCTGGGCCGCCCGCACCCGCATGCCGCGGTGGACCCCGGCGCGGCGCGCGGCGGTATTGCAGACCTTCACGGCCCCGCCGGCGAGGACCCCGATGGGGCTGCCCGCCCCCGCGCCCTCCGGCAGGGTCTCGGCGTAGCGGGCGGCCTGGATGGGCCAGTCGGGAAACCAGAGCGCAGCAATCCGCACGGCCGGCGCGCTCATGCGCACCTCACCACGGACTGCGCCGGGCGCGACAGGTACTTCGAATACGCCTGCACGCGCACCTCGACCCCGCGGATGCGCCCGCACCCGCGCCCGATCCCCGGGTAGGACTCCACCTGGGCGTCCAACCGCAGCGCCGCGGACGGCACGTGCTGCCCGACGGTAATGAGCACCGCGCGCCCCTGCCGCAGCCGCGCCGCCACCGGGCGCGCCCGCGCGGGGCTTAGCACCCGCTGCTGGGAGGCCGCGCGCACGCGCTGGATGACAAAATCCATGCCCTCGACCAAGGTGGCGCTGACCGCCCACGGATCCGTGCCCGGGTCCGGCACCGCGACGACCTTGCTGATATCCCCGCGCTCGCACACCTGGGCCAGGGCCAGCTCCGGCCAGCCGACCAGGGCCACGTAGTAGCCTTCCTCCGTGGCTTGGCACACCAGTTCTATTATGAAGGCCGGGCACTCGCTGCACCGCACCGCGCTGCCGCGCACCAGGCCGCCCGCCGGGAGGGCGCCGGCCAGCGCGCCGCCCAGCTCAATCTGCTGCTCGGCAGCCTGCGCCCCGCGGGGCGCCACGCCGCCGGCCAGTGCGGCCTGCCCGCCGGACCCCCCGGAACTTTTGTTACTTCCCTGTTCAGCACCGCTTTCGGCGGAGCGTGCAGCGCGCTGCTGAGGCCCGCGCGCGGGCAGGGCGGAGCCGCCGCCCATCTTTTCCATCTGCGCGCGCAGGGCCGCCACCCGGTCCTCGACCGACTGGCCCACCACTTGGGGAACACTTGTTTGCTGCACCCCTCAAGTATGAACTCTCCCCCGGACACATGCAAACGTCCGTTCGACTGGCGCAAGGGGTGTGCGCCTCACCTGGGATTAATCAGTCCAGGTCGCGGCTGGCCGCCCAGCGGGTGAGCTGATAGCGGTTGGACTGCTGGGTCTTGCGCAAGATATTGGAGGCGTGCGTTTCCACCGTCTTGATGGAGATGAACAGCTTCTGCCCGATCTCGCGGTAGGTATAGCCGCGCGCCAGCAGGCGCAGTACCTCCAGCTCGCGCGGGGTCAGGGCGTCGACTATCGGATCCTCGCCCTGGGCGGGCAGGGGCTTGGGCTCGCCCTCCGGTTCCGGCGCCTGCTCGCCGGCGGCGAAGGCGTCCAGCACGAAGCCGGCCAGCCGTGGGGAGAAATACGCGTCCCCGCCGTAGACCTGCTCGACCGCCCGCGCCAGCTCCGCGCCGTCGATATTCTTAGTCACGTATCCGCGCGCCCCGGCGCGGATGAGAGCGATGACGTCTTCCGCGGCATCGGACACACTCAGCGCCAAGAACTTCGGGCCCGGCTCAATGCCCTGGATGACGGCCAGCCCGCCGCCGTCCGGCATGTGCACGTCCAGCAGGACCACGTCCGGCCGGGTCTCGTTGATGCCACGGATGGCCTCGGCGACCGTCCCGGCGTCCCCCACGATGTCTACCTTGTCGGCCAACTCCGCGCGCACCCCGGCGCGGAAGACGGAGTGATCATCGACCAAGAAGACAGTAACCATGCCTATAACGCTACCGTGAGCTCCACTTCCGTGCCGGCCCCGGGCTGGCTATCCAGCCGTGCCGCACCGCCCGCGCGTTCCATGCGCTGCCGGATGGAGTCCCGGATCCCGTGGCGGTCGGCCGCCACCGCAGTCGGGTCAAAGCCCACGCCGCGGTCGCGCACGAACAGGGTCAGCTCGCCTGCCAGCACCTCGCAGAAGACGTCGACCGTGTCCACCTGCGCGTGCTTGCCGGCGTTGACTAGCGCCTCGCGGGCCGCCTCGACCGCCAGCTTGGTGTTGTCGCTCAGGGGCGCGTCCTGCCCCACGGTCACCGGACTAATCCGCACGTTGAATAGGTCCTCGACCTCGGCGCAGGCGGCTTCCACCGCGCCGAAGATGGTCTCCGGGGTGGCGGAGTCGGCATCGAAAAGCCAGGCCCGCAGCTGGCGCTCCTGGGAGCGGGCCAGCCGCGCGACCTCCGGGCCATCGTCGGCGCGTTTCTGGATAAGCGCCAGGGTCTGCAGCACCGAGTCGTGCAGCTTGGAGGCGATAGCCGTCCGCTCGTCCGCCGCCGCCTTCGCCGCCTTTTCCTCCGCCAGCGAGCGCCACAGCTTCAGCACCAGCGGGATGACCAGCACGCCCAGCCCCAGCATGGTCAGCAGGGAGGCCACCAGCGCCGAGCTGAACCCGTGCTCGCGGTCCCAGAACACCGCCATGACCACCGTGCCGGCCAGCACCAGGGCAAAGCCGGCCGCGAGGCTGCCCATGCCGAGCAGCGTATTCGTCGCGCGATCGTAGGCCTGCCAGGCCAGCAAGGCGCCCACCGCGACGAAAGCCAGCGGCATCAGCACCTGCGGCGGCACGCCCAGCACCACCGTCGCGATTGCGACCCCGGCCGCCAGCGCGAGGGCCACCACCAGCCCCCAGCCCCAGCGCGGGATCTCCCACTGCGAGGCCGGGGCCTGGGCGCCCTCCCGGGCCGGGGTGCAGATCCACAGGCCCGCGTACAAAATCAGCCCCACCCCGGAGACCAGCGCCAGCCCGGCCAGCGCCAGGCGCACCCAGAGGATGTCCACGCCTAGGTTTTCGGCCACACCGCTGGCCACGCCGGCGACCATCTTGCCCTGCTGCGGGCGCACCATGGCCGGGTAGGGTGCCGCGC
The DNA here is from genome assembly GCF_053546955.1 of Corynebacterium sp. 32222D000AT. Taxonomy (NCBI): domain Bacteria; kingdom Bacillati; phylum Actinomycetota; class Actinomycetes; order Mycobacteriales; family Corynebacteriaceae; genus Corynebacterium; species Corynebacterium sp. 32222D000AT. The sequence continues at coordinate 44,154 of NZ_JBPPVW010000013.1, read as the reverse complement.
GCCGCTGGGAATACGCGGCGGGCTCGGACGGGGGAGTACTCATAGATCAATATCGTGCCACGCTCCCGCGCAGACCACATCCGGGATCACCCTGAGAGGTCTAATCCGGGCAAAGATCAGGGCGCTCCCCGATGTGCGGGGCAGGCACGCAGACCATACTTAAAGCATGACTTCCCCATACGAGCCTTTCCACTCCACGCCCCGCTCCGAACCCCACTCCGAATCTCATTCGGATCCCCACGCTGCCGCCTCCGCTAACGATGCCCCCGCCAGCCCCTATTCCGCCCCCACCCACTCCGATTCCACCGACGGGCTGGGCGAGACCCTGCGCGCCATGTGGGCCACCCGCCCGCCGCGCATCCCCGCCGAGCAGGGCGGCAACGCCAAGATAGCCGGCGTGTGCGAGGGCATCGGCGCCCGCTTCGGCATCGACCCGGTCCTGCCCCGCGTGGCCTTCGTCGCCACCACCCTCGCCTTCGGCGGCGGGCTGGCGGCCTACTTCTTAGCCTGGGCGCTGATGCCCCGCTATTCCAAGGCCTCTTCCCCGGTCGAGGATCTCTTCGGCCGCCGGGACGGGGAGACTTCCGAGTCGGGGCTTGCCATCGCCTTGCTCATCGGCTTCCTGATGACCTCCGGGGCCTGGTCGGTAACCATCATGGAAGACTCCTTCTTCCCCTCCTTTAGCTCCTCGGCCCTAGGCATTGCCCTGTTCACCGGCCTCATCTGGTTCTTCCTGTACCGCCACCGCCCGACCCCGCCGGCGGGACTTTTGGCGGCCGGGCAGCTCGCCCAGACCGACGCGCAGCAGGCGCAGCCGGCCGCGGACCCGGAGGTGGACATGTCGATGTTCACCCCGGTGGACGGCTACCCCTTCCCACCGGGCCGGAACACCCCGCCGGCCTGGGACCCGCTGGGCGCCGCCCCGGACACCTGGCACTTGCCGGACCCGCGCCCGGCCGAGCAGCCGAAGAAGAAGCGATCCCTCTTCAAGACCCTCCTGGTCATCGCCTTGAGTTTCTTCGGCGTGGCCCTGGCCGCCGCCCTCGTCATCGCCGCCACCGTGGGCTTCGGGGTGGTCCGCCACGTCGACAACCCCACCGACGGGCTGACGGTCACCGACGGCTTCGTCTTCGACGACCGCGAATACACTCCCACCTCGGTCAACGGCCTGCCGCAGACCTACGACTTCTCCGTCGGCTACGGCAAGGTGGACTTCAGCCAAATCCGCGACTGGGACCAGCTCAACCACCGCACCGAGGTCACCATCGACGCCGGGGTTGGCAACCTCGACATCGTCCTGCCGAAGGGGGTCTCCTACAGCCTGACCTGTGACGACGGCGTGGGTACCACCAACTGCCGCGAGCAGGACAACCCCGACGCCAAGTTCGCCGTCCACGTTGACGCCGGCGTTGGCAACGTCACCATCGACTACCCCACCGCCGCTGCCAATTCCTAGGCGCGCAGGTTAACCCCTCCGCTCTTAAAACCTCCGCCTAGGCTCGGGCTTTCCCTCGGTCCGGCTCCCGCTCCCCAATTCCTCACGCCCCTCTCCCTCGCCCATCCTCCCCGACGTGATTTTCACCCGGCTATGTATTTTTCCGGGAAATCATTCTCAGGGAGGATTAAGGTGAGGGTTTTCGCGTCCATAGTTAGGAGCTGCCAAAAACTTGCCCGTCTGCCACCCCCGCGGTGCCAGAGCCTTAAATCCTGCCTTTGCCCCAAGGCCTTTACTCAAAAGGAGTACTAGCTGTTATGGCCATCGAGCCCGCTACCGCTAAGAGGAAAACCAAGAAGCCGCTGATCATCGGCGCCATTATCGCCGTGGTTGTCCTCATCCTCGGCGCGCTTGCCTGGTCCTGGTACGCCAGCGTGGCCAGCGGGAGCGTCCTGCAGGCCGACGACGTCACCGAGGTCACCCGCGGGGACGTCACCAACGCGGTCAGCGCCAACGGCACCGTGGCCGCCCGCGAAGAGGCCGTACTGTCCACGCGCCTGACCGGCCCGGTCTCCAGCGTGCGCGTGGGCGACCGCGTCCAGGCCCATCAGCCCCTGGCCGTCATTGACACCACCCCGGAGGAGCAGGAGCTGGCCGGCCAGCGCGCCACCCAGCGCACCGAGCTGCGCTCCGCCCAGAACCAGGTGGCCGACGCCCAGGCCGAGCTGGATCGCCTCTACACCGCCGCCGCCAACGGGGAGACCGAATCCGCCGCGACCGGGGCGACCGGCGAGGGCGAGGAGGGCGCCGCCGCCGCAGCCGGCGACATCCAGACCCAGATCGCCGCCCAGGAACGCGCCCTGGCCCGCGCCCAGGAGGACGTCTCTGCCGCGCAGGAGTCGGCCAACCTGGCCAACGCCGGGCTGGAAAACTCCATCAACGCCGGCACGCTGTCCGCCCCCTTCGAGGGAGTGGTGACCGCCCTGAACGCCCGGGAAGGCAGCCCCGCGGAAGGGCCGGTGGCCACCGTGGCGGACGACTCCACGCTGGAAATCCGCACCACCGTCAACGAGGTCGACATGCCCAACCTGCGCCCGGGCAACCGGGTGACGTTTACCTCCCCGAGCGCCCCGGGCAAGGAATTTGCCGGCAAGGTCACCGGCATCTCTCCGGTCGCCCAGCAGCCCAAGGCCGCCGCTGGCGCCGGCGCCGGCGGGGATAGCGCCGCGCTGGCCGGACAGGGCGGGGCCACCAAGGCGACCTTCCCAGTCACCATCGAGGTCACCGCGACACCGAGGGCCTGCACATCGGCTCCACGGCAAAGACCAAGATCGTCTCCGCGGAGGAAAAACACGTGCCCACCGTGCCGCTGACCGCGATTCTCAGCGAGGGGCAGCGCGCCTTCGTCCTCGTGGCCGAGCCCGCCGGCGACAACCCAGACGAGGACGGCTACCGCGTGGTCAAGCGCCCCGTGACCGTGGGCATTACCAGTGCCTTCGCCGCGGAGCTCAAGGGCACGGAGGTCAAGCCCGGCGAGATCGTGCTCACCCAGACCCGCGACCACGAGGATCTGGTCGATCAGAACGTCACCATCGCCGGATTCGAAGGCAGCCAACAGTGACCGAGAACCACGCCCTCATCGACATGCGCGGCATCGTCAAAAGCTTCAACGTCGGCACCGAAGGGGGACTGACCGTCCTGCCGGGCTGCGACTTCCAGGTCCCCCGCGGGGAATTCACCGCCGTGGTCGGCGCCTCCGGTTCCGGCAAGTCGACCCTGATGAACATCATCGGGCTGCTGGACCGGCCGAGCGCGGGCACCTACCTGCTCGACGGCATCGACGTGCTCGATAGCACCGACGACCAGCTGGCGCACTACCGCAGCCAGGCCATCGGCTTCGTCTTCCAGAACTTCAACCTGGTCGGCCGCATCAGCGCCGCCAAGAACGTGGAAATGCCCCTAGTCTACGCCGGCGTGCCCGCCAAGCAGCGCGCGCAGCGGGCCGCGGAGCTGCTCGAGCTCGTCGGCATGGCCGACCGCGCCCACCACCTGCCCAACGAGCTGTCCGGCGGGCAGAAGCAGCGCGTGGCCATCGCCCGCGCGCTGGCCAACGACCCCGATATCCTGCTCGCCGACGAGCCGACCGGCGCGCTGGACTCGCACACCGGCCGCCGCGTGATGGACCTTTTCCACACGCTGCACCGCGAGCACGGCAAGACCATCGTGTTCATCACCCACAACCCGGAACTGGCCGAAGAGACCGAACGCACCGTCACCATGCGCGACGGCATTTTGCAGGAGGAGCCCCGTGAGCATTAAGGAATCCGTCTTCCTGGCGCTAACCAGCCTGCGCACCAACAAGATGCGCTCGTTTTTGACGCTGCTGGGGTCATCATCGGCATCGCCGCGGTCATCGCCATCATGACGCTGAGCGCCTCGCTGAAAAACCAGTTCCAGCAAAACCTGGACGACGCGGGCATCAACAACCTCAACGTCGATGTCACCTCCCGCCCCGCCGAGGGGGAGGAGGACGCCGAGGACCCGGCGGCCATGTACGGCTCCGGCGAGAGCATCGATAGCGCCTCGCTGATTAGCCCCGATCAGCTCGAGCAGCTGCGGGAGCACATGGGCGACATGGTCACCGGGATCGGCGTGGGAGAAAACTCCGCCACTTTCGGCAAGGTCTCCATGGACAACCAGCTCGTGCCCCAGGAGTTCTCCGCGACCACCCGCGGCATCAACCCGGACACGGCGCTGATTAACGGCGACCCGCTGGCGGCCGGCCGGGACATCGAGGACGCCGACATCGACGGCGCCCGCCCGGTGGCCGTGCTCAACGCGGACCTGTCGGAAAAACTCTTCGGCGCGGACCCGCACAACGCGCTCGGCCAATTCGTGGAATTTACCCCGGAGGAAGGCAACGCGGTAGATCTGATGGTCGTCGGTGTAAAGGCCCGGGAGGAATCCGCCGGCCTGCTTAGCGTCAACGCCGAGGATCTCAGCCTGACGGTCCCCTACCCGCTGGCGGCGAATTACTCGAAGCAGCCCGGCGCCGGCGAGGCTTTCAACCACCTGACGGTCCAGGTGGCCAACTCGGTCGACAAGCAGGCCGCGGCCGACCGCCTGCGCGCGGCCTTAGACGAGATTTACGCGGACAACGACGCCTACCACGCCAAGGTCACGGACTTTAGCCAGGACATGGCCAGCTTCAACCAGGTCATTACCTCGCTGAGCATTGGCCTGGCCGCCATCGGCGGCATCTCGCTGCTGGTCGGCGGCATCGGGGTCATGAACATCATGCTGATCACCGTCACCGAGCGCACCCGGGAGATCGGCGTGCGCAAGGCCCTGGGGGCAACCCGCCGGGATATCCGCTGGCAGTTCGTCACCGAGGCCATCATCGTCTGCCTGGTCGGCGGCGTCATCGGCATCATCCTCGGCGCCCTAGCCGGCATGGCCGGTTCCGCCGCGATGGGGCTCCTCGCCTTCCCGCCACTGTCCGCCGTGGTCATCTCCCTGCTCTTCGCCCTCGCCATCGGCCTGTTCTTCGGCTACTACCCCGCCGGCAAGGCCGCTAAACTCGACCCCATTGAGGCCCTGCGGTACGAGTAGCTGGCCCCGCCGGACTGCTAAAACCGCGAAAATACACAAACCCGCCGCCGCTACCAGGACACGTTCCTGAGGTAGCGGCGGCAGGTTTTTATGCTGAAAGGCGCGTGCCTTCAGCTGAAGCCGGTTAAGCTTTCCGGCTTATTCCCACTCGATGGTTCCCGGCGGCTTGGAGGTCACGTCGAGCACGACGCGGTTGACTTCCTCGACCTCGTTGGTGATCTTGGTGGAGATCTTCTCCAACACGTCGTAAGGGATGCGGGTCCAGTCCGCGGTCATGGCGTCCTCGGAGGAGACCGGGCGCAGCACGATCGGGTGGCCGTAGGTACGGCCATCGCCTTGGACGCCGACGGAGCGCACGTCCGCCAGCAGGACCACCGGGCACTGCCAGATCTCAGCGTCCAGGCCGGCGTTGGTCAGCTCGGTGCGGGCGATGAGGTCCGCCTGGCGCAGGGTCTCCAGGCGGTCCTCGGTGACCTCGCCGATGATGCGGATGCCCAGGCCCGGGCCCGGGAAGGGCTGGCGGTTGACAATCTCTTCCGGCAGGCCCAGCTCGCGGCCCACGGCGCGGACCTCGTCCTTGAACAACAGGCGCAGCGGCTCGACCAACTCGAATTCCACGTCGTCCGGCAGGCCGCCGACGTTGTGGTGGGATTTGATGTTCGCGGTGCCGTCGCCGCCGCCGGATTCCACGACGTCCGGGTACAGGGTGCCCTGCACCAGGTAGTCCACGGTGGAGCCTTCCGGGGCGTCATCCAGCACGCCGGCGACGGCGCGCTCGAAGGAGCGGATGAATTCCGCGCCGATGGCCTTGCGCTTGTCTTCCGGGTCGGTCTTGCCGGCCAGCTTCTCCAGGAAGGAGGCGCGCTCGTCCACGGTGACCAGCTTGGCGCCCGTGGAGGCCACGAAGTCCTTTTCCACCTGTTCGCGTTCCCCGGCGCGCAGCAGGCCGTGGTCCACGAAGACGCAGGTCAGGCGGTCGCCGATGGCGCGCTGCACGAGGGCGGCGGCCACGGCGGAGTCCACGCCGCCGGACAGGCCGCAGATGGCCCGGCCGGTCTCGCCGACCTGAGCGCGGACGTCGTCGATGAGCTGCTCGGCGATATTATCGGCGGTCCAGTTCTGCTCCAGGCCGGCGATCTCGGTCAGAAAGCGGGTCAGCACTTCCTGGCCGTGCGGCGAGTGCAGCACCTCCGGGTGGTACTGGACGCCGGCCATCTTCTTGTCCACGCACTCCATGGCGGCCACCGGGGCGCCCGCGGAGGAGGCGGTCACGGTGAAGCCTTCCGGGGCGGCCGAGACCGCGTCGCCGTGGGACATCCAGACCTTGTGGGTTGCTTCCAGACCGGCGTGCAGCACGCCGGACTGGTCATCCACGTGCAGGTCGGTGCGGCCGTACTCGCGCTCCCCGGTGGAGGAGACGGTGCCGCCCAAAGCGTGGTTCATGGCCTGGAAGCCGTAGCAGATGCCGAAGACCGGCACGCCGAGCTCCAGCAGCTCCGGCTTCAGGGCCGGGGCGCCGTCGGCGTAGACGGAGGAAGGACCACCGGAAAGGATCAGCGCGGCCGGGTTCTTGGCCTTGATCTCCTCCACGGTGGCGGAGTTGGGAACTACCTCGGAGTAAATCTGGGCCTCGCGCACGCGACGGGCGATAAGCTGCGCGTACTGAGCCCCGAAATCCACCACGAGGACTGGACGAGGGGTAGTGGAAGGCTTAGTCACCCCGCCAGTTTAACGCATAGACGGCCCGACGCTATAGCCTGGCCATCCCCCGCAACCTCCCCGCCTCGCGCCCGGTTGCAGAATCAAGCAATTCCCCCGAACTCATGCCCCGCGGTTTATCACTCGTCTATGCTAGAGTGTCATATTTCACACCAGACGAGGAGGAGAGGTAATGAGCACTCCCATCCACGGCGACGAGCTGCCTGAGCAACATAGCCCGGAGCATATTGCGCAGTCGCGCGAAGAATTCGACTTAGAGCACATCCACGAAGAGGACATCCAAGACCCGGTGGAGGGCGAAGACTCCCCCGCCGGCTCCGATCTGACGTGGGCTATCACCCTGTTCGGCACCGCGGTCGGCGCGGGCATCCTCTTTTTGCCGATTAACGCCGGCAGCTTCGGCTTCTGGCCGCTGCTTATCGCCACCGCCTTCATCGGGCCCGTGGTGTTTTTCTCCCACCGCACCTACGCGCGCATCGTCGCCGCCTCCCCCATCAAGGGCCTGGACGTTTTGCAGGTCATCACGGCGCTGACCGGGCGCAAGCGCGGGCTAGCCACGGCGCTGCTGTACTGGCTGGCCATCTACCCCACCGTGCTGATCTACGGCATCAGTATCACAAACACCGTCGACAGCTTCATCGTCAACCAGCTCGGCGGCCCGGAAATCAACCGCTGGGTGCTGGCCAGCGTCTGTATCGGCGTGCTCACCCTCGCCTTCGCCGCCGGCAAGAAGGCCGTGCTCTGGCTGGGCAACGCGCTGGTCTACCCGCTGATTATCGCCCTGGCGGTGGTCTCCATCTACCTCATCCCGCAGTGGGACCTGGCCAGCTTCTACAGCTACCAGTCGGACACGCCCCTGTGGAAGTCCCTGCTGCTTATCCTGCCGGTGCTGGTCTTCTCCTTTAGCCACATGGCGGCGCTGTCCCAGTTCGCGCTTGATGCCCAGCAGGGCCACGGCGATGACGTCGCCAGCACCGAGCGCCAGGTCTCCCGGGTGGAACTTATCACCGCCTGCCTGCTGGTGACCTTCACGATGTTTTTCGTCTGGTCCTGTTCCATGGCCATGGGCGCGGAAGGCATGGACGCCGCGGGCGAGGCCAACATCCCGATCCTGTCCTACTTCGCCAACGTTACCCACACCCCGTTCATGGCTTTCCTCGCCCCCGTGGTGGCCATCTGCGCCATCGCCTCGTCCTTCTCCGGCCACATGCTGGGCACCGAGGAGGGCACCAAGTACATCTTCCGCGTGCTCGCCCCGCGCACCGCGGACAAGCTCACGGGCAAAAAGCTCACCTACGTCATCTACGTGATGGTCTTTATCGGGTCGGTCGCCGTGGCGGTCTACAACCCGTCCATCCTGGACTTCATCTCCGTCGTCGGCGGCATCTTCGTCGCCTTCTTGGTCTACATCGTGCCCATGCTGCTCTTCCGCAAGGCCACTGCCTTCAAGCACTACGCCACCCGGCCGGACACCATCTTCGTCTTCGTTGTGGGCCTTGTCATCATGGCCGTCTCCGCCTGGGACATCGTCGCCGGCAGCTAGGACCGCCGCCGCGCTTAAACGGTCCGACGCGACTGGACCGGGAGTCTGCACGCAGGCCCGGGAGTCCGCGCGCAAAGACGCGAAGGAGGGCATCGCCGTGCTTGGCGATGCCCTCCTTTACTTTCTCGACCAGTGCCTCCCGGGTTTCGGGCGCTCTAGCTTTCCGGGGTCGTACTTTGTGCCGCGTGCCTTCCCGGCTTAGCCGCGGATGGCGAGGTTGACCTTCTGGAAGGACTTCAGGTCCGTGTAGCCGCACTTGGCCATGGCGCGTTTGAGGCCGCCGACCAGGTTGAACTGGCCGAAGGGCTCGTTCGACGGGCCGTGCAGGACCACCTCGAGGCTCGGGGCGTTGTGCTCGACCTCGCCGTCCAGGAAGTCGACGTCCAGGTCGCCCGGGACGGCGGCGGCGTAGTCCACGAAGCCGCGCGGGAAGCGCGGGTGGCCGGCCGCGGCCGGCCAGTACCAGCCCTTGCCGCCGGCCTCGCGGGCCGAGGCCAGAAGCGGGCCCAGGACGACGCCGTCGGCGCCGCAGGCCACGGCCTTGGTGATCTCGGCGGAGTTGACGAAGTCGCCGTCGGCCAACAGGTGCACGTAGCGCCCGCCGGTCTCGTCCAGGTAGTCCCGGCGCGCGGCCGCGGCATCCGCCACGGCGGTGGCCAGGGGCACGTCGATGCCGACGGTCTCCGGGTTGGTGTTCACGCCGCCGCCCACGATGACGCCGGCCGCGCCGGTGCGCATCAGGTGCAGGGCCGTGGTGTAGTCCGCCACGCCGCCGGCGATGACCGGCACGTCCAGGGAACCGATGAATTCCTTCAGGTTCAGCGGCTCGCCGCCGGTGCTGACGTGCTCGGCGGAGATCAGGGTGCCCTGGATGAACAGCAGCTCCGCGCCGGCCGCGATGACCACCGGGGCCAGCTCGCGGGCGTTTTGCGGGGACACGCGCACCGCCACGGTCACGCCGGCCTCCCGCACCTGGCGGATGCGCTCGGTCAGCAGGTCGGTGTCCAGGTCCGCGGCGTGCAGCTCCTGCAGCACGGAGTTATCCCCCGGCTGGGAATAGACCTGCTCGAGCGCGGCCTCCAGGTCCACGTGCCGGCCCCATAGGCCCTCGGCGTTGATAACGCCCAGGCCGCCCTGCTTGCCCATCTCGATGACGAATTCCGGCGTGGCCAGGGCGTCGGTCGGGTGGGAGACGAACGGGATGTCGAAGGTGTAGGCGTCGATGTGCCAGGTGGTGTCCACGTCCTTCGAGGACCGCGTGCGCCGGGTGGGCACCAGGGAAATATCGTCCAGGTCGTAGGTGCGCTGCGCCTGCCGCCCCAGTCCGATTTCTACGTAGTCGCGCATGTGCTGCTCCTTGTCTGTGAGTGTTGCGACGTTGCGGGTAGTGCTACGTGTCGTTTAACGGGTCTTCTACGCGCTGCTTAGCGGTAGTTCGGGGCCTCGGCGGTCTGCTGCAGATCGTGCGGGTGGGACTCGCGCAGGCCGGCCGCGGTGATGCGGACGAAGCGCTTGGTCTTGAGATCCGCGATGGAGGCCGAGCCGGTGTAGCCCATGGCCGCGCGCAGGCCGCCGATGATCTGGTGGGTGATCGCGTCGATCTCGCCGCGGTAAGGAACCTTGCCTTCCACGCCTTCCGGCACCAGCTTGTCCTCGCTCTTGACGTCGGCCTGGAAGTAGCGGTCCTTGGAGTAGGAGCGCTTCTCGCCGCTCAGGCCGCGGCCCTGCATGGCTCCCATGGAGCCCATGCCGCGGTAGCGCTTGTACTGCTTGCCGCCCACGACGACGATGTCGCCTGGGGCTTCCTTGGTGCCGGCGAACATGGAGCCCAGCATCACGGTGTCGGCGCCGGCGGCCAGGGCCTTGGCGACGTCGCCGGAGTACTGCATGCCGCCGTCACCGATGATCGGAACGCCGGCGGGGCCGGCTACGGCGGCGGCCTCCATGATGGCGGTGATCTGCGGCGCACCCACGCCGGCGACCACGCGGGTGGTGCAGATGGAGCCCGGGCCGATGCCGACCTTGATGGCGTCGGCCCCGGCGTCGATCATGGCCTGGGCGGCCTCGCGGGTGGCCAGGTTGCCGCCCACGACGTCGACGCGGTGGCCGAAGTCCTTCTTCACGCGGGAGACCATCTCCAGCACGCGGTTGTTGTGGGCGTGGGCGGAGTCGACGACTAGCACGTCGACGCCGGCGTCCACCAAGGCGCCGGCGCGCTCGTAGGACTCCTCGCCGGTGCCGATGCCGGCGGCGACCAGCAGGCGGCCGGAGGAATCCTTGGAGGCGTTCGGGTACTGCTCGGACTTCACGAAGTCCTTGACGGTGATGAGGCCGACCAGCACGTTGTTGTCGTCCACGATGGGCAGCTTCTCGACCTTGTTGTTCGACAGCAGCTTCAGGGCCTCGCTCTTGGACACGCCCTCCTTGGCCACCACCAGCGGCATGGAGGTCATGATGTCCGAGACCTTGCGCTGGAAGTCCGGCTCGAAGCGCATGTCGCGGTTGGTGCAGATGCCCAGCAGGACACCCTTGTCATCGACCACCGGCAGGCCGGAGATGCGGAACCGCGCGCACAGGGCGTCGACTTCCTCGATGGTCATGTCCGGCGAGGCCACCACCGGGTCGGTAACCATGCCGGACTCGGAACGCTTGACCGTTTCCACCTGCTCGGCCTGCTCCTGGGTCGACAGGTTGCGGTGCAGCACGCCGATGCCGCCCTGGCGGGCCATCGCGATAGCCATGCGCGCTTCCGTGACCGTGTCCATGGCCGCCGAGGACAGCGGGATGCCCAGCCGGATGTTGCGGGTAAACTGCGCCGAGGTGTCTACCTCCGAAGGCACGATATTGGATTCGGCCGGCAGCAGAAGCACATCATCAAAGGTCAGCCCATTGAGCAGGATCTTATCCGGGTCGTTTCCCCCAGTTTGCACGCGGTTGTCAGTCATCTTGAGTGCCCATCTCCTTAACACGAAGCCGAATTTTGGTGGTATGCACCCTAACTGTAGTGCCTTTTAGCGCCACATCGTGAGTCCGGGGGAGAATTGCCTAAGTCTGGTTGAGTAAATAGGCTTCTAAACTGTGAACTTTTTCGCCAATATGCCCCGCGACCCATTTGCCGACGACCCCAATGATCCCGCCTCCTTCCTGGAAGAAGACGAGCAGGCACAGCCGCTGAGCCAAGAGGAGCGCGCCGCCGTGATCCACGACCTCGCCTTGGTCCAGGAATTCGCCCGCGCGCTCGGGCCCCGCGGAGTGGACGGAATCTTCTTCTACTGCGAGGACTGCCAGGAAAACCACTTCTACGAGTGGGACATCATGGCCGCCAACATGCGGGCAACCCTGAACAACGAGCTCGCCCCGGTGCACGAGCCGGGCGCTGAGCCGGACCCGAACCGCTACGTGCCCTGGGACTACGCCCTGGGCTACCTGGACGGCCTCGACGCACGCTAAAACCGCCCCCGGCGAAAGGTGGGCTCCACCCCACCCCGCCAAGAGCGGTTTAGTTAAAAGACGTTTTCTAAAAGGACCTAGCTGCTACTGCTGCACCTGCGGCGGAGCGAGTTCACCGTCGTTTTCCTCCGGGGAAGCGCTCGGCTCCTCCGTGGGTTCTACCGGTGCGGGCAGCGGGTTGGGCAGCCCGGTCTCGGTCACCGTAACCGTCACGGTCTGGGTGGCCTTCTCCGTCACCGTGGTCGGCTCCGGGGCAGGAGCCGGCTTGTTGGCCTCCGCGTCCTGCTCGGGCGGCAGGGTCTCGGTCACCGTCTCCGTCGGGCGCGGGCGGGCCACCCGCGACGAGCGGGCCTTGTTCTGCTTGACCTCGGCGTCGGCTTCCTTCTCTTCAGCGAGGTTGAGCATCTTGCGGGCCTCGGCCAGCAGGGACTGCGCGCCCTCCCAGTCGCCGCTGGCGGCGCGGGACTCGATCTCATCCAGCTTGCCGGCCAGCTCGACCGACTGCGGATCGTGCTGGGCACCAAAGCCCTGGGTGTTGTAGACGACCGCGCCGGCCCCGGCGATAACCAGGGTGGCCGCGGCCGCACCAATGAGGCCGTGGACGAACGGGCGCGGGCGCTTGGCCTTACGGCGATCCGCCAGCGAGGCCACGGAGGCCCCCGCGGCGTTCCCCGCGTCCTCGGCCGACTCAGCGCCTTCGAGGGGAGCCACCACCGGCACCGGCGGCAGCGGCCGGTGGACCTCGTTACGCAGGTCCATGAACAACGCTGCTAGCTCGTCGCTGCCGTCACTGGGGTCTTTTCCTGCGGATAGATCGGTCAGGAAGTGATCGTCATCAACTAAGGGCTGCAGCTGATCGGCCAAGTCATTAGTGTCATCGGGCCGACGTCGCTTTGACATGATCATCCCTCCTTTCCGATCCTGCCGTGCAGGATATTTTAAAAAAATCTGGTTTTTAGTTGTTATTGAGATTCAGCCAGCCGCTTGCGCAACTGCCCGAGGGCTCGGTGCTGAGCTACCCGGACCGCGCCCGGAGTAGAACCTACGGCTGCGGCTGTTTCCTCCGCGGAAAGGCCCACGAACACCCTTAAAATCACAATGTTGCGAGCCTTTTCACTTAATGTATCGAGTAACTCGCGAACTCTGTTACTTCCATCTGTAACCAGCGCGTATTCCTCCGGGCTGTGGCCGGAGGCCGTCTGTTCCGGCAGGTCCTCGGTGGGCACCGAGTGGTCGCGCCCCAAGTTGCGGTGCGCGTCCGCCACCTTGTTAAAAGCGATGCCGTAGACGTAGGCCATGAACGGCCGCCCCTTGTCCTCGTACTTGGGCAGGGAGGTCGCCACGGCGAGGCAGACCTCTTGCGCCACGTCGTCGGCCGTCGGATGGCGGTGACCGCCGATCCGGGCGCGGCAGTACCGCACCACCTGGGGGTGGATCAGTCGGATGACCTCTTGCAGAGCCCGGCGATCGCCCGATACCGCCGACGGCACCAGGGCCGCTAGCTCGGTCTCGGAATCACTCACGGTTGGGCTCTACTTTCTCAGTTACGGTTTCACAGCATCGCCTCGGCCCGGGCACCCGGGAAGGGGTGCGGGAGCGGGCGCGGGCTCGGTTCGGAAATTAGCCGTCTCAGAACTATACCGATGATCAGCGTCTAATTCATCATCGTGATTTTACTTTTAGTTACGGCACGGAGTCTGCCACCTGGCTCTTTCTACCCCGAAGGTAGTAGCCCACGCCGTGGTAGACAAAGTTCACCAAACTTTAACCTTTGCACATATGGCCAGGCCAGGCAACTAATTACCAAGATTTACATAACCAGAAAACCAGCTGGCAACCAGCTGGCAACCAAACGTTTACCAATCCGGACCACACTGCCAAATCGGAATACTTCAAGTCCCGAATTAACCAATTGAGGAGATTTCGTCGTGTCACAGCCGCATCTGCTTCCCGGACCCAACGCAGATTTTTGGGAATGGCAACTGCATGGAGCATGCCGCGGGAAGAACTCGGATGTTTTCTACCACCCGGACGGGGAACGCGGCCGTGCCCGCGCGCAGCGTGAAAACCGCGCGAAGGCCATCTGCAACGCGTGCCCGGTCATCGAGCTGTGCCGCGAGCACGCCCTCCAGTCCGCTGAGCCCTACGGCGTCTGGGGCGGCATGTCCGAGTCCGAGCGCTCCCACGCCCTGCGCGCCCGTAACAAGCGCGCCCAGGTCACCAAGGTCGCCCCGGTTTCCGTCTAGGCGGTTTCCCGTTAGGGCTTGACCCCTACCGCCACTGGCGCACAGGCCACCGCGCTGCCCCATAGTGCAGCCTGCTGCCCTGCGCCCGGTGGCGCCTTTTTGTGGCTGCCTAGACCTCGTGGGCCAGGTAACGGGCCAGGTAGCTGCCGGTGACCGAGTCCGCGACTTCGGTGAGCCCGCGCAGGCTCGTGCTGGCCACGAGGCGGCCGCCGGCCGAGCCGGCCCCGGGACCCAAATCGATGACGTGATCGGCGTGGGCGATAACCGCCGGGTGGTGCTCGACGCAGACAACGGTGTGCCCGCTGTCGACGAGTTCGTCCAAAAGCTCCAGCAGCACCTGCGTGTCCAGCAGGTGCAGGCCGGTGGTCGGCTCGTCCAAGATGAGCACGTCGGCCGTCGCCTTCTTATCGGCCATATGCACGGCCAGCTTCAGCCGCTGGCGCTCCCCGCCCGACAGGGTGTTGAGCGGCTGGCCTAGGTGGATATAGCCCAGGCCGACGGTACGCAGGATCTCGCAGATTTTCGCCGCGGCCGGCACCCGGGATTCCTTGGCGGCGAAGAACTCGGCGGCCTCCGCGGCGGGCATGTCAAGGACCTCGGCGATGTTTAAGCCGCCGAAGGTATACGCCAGCACCTCCGCGGAAAAGCGCTTACCCTCGCAGACCTCGCAGGGCACGTCGACCCCGGTCATCACGCCCAGCTCCACGTAGACCACCCCGGCGCCGTTGCAGTTCGGGCAGGCGCCGGCGGAGTTGGCCGAAAACAGCGCGGGCTTAACCTCGTTCGCCTTGGCGAAGGCCTTGCGGATGGGCTCGAGCGCGCCCGTGTAAGTCGCCGGGTTCGAGCGCCTCGACCCGGTGATGGTGGCTTGGTCGACCATGAGGACGCGGCCGTCCTCTATAAGCTGCTGCGGCAGGCAGGCCAGCAGCGAGGACTTGCCCGAGCCGGCCACGCCGGTAATGGCGGTGAGCACCCCGGTGGGGATGTCGACGTCGAGGTCGCGCAGGTTGTTTTCGCTCGCGCCGCGCACCTCGATGGCCCCGGTGGGCGTGCGGACCTCCTCCTTGAGGCCGGTCTGCAGGCCCAGCGCCCGCGCGGTAGCCGTGTCCGCCTTTGCGAGTTGCTCGACGGTGCCGGTGAAGACGACCTCGCCGCCGCTCTGCCCGGCGCCGGGGCCGAGCTCCACCACGTAGTCGGCGATGTCGATGGTCGCGCGCTTGTGCTCGACCACGAGGACGGTATTGCCCTTGTCCCGCAGGCGCAGCAGCAGGCGGTTGAGGCGCTCGATGTCCTGCGGGTGCAGGCCCGCGGTCGGCTCGTCGAAGACGTAGGTGATATCCGTCAGCGCCGAGCCCAAGTGCCGGACCATGCGGGTGCGCTGCGCTTCCCCGCCCGAGAGGGTGCCCGCCGGCCGGTCTAGGCTGAGGTAGCCCAGGCCGATCTCCACGGCGCTGTTGACCGCCTGGCGCAGGTTGTCCACCAGTGGGGCCACGCGGGCATCTTCCAGGCTCTCCAGCCAGGAGTAGACCTCGGTCAGCTCCCATTGGGAGACCTCCGCGAGGGAAACACCCGCGATATAGGACCGGCGGGCGTGCTCGGCCAGGCGGGTTCCCTCGCAGGCCGGGCAGTCGACGAAGCGGGCGGCGCGCTCGACGAACTCCCGCATCTGTTTGGGCAGCTGCTGCGGGTCTTTGGACAGCGTCGAGCCCTCCAGCCTCGGTACCAGGCCCTGGTAGGAGATGTTGATGCCGTTGACCTTCACCTTGACGTCGTCGAGGTAGTACAGCGCGTGCTTTTGTTCGTCGGTGAACTCGGCGACGGGCACGTCCGTGGGGTACAGCCCGGACTGGGCGTAGCTCTGCCAGGTCCAGGAGCCGACCTTGAGGCGCGGGACGATGATGGCGCCGTCGTCGAGGCTGAGCGTCTCATCCACTAGCGCCGTGAGATCAATGTCGGTGACCCGGCCGGTGCCGCTGCAGTCCGGGCACATGCCGCCGGTGCGCTGGAAATGGGTGACTTCCTTCTTCGCGCCGGCCTTCTCGACCTGGATGGCGCCCTGCGCGCTCACGGAGGGCACGTTGAAGGAATAGGCGGCCGGGCCGCCGGCGTTCGGCTCCGCGATGCGGGAGAACAGCACGCGCAGCATACCGGTGATATCCGTGGCCGTGCCGAAGGTGGAGCGCGCGTTGGCCGCCAGCGGCTCCTGGCCTACCACGATGGCGGCGGTCAGGCCCTCGAGGCGGTCGACATCGGGGCGGGCGGTCTGCGGCATAAAGCCTTGGACGAAGCCGGGGTAGGTCTCATTGACCAGCCGCTGGGACTCGGCCGCGATGGTGTCGAAGACCAGGCTGGATTTGCCGGAGCCCGACAGCCCGACGAAGACGGTCAGCTGGCGCTTCGGGATATCGACGCTGATATCGCGCAGGTTGTTATCCCGCGCGCCGGTGACGCGGATGAATTCTTGTTGTGGCACGAGACATAGCTTAAAGCACGATGAAGGGCCCCGCCGGCTGGCTAGCCGGGCGGGGCCCTCGGGCTCTTTTCAAGCGGAAGGTCCGCCGATTACTCGGCGGAGCCGGTCTCCCGCGCGCGTGAGCTCACGCGGTTTTAGTGATGGTGGTGGCCCTGGGAGGACTCTTCTTCCTCGGCGGGCTTTTCCACGACGGAAGCGTCGGTGGTCAGCACCATGCGTGCCACGGAGGTGGCGTTGACGACGGCGGAGTGGGTGACCTTGACCGGGTCGATGATGCCGTTGTCGATGAGGTTGCCGTACTCCAGGGTGTGGGCGTTGAAGCCTTCACCGTTGGGCATCTCGGCCACGCGGTTGGTGACCACGGCGCCGTCCTCACCGGCGTTGGTGGCGATCCAGTAGGCCGGGCGGGACAGCGCCTTGGCTACGGAGAGCACGCCGGTCTTGGCCTCGCCCTCGAAGTCCTGGGCGAAGGTCTCCAGCTCGCGCGCGATCTGGACCAGGGCGGAGCCGCCGCCGGCGATGACGCCTTCCTCGACCGCGGCGCGCGCGGCGTTGATGGCGTCCTCGACGCGGAGCTTGCGCTCGTTGACCTCGGTCTCGGTGGCGGCGCCGACGCGGATGACGGCCACGCCGCCGGACAGCTTGGCCAGGCGCTCCTCGAGCTTTTCCTTGTCCCAGGTGGAGTCGGTGCGCTCGATCTCGCGGCGGATCTGGCCGCGGCGCTCCTCGACGGCCTCGGCGGTGCCGGCGCCGTCGACCAGGACGGTGTCTTCCTTGGTCACGGTCACGCGGCGTGCGGAGCCCAGAACCTCGAGGCCCACCTCGTTGAGGTTGATGCCCAGCTCCGGGTCCACGACGGTGGCGCCGGTGACGACGGCCAGGTCGTCCATGAAGGCCTTGCGGCGGTCGCCGAAGTACGGGGCCTTCACGCCCACGACCTTCAGGACCTTGCGGATGGAGTTGACCACCAGGGCCTGCAGCGGCTCGCCCTCGATGTCCTCGGCCATAATCAGGGTCGGCTTGCCGGACTCGGCGATCTTCTCCAGCAGCGGCAGGAAGTCCGGCAGGGAGGAGATCTTGTTGCGCACCAGCAGGATCTGGGCGTCGTCGAGCACGGCGTGGTTGGTCTCTTCCTCCGTCGCGAAGTACGGGGAGAGGTAGCCCTTGTCGAAGGAGATACCTTCGGTGACATCCACGGTGGACTCCATGGTCTGGGATTCCTCCACGGTGACCACGCCGTCCTTGCCGACCTTTTCCATCGCGCCGGCGACCATCTCGCCGATCTCCGGGTCGCGGGAAGAAACCGTGGCGACCTGGGCGATTTCGGAGGCGGAGTTAACCGGGGTGGCGCGTTTCTTGAGCTCTTCCACGGTCTTCTCGGCGGCCGCGGCAATGCCGCGGTTCAGCTCGACCGGGTTAGCGCCGGCGGCCACGTTACGCAGGCCTTCGAAGACCAGCGCCTGGGCCAGAAGCGTCGCGGTCGTGGTGCCGTCGCCGGCGATGTCGTTGGTCTTGACAGCCACGGACTTGACCAGCTGGGCGCCCAGGTTGGCGAAGGGCTCGTCCAGGTCGATGTCGCGGGCGATGGTCACGCCGTCGTTGGTGACGGTCGGGCCGCCGAAGGCCTTGGACAGAACCACGTTGCGGCCGCGCGGGCCCAGGGTGACCTTGACGGCGTCGGCCAGGGTGTCGACGCCGCGCTGGATGCCCTCGCGGGCCTCCTGATCAAATGCAATGAGTTTTGCCATTAGTGGCTACACCACCTTTTACTTTTCGATAACGGCGAGCAGGTCGCGAGCGGACAGCAGCAGGTACTCCTGGCCGTCGTATTTCAGCTCGGTGCCACCGAACTTGGAGAAGATAACGGTGTCGCCTTCGTTGACGCCCACCGGGACGACCTCACCCTTGTCATTGGTGCGGCCCGGGCCGACGGCAATGACGGTCGCTTCTTGCGGCTTTTCCTTAGCCGAGTCCGGGATTACCAGGCCGGAAGCGGTAGTGGTTTCCGCTTCGACGATCTGGACCAGAACTTTATCTTCCAGCGGCTTGATGTTTGCCATGGTGTGATTCCTCCGTTTATGAATCAATGAGTTGTATGTGCCGGTTGCATGCATTGCCAGCACAGCCGTCGTCGCGGGTGAACAACTGTGGGTCAAACAACCTATCTAGCACTCTACCCGCGCGACTGCTAACCGACAACAACACCATTCCCCCGCCGCGCACACGCCCGCCACTCCCCTGCACCACCGGGCCGCAAAGCCATACTGCCCCACCCAGCCACACTGCCGGGTCCCTCCCCGGCCGCGGCCCAACAAAACACGCAAAAAGCCCCGCCGGCAGCTCGTGCAAGCCACCAGCGGGGCCAAGAGCAAGCCCTGCGCTTTAAACCGTCAGGGTGCTACTAGCAGGAGACCTGGGCGACGGTGAAGCCCATGGTCTTGGCCAGCCCGCCCAGGGAGGTCTCCTTGTACTTGGAGAGCATGTCCCGGCCGGTTTCTGCCATGGTCGTGACCGCGTTGTCCAGGGAGACAACGTGGGAGCCCTCGCCGCGCTTGGCCAGACGGGCGGAGTTGATGGCTTTGACGGCGCCGACGGCGTTGCGCTCGATGCAGGGGATCTGCACCAGACCGCCGATGGGGTCGCAGGTCAGGCCGAGGTTGTGCTCGAGCGCGATCTCGGCGGCGTTTTCCACCTGGGCCGGCGTGCCACCCAGCAGCTCAGCCATGCCGGCGGCCGCCATGGAGGAAGCAGAGCCGACCTCGCCCTGGCAGCCGACCTCGGCGCCGGAGATAGAAGCGTTCGTCTTGATGATGATGGCCACCGCGCCGGCAGTCAGCAGGTAGCGGTGCACGCTGTGCTTGTTGAAGCCGCGCTGGAAGTCCCGCGCGTAGTGCAGCACGGCCGGCAGGATGCCGCAGGCACCGTTGGTCGGGGCAGTAATCACGCAGCCGCCGGCAGCGTTCTGCTCGTTGACGGCCAGCGCGTAGAGGTCCACCCAGTCCATGGCCTCCAGGCCGGAGTCCTCCTCCTCGCGCTGAGCCAGCAGGTCCTGGTAGAGCTTCGGCGCACGGCGCGGGACCAGGAGACCGCCCGGCAGGATGCCGTCGGTCTCGATGCCCTGGGATACGGCCTGCTGCATGACCTCCCAGACCTGGTCCAGGTGGGCCAGCACGAAGTCCTCGCCACCTTCGTCGGCGTGGAGGAAGGCCTCGTTAGCCAGCATGATCTCCCAGATTGCCAGGTCGTGCTTCTCGCACAGCTCCAGCAGCTCATCGCCAGTGTCGAACTCGTAGGGCGCGCGCATGTTCTCCGGCATGGGCGTCGGGTTCTCCGCGGCCAGCTTGGACGCCTCCAGCTCCGCACGGGTCTGGATGAAGCCGCCGCCAACGGAGAAGTACGGCACGCCCTCAGCAATGCACTTGCCGTCGGCGTCGTAGGCCGAGAACAACATACAGTTCGGGTGGCCCGGGAAGGGCTCGTTGTCGAAGACCAGGCTGTAGTCCATGGTCCCGGTCGGGCCGGTGACACTACCCTCGCGCGGGATGTTAGTGCCGGCGACCGGCTCCGCGTCCAGCGGCACGTCCAGCGGAGTCCAGCCCACCATGCCGAGGATGACCGCGCGGTCCGTGGCGTGTCCCAGGCCGGTGGCCGAAAGGGAGCCGCGCAGCTCGCAGCGCACCAGCGCCGGGTATTCGACCAGCGAGTCCACGAAGGCCTTGGCCGCGCGCATGGGGCCGACCGTGTGCGAGGACGACGGGCCGATACCGATACTGAAGATGTCAGTCACTGTCAGGGTCATGAGGTACTCCTTTTGGTTGCTCCACTCGTGGCTCGCGCGCCTGCCGCAACCAGGTAGGGGTGCGAAGAAATTATCGCGACCGGGCGCGCCGCCTCTCACCGCCCATCCTAACGGCAAAAGCGACGCTAGGCACGTTCGCAACAGATTGTCATCTAGCTCAAGTTTTTGAGCCGTTGACCTGCCACTTTCGCCAATTGCACAAAAATTATCACCGACCCCTGTCAGGAGCCGGTGAGTGAAGGTCGCGCGACGCAGCAAAACCGCGCCCGCGGCCTTAGGCCTGCTTGTCCGTGTTGATCACGGCCGCGCGCCAGAGCTGGTATTCCTCCGGGTTGTCCTCGCGGTAGTTCAGCACGGCGCGAATGGAGTTTTCCACCCCTTCGACGATGTCATCAGTGATGTCGTCGCCTTCGGCACCCACGAAGATCACCGAGCCGGAAATCGCCCGAATCGGGTCCTGCAGGAAGGCCGAGTTGCCAGTATCAGCGGTAATACGCGCCAACGATGCCACCGGGTTCGGCTCCGCGCCCTCAGCGCGGGCATCCGGGTTGAACAGCGCAGCGTAGGTCGAGCCATCTTCCTGGAAGGCCACCGCCACGCGGTCTTCAGTGGCCCCACCCAGGAACTGGTTAGCATGCTCCAGCTCGAAGGTGATCTTGCGGCGGGTCAGGTCCGGGTTGACAAGGAATCCAATAGTCATAATTCCTAAAACTAGCCGGCCCACCAGAAAACCACACCCTGAGCAGGGAAAACTTTGGGTTAACATTCCGTGAACCAGGGGTCAATAATCTCGACGGCAGACTCTCTTATACTCAATTGCAAACAACTAGTTTGAACTGATCCTTTGGGACACAGGCACGGCGGTTCCTAGCGCCATTTACTTGTCAGGTTTATCGCCCTTCTTGCGTTGTAACTGGGTCAATACGAGACCAGCCAGAAACAGAAACGCAGAGATACCAACAATCCGTAGACCACTGGTGCCTGTATCCGTAACTCCTTTCTCGCACTTCCGGACAGAAGCAGACTGTTCAGCAAACTGGCCATTGGAGTTCTCATCTACATTCCCCTGTTGACTCAGCCCTCTTTCCAACTTCGAAGGTATATAGTTTGCTGCGTCCCAAGCCACAACGGCCGCCCATAAATACGTGGCAGTCATCAGAAAAAGTTTGACCAAAACCCAAGGTGCCGAAGACAGTGTTATCGAGGAAATAATTACCGACAAGAACGTTAAAGCTAAAAGTAAAACAAAGTAATAGGGGGCCTATTCTGATCCCTTTCAGAGGTCTGATCTATTGACACTCCAAAGTAACAGAAAGCTACGATAGCTAATGTCAACGAGGCAACACCAAAGATGATCCAGTGCTGTCGGCCCCAATCCCCAAGAAACCAATTACTAAAAAACGCGGCGAAGTTGGTCCAGAAAAAGAGAAACACTTGGTAGAAGATCAATCCCCATTTACCAACACGGTGCTTCGTCATTTGCCCTCGCTCAATGCTATCTACTTTTCCAGTAAGGTCTAGCGATTCAGATTCCATGCCACTCTCCCTAAAAACAAGTGCTCCACCAGAACAAAGTATCTTCTGCTAGCCATTTCGCCCATCTGCTAAGAGAAGAAAATTTGAGCAAGCAGAAGACCGAACTAGAACTCAACTCCCCACGCGAGTCAACATCTGCTTAAAGAGTCGAAACCAGCAGAAACCTCGTTCACCTCGGGATAACCTCCAATAGGAATTTCTCGAAGAGGGCCTGCGCCTCGCGCAATACCCCAGGGGGCTACTCCGAAAGAGAGATCAGGAGTCTAGGAACCCGCCACCACCAGCGGGGTCTCAACCTCCAGCTGGGTGTCCGTGGCGGTGGCGAGGCCGGAGGGCTCGGCGCCTTCGGTGATGAGTTGGGCGACGACGGCGGCGATCATGACGCCGTTGTCGGTGCAGAGTTTGAAGCTTGGGACGCGCAGCTCGATGCCGGCTGCGGCGCAGCGCTCGGCGGCCAGTTCGCGCAGCCGGGAGTTGGCGGCCACTCCGCCGCCCAGCAGCAGGACGCCGGCGCCGGTGTCCTGGCAGGCGCGCACGGCCTTGGCGGTGAGCACGTCGCAGACGGCCTCCTGGAAGGAGGCGCAGGTGTCTTCCACGGAGATGACCTCGCCGTTGCGCTCGGCCTGCTCGACGTAGCGGGCCACGGCGGTCTTTAAGCCGGAGAAGGAGAAGTCGTGGCGGTGGTCGCCGCGCAGATCCTCGGCCTTGCTCAGCCCGCGGGGGAACATGATGGTGGGCTCGCCGCGGGCGGCGAGCTTGTCGATGACTGGCCCGCCCGGATACCCCAGGCCCAGCAGGCGGGAGACTTTGTCATAGGCCTCGCCGGCGGCATCGTCAAGCGTGGTGCCTAGCTCCCGCATGGGGCGGCCGACGGCTTCGACCTCCAGCAGCTGGGTGTGCCCGCCGGAGACCAACAGGGCCACCGCGTGCGGCAGCGGCTTGCCCTCCAGGTTGGCTACGGCGACGTGGCCGCCCAGGTGGTTGACCCCGTAGAAGGGCACGCCCCAGGCGGCGGCATAGGCCTTCGCCGCGGAGGCGCCGACCAACAGCGCGCCGGCCAGGCCCGGGCCTACGGTGGCGGCCACGGCATCGGGGCGCTCAATACCGGCCTGGCGCAGGGCCTCCTCCATCACCTGGGGCATGGCCTCCAGGTGGGCGCGGGAAGCGATCTCCGGCACGACGCCGCCGAAGCGGGCGTGCTGCTGCATGGACGAGGCCACCGCGTCCGCCAGCACGTGCATCTGCCCGGCCTCGTCGACCTCCACGATGCCGACGCCAGTCTCGTCGCAGGAGGACTCGATTCCCAATACGATCATTGCCGTTCGCCTTCTTTAGTTTCTTGTCATTCCCACCCGGCCGCGCTGGGGCCCGGCACCAGGCTGGTTGTTGTTCTCTAGTTGCTGGTTCTCTGGTTGCTGGCGGGCTGCCCGCCTTCTCGCTTATAAGTGTAGGCATCCGCGCCGGAGGGTTGGTAATAGTTGCGGCGCACGCCCAGCCGGTCAAAGCCATAGGCCTCGTACAGGCTAATCGCCGGCACGTTGTCCACGCGCACTTCCAAAAAGATCGGGGCCTTCTCACGGTCGGCGATGTAGCAGATATTGTCCATCATCATCCGGCCAATACCGCGGCGCTGGTGCGCCGGATCCGTGCCAATGGTGTGGATTTCGTACTCCGGGTCATCGGCCGGGCCCATCCGCCCGATGCCCGCGTAGCCGACCAACAGATCCGCCTCGGTATCCTGCACGCCTAGGTAAAAGGTGTGCGGCTGGCGGAACTCCGCCTGGAAGACCTCTTGCGACCAGGGGGTCTCCCCCGGGAAGAGCACGGTTTCCAGCTCGGCGCACCGGGCGGCGTCGGATGCTTCTAACTCCCGCAGGACGAGGCTCACAGCTCGACCTCGGGGATGGCCGCCGAGCGCGGCTTCGGCGCCGGCTCCTTGGCGTCGGGCCGGCGCAGGTACAGCGGCACCAGCGGCTCCGGCTGCGCGCTAAAGTCCACGGCCGCTGCCAGCGCGGCCGGGCGCGGGTTGAGCGCCGGGCGCACGGCGTCGTGCCACTTCTCCGGCAGCCGCTCCCCCAGCGCCGCCGGGATATAGACGGCAGTCACGGTATCCGGGAAGTCCACCTCCTCCGGCCGGGCCACGTCCGGCCCGCTGACCCGCTCGGTGCCGCGGTAGACGGAGTAATAGATCTCCTTGCGGCGGGCATCGGTAGCCACCACGAACTCGCCGCTGTCCTGGGCGGCTGCGGCCACGGCGATGGCGTCGTGCGAGCAGAGCCCATAGACCGGGATGCCGCGCGCCTGCGCCAGGGCCGAGGCCGTGGCCATCCCGACGCGCAGGCCGGTAAACGGCCCCGGACCGCAGCCGGCCACGACGGCGTCCAGCTGGGAATAGTCCCCGCCCAGCAGCTGGTCGATGGTGGGCATCAGCAGCTCATTGTGGGCGCGGGTGTCCTCAACGGTCGCGTCCTGGACCGCCGACGGTTGGGCACCAGCCGCGTTGCCCGGCTGGGCCGGGTCGATGTCCACCAGACCGGTGACCAGATCCGTGGTGGAGGTGTCGATGCACAGAACCCGCATTAGGACGCCAGGACCCAGGTTCCGTCTTGGTTCTGCATGAACGGCAGCAGGGAGAAGCCGTTGATCACCGGCGGGACCTGCTGGGAGCACAGGTCAACCTCGCTGCGGTCCAGCTTCTCCGGGAAGCTGTTCAGGTCCTCGTCCAGGGCCACCAGGTAGTTGGTGTCCTCCGGGACCTTGCCGTCCACCAGGTCCAGCTTGTCCGGGTTCAGACCGAAGGCCTCCTGCAGCTCATCGCCGGAAACGCCCGGGCAGACAAATGCCGCGGCGCTCCACTCCTCGCCGTAGACATCCGCCGGGGACAGGGCCGTGCCGTGCAGGCCCTTGTTCTTGGTCTCTTCCAGGATATGGCCCACGCGGCCGACCGGCTCGTCTGCGCGGGCGGCGGTCCAGCCGACCAGGCCCAGGATGGCGATGAGGAAGCCGATGGTGACGACGGCCACCAGTGCGGCGGCTGACTTGGACAGTTTCATCATGGTGACTCCTTCTGCGCGACAGTCGTACGCCCGACTATCGGATTAGTTCTATGGGGATTAAGTGCCTAGACAGGCTTGGGCATTGTTTTTACGCCCTGTAATGGTACATCGTGCAGGTTCCGCGAGTGTGTGGCGCCTCCGCGGTAGCCGCGGGCGCGGGCCGCTAGCGGCTGTGCCACTGCCAGGAAATGACGCGGGGGCCGTCCTCGTCCAGCGGGGCATCGTCGGCCCGGGCGCTCTCGCGGTCGATGCGCACGAGCAGGAAGTCGTCGCTGAGCTGCTCGACCAGCCCGCCGCCCCACTCGGCGACGACGACGGCGTCGGCCAGCTCCGTGTCCAGGTCCAGCGCGTCCAGGTCCCCGATGGGGTCGCCCGAGCCGGCGCCGAAGTCATCCAGCAGGCGGTAGGCGTCCACGTGCACCAGGTTCGGGCCGGACTGCTTCGCGCGGTGCTCCCGGGCGATGACGAAGGTCGGCGAGGTCACCCGGCCTTTCACACCCATGCCTTCGGCGATGCCCTGGGTCAGGGTGGTCTTGCCCGCGCCCAGCGGGCCGTCCAGGATCACCACGTCGCCGGCCTCCAGCGCGCGTCCCAGCCGCGCACCTAGATCCTGGGTCTGCTCGCGGGTGCTCAGGGTCTCGCTGCCCTGGGCGGGAAAATCGCTGCGCATCCTAGGCCTCCTGCCGGGGCAGGTAGGTCCGCTGGGTGCGCCCGGTGGGCCGGCAGACCACCTCGTAGTTGATGGTCCCGGCGGCGTTCGCCAGATCCGTGGCGCTGCGCCCGCCAGTGCCAAAAAGCACGGCCTCGTCCCCGATGGCCACCCCGTGCGGGTTGGAACCTAGGTCCACCACGACCTGGTCCATGCACACCCGGCCGACCTGCGGGTAGAGGTGGCCGTTGATGCCCACCTCCAGCTTGTCCTGGAAGTTGCGCGGCAGGCCGTCGGCGTAGCCGGCGGGCACGGTGGCCAGGTAACCCGGCTCGGACGCGCTCCAGGTCAGGCCGTAGCAGGTGGCCTCCCCCGGCTCGATCGGTTTGACGTTGATGACGGTGGCGGCCCAGGTCATCGCCGGGCGCAGGTCGTGTTCCAGGCCCTCGATGGGCTCCAGGCCGTAGCAGGCCAGGCCCACGCGCACCTGCTCGAAGTAGGCGCTCGGGCGGGTCAGGGTGGCCGGGGAATTCGCCAGGTGGTTGACCGGGCACTCCAGGCCCATCGACCGCGCCTGCTCTAGCGCGTCGCGGAACTGCTGTTCCTGGTGGTCATTGTGCGGATGATCCGGGGTATCGGCGCACGCGAAGTGCGACATCAGGCCGGTGACCTCCAGGAAGGGGCAGTCGCGCAGCAGCTCAAAGGCCTCCGCCCAGTCCGCGCGCTGGATGCCGGAGCGGTGCATCCCGGTCTCCACGCCGATGATGACGCTGGCCGGGGTCTCCTGGTTGATGAGTGCCCGGGCGTGCTCCAGGGAGGGCACGCCGACGGTGATCCCGTGGGCTAAGACCTCCGAGAGATCGTCGCTGGGGGCCCAGATCCACGCCGCGATCGGCTGGTTGACGCCGACCTGGCGCAGGCGCACGGCCTCCGCCGTGGTGGCCACGCCGAAAGCGTCCGCGCCGGCGGCTGCCATCACGGGGGCCACCTTCTCGATTCCATGCCCGTAGGCGTCCGCCTTCACCACGCACATCAGCCGGGTGCCCGGTCCCACTTTGTCCTTGAGATAGGCAATATTGTGGGCGATGGCATCCAAATCGATGCGGGTGGTGAGTAACGACATGGAAGCTACTCTACCGTCACCGACTTTGCGAGGTTACGCGGCTGGTCCACGTCGTAGCCCTTGGCGGCGGCGACGTTGCAGGCGAAGATCTGCAGCGGCACGGTAGCCAGCAGCGGCTGCATCAGGGTCGGGGCCTGCGGGATGCGGATGATGTAGTCCGCGTAGTCCTCGACCGCGGTGTCGCCTTCCTCGGCGATGACCACGGTGACGGCGCCGCGGGCGCGGATCTCCTGGATGTTGGAGACCACCTTGGAGTGCAGCGAGTCGCGCCCGCGCGGGGACGGCACGATAACGAAGACCGGCTGGCCCTGCTCGATGAGCGCGATCGGGCCGTGCTTGAGCTCGCCGGCGGCGAAGCCCTCGGCGTGCAGGTAGGCGATTTCCTTCAGCTTCAGCGCGCCCTCCAGGGCGACGGGGAAGCCGACGTGGCGGCCCAGGAAGAGCACGGAGGTCGCGTTCTGCATGGACTTGGCCAGGTCCGCGACCTGCTGCTCGCCGTCGATGACCTCCTGGATCTTGTCCGGCATGGCGCGCAGCTCGCGCAGGGTGGATTCGACCTCGTCGGCAAACTTGTTGCCGCGCAGCTGCGCCAGGTACAGGCCCAGCAGGTAGGTGGCGGTGATCTGCGCCAGGAAGGCCTTGGTGGAGGCCACCGCGATCTCCGGGCCGGCGTGGGTGTACAGCGCGGCGTCGGACTCACGCGGGATGGACGAGCCCTGGGTGTTGCAGATGGCGATGACCTTCGCGCCCTGCTGGCGGGCGTGCCGCACGGCCATCAGGGTGTCCATGGTCTCGCCGGACTGGGACAGGGCCACCACGAGCGTCTTTTCGTTGACGATCGGATCGCGGTAGCGGAACTCGTGCGCCAGCTCCACCTCGGTGGGGATGCGGCACCAGTGCTCGATGGCGTAGCGGGCCACGTGGCCGGCGTAGGCGGCGGTGCCGCAGGCGATGACGATGATCTTGTCGATGGACTTGAGCACGGATTCCTCGATCCGCAGCTCGTCCAGGATCAGCTTGCCGGACTCGTCGAAGCGGCCCAGCAGGGTGTCGCGGACCGCGCTCGGCTGGTCGTGGATCTCCTTGTCCATGAAGGAGTCGAAGCCACCCTTTTCTGCCTGGGCGGCGTCCCACTTGATTTCAAACGGCTTGCCCTCGGCCGGGTTGCCGTCGTAATCGGTGATGGCGACCTCGTCCGCGGTGATGGTCACGACGCGGTCGTTATCGATCTCAACGGCGGACTTGGTGTAGTCGATGAAGCCCGACACGTCGGAGCCCAGGAAGTTTTCGCCCTCGCCCAGTCCGATGACCAGCGGCGAGTCGCGGCGGGCAGCCACGATGCGGTCCGGCTGATCCGCGTGGATGGCCAGCAGCGTGAAGGCGCCTTCGAAGCGCTGGCAAGCCAGCTGCATAGCGCGGGTCAGGTCACCCTCGGCCTCGCCGTGGAAGACGTCGGCGAGCACCGTGGCGGCGACCTCGGTGTCGGTCTCCGACGCGAAGTGGGCGCCCTTGTCGATGAGCTCGGTGCGCAGCTCGGAGAAGTTCTCGATGATGCCGTTGTGCACGACGGCGAGCTTCCCGCCGTCTACGACGTGCGGGTGGGCGTTGATGTCGGTGGGGCCGCCGTGGGTGGCCCAGCGGGTGTGGCCGATACCCAGGACCGAGTCCGGCACCGGGCGGCTGGCCAGCTCCTTATCCAGCTCGGCTACCTTGCCGGCCTTCTTGCGCCAACTGATTTCCCCGTCCGCGTACATCGCGATGCCG
This sequence comes from Corynebacterium sp. 32222D000AT, assembly GCF_053546955.1. Classification (NCBI taxonomy): domain Bacteria; kingdom Bacillati; phylum Actinomycetota; class Actinomycetes; order Mycobacteriales; family Corynebacteriaceae; genus Corynebacterium; species Corynebacterium sp. 32222D000AT. The sequence continues at coordinate 15,749 of NZ_JBPPVW010000013.1, read as the reverse complement.
GCGGAGTCATAGCCGCGGTATTCCAGGCGGCGCAGCCCCTCCAGCACGACGTCGAGGGCAAAATATTCACGGTCGTTTCCCGATTGACCAACGTATCCGACGATTCCACACATAGCCCCAGATGTTACAGCATCATCCAGCACTCCGACGGATTCAGGTTGTATATTCACCTCGCCGTAATAATTGCCCGAAGTTTTCGGCCCCGGTCAGGTGCTACCGCGCCAAGGTTTGCTCTATCCTGGTAGATGTGTCTGCGAATTTGAAGAAGCATCTATCGACCCTGTCCAAGCGCGGCCCGCACCGGGTACTCGTCGGCGATCTGTCGTACGCCGGCCTGAACGGCAAGGTGTATGCCCCTGCCGAAGGCAACGCGTTGCCCGCCGTGGCTTTCGGCCACGACTGGATGAAGAAGGTGAAAAGCTACCACGCCACGCTGCGCCACCTGGCCTCGTGGGGGATCGTGGCGGTCGCCCCGGACACGGAGACCGGCTTTCACCCGAACCACCGCAACTTAGCCGCTGACATGGAAACCGCCCTGCAGATCGCCGCCGGCGTGAAGCTGGGCCAGGGCAATATCTCCGTCGGCCCGGGCAAGCTCGGCATGGTCGGCCACGGCATGGGCGGCGGCGCCGCAGTCCTGGCCAGCGTTGATAACGAGAAGGTGCGCGCTGTCGCGGCCATTTACCCCGCCTCCACTGCCCCGTCGGCCTCCCGCGCCGCCCGCCGCCTGGAGATCCCCGGCCTGGTCATCGGCTCCGGCCGCTCCGATATCTTCAGCGCCGGCAACCCGGCAAAGTTGGCCTACAACTGGGCCGGCGACTGCTCCTACCGGGAGATCGCCAAGGGCACCCAGCAGGGCTTTAGCGAAGACCGCCTGACCAAGCTCATGCTCGGCACCCCAGCCTTTGAGGGCGGCCCCACGGAGACCGCCCGCGGCCTTATCACCGGTTTCTTCCTCCACCAGCTCAACAACGACAGCAAGTACTCCGACTTCTCCGATCCGGAGGCCGTCGGCAAGAACGTGGAGAGCTTCATCGGCGAAGACCTCAGTGAGAAGGCCGGCGTCACCCGCGACGACTAGCCCCTCCGCAGCACGGATTTAACCTGCCCCGGCGCACTGGTGCGCTGGGGCTTTCTGCGTTCATCCCGCCCCACCCCGGGCCGCGCCGCCGATGCCCGCGCCGTCTTGCCGGTCGCCTTCGCCTCGGCACTGGCCTGGTGCTTGGCATTGTCCGCGGCCTTTTCTAAGTCTTCCTGCGCCTTGGCCAGGGTGCGTTCAAATTCCAACAGCCGCGCCGCGGTGCGCTGGCGGAACTGCCGGGCAAATTCGTCGAAGTCGTTTACCATCGTCCTGCCTTTCGGGCTCGCTCTTGCGGTTCATCTCCAGCTTCTTCCTCCGGCGCCTCCGGCTCTTGCGGGGCAGGGCCCGCCCGGCCACCGGCGTCCGCAGCCGGCGGTGTCGCCGGTTCGGGCGCTACCGGCTGGGCAGCAGGCTCGGGCGCCGGCTCAGGCGCCGGCTCAGGCGCCGGCGGCGCGGCATCCATATGGGCCAGCTTGCCTGCCGGCGGTTCCGGCTCTGGTACCTCTGACAGGTCCGGCGGCGACGGCTTAGGCGCAGGCTCCGGCTCGGGTTGTGGTTTAGGCTCCGGCTCCGGGCAAGGCTCGAGTTCTGGCTCTGGCTCAGGAGCTGGTTCTGGTTCCGGGCAGTCCATGCCCTCCAGGCACTCGGCCGCGGCCGCCAGCAGCAGGCCTGCCCCGATGAGGGCCACGCCAGCGCCGGCGACGCCGAGTGCGCCGCAGCAGCTGTGTGCGGGTTCGCACGGGACCGGTTCCGGGCAGGGCTCGGGTGCTGGCTCAGGTGCTGGCTCAGGTTCCGGTTCGGGTTCAGGCTCGGGTGCGGGCTGTCCGGCCGGTTCGGTCTCCGGTGCTGGCTTCGGCTCCGGGCAGGGCTCAGGCTCGGGTTCTGGCTCTGGTTTAGGTTCTGGCTCCGGGCACGGCTCAGGCTCGGGTTCCGGGCAGGGCTCAGGCTTGGGTTCCGGTTTAGGTTTGGGCTGCGGTTGCGGTTCTGGTTGTTTTTCTGGCTCTGGTTTTGGTTCCGGCTCTGGGGCCGGCTTGGGCGCAGGGTCCAGGGACGACGGTTCGGTCGGTGGTGGGCCGGCATCCGGAGCGGGCTGAGGCTGCGGTTTGGGCTCGGGCTTGGGTTGCGGTTCTGGTTTAGGCTTGGGCTCGGCCTCTGGCTTGGGCTCTGGCTGGCCCTCGGCGCAGGGCTCGGCTTCCGCGGGGGCTTGCGGTGGTTCGGGTGGTAGCGGGCGCTCGCAGGCGCACTCGCAGCGGCGCTCGAATTCCTCGTAGCAGCTGTCGATGGCCTCGTCACGCTCCCGGCAGGTGCCGGCGACCTGCTTGTTGGTGTCCTCGATGACGCGGCCGCCGATGGCGGAGATGGCGGGGATGAGGAACTGGGCCACGGGGTGGCGGCGCAGCACCATGGCCAGGATGTCCAGCAGCCCGATGGCGGCGCTGAGCAGCTCCCCAATCGCGGAGTCGGAGATGTGCACCACGTCGTCGATGGCCTGGGCGCAATGCTCCGCGTCGCGGGCGAGCTCGTCGGCCTGGGTGCGGTCCTCCTCGTGGTCGTCGTTGATGGTGCGCAGGCGGTCCAGCAGCTTATCGCCGGCGGCGAGGAAGCCGCCGCCGAAGAGGAATTCGCGCAGCTCCCCGCCGCCGCGGTTGGGCCGGTCCGCTCCCACGGCCGCGCGGGTGCCCGCCACCAGGTCGGCGCTGCTGAGCCCGTCGACGGAAGCGACCATCCGCTGCAGCACCCCGACGGGCAGGCTGGGGCCGGAATACGCGCCCTGGCTGGCTAGCTGGAAATTGCTTACCGAGCGGGAATAATCGGCCAGTTGGCTGCGGGCCATGGCGCTGGTGCTACTCATGGCTATCCCCCTGCCCCAGCCGGGCGCCGAACGCGTCGTCACCGCGGTAGAGGGCGGTGAACTGGTCGGCCGCGGCACGCACGGTGTCGTCCATGTTGTTAATGCGCCAGCCGCCCTGCTCATGCAGGCGGTTGAGCAACTGCTGGATGCGCTGCCCGTGGCCGGCGAAGTCGCGGCCGGCGGCGGCCTGCGGGTACTCCGGCACGCGGCGCAGGTGGGCCTGGCGCTGTGCGCTCACGCCGGTGGATACCTGGCGGAGGCGAGCGACAATATCAGTGTGGTCGAACTCGATTTCCGGCACCGAGGGACTCCCTTTCTTGCAGTCTCGTCTTTTTAAGGTTTTGGCCGCCCCGGTGGGAGCAGCTTCACCTTATTTGGACTGCCGGAAGTCCCCGGCGGTTCCCGCCAATTTCTGCGGGAACTTTTTAGGGTTTCGGGTGCCGGTGGTGCGGGTGGTTTAGACGCCGGCGACCACGGCGGCGAGCCGGCCGGCGACCTTGCGGGCCTGCTCTTCCTCGGCGGCTTCGACCATGACGCGGAAGAGTTCCTCGGTGCCCGACGGGCGCAGCAGCACGCGGCCGGTGCCGTGGAGTTCCTCCTCGGCCTGGGCGATGGCGGATTTCACCTCGTCGTTGCCCATGATGGCGGACTTGTCGGAGACCGGCACGTTGATGAGCACCTGCGGCAGGACCTTCATCACGCTGGCCAGCTCCTGCAGGGACTTACCGGAACGGGCCATGCGCGCCATGAGCGACAGGCCGGTCAGGGTGCCGTCGCCGGTGGTGCAGTCGTCGGGCAGGACGATGTGCCCGGACTGCTCGCCGCCCAGGGAGAAGTCGCCGCGGATGAGCTCTTCGACCACGTAGCGGTCGCCCACCTTGGTCTGGACAACCTCGATGCCCTGCTCTTGCATCGCCAGCGTCAGGCCCAGGTTGGACATGACGGTAGCGACCAGGGTCTTGTGGCGCAGGTCGTTGTCCTCGTGCATGCCGACGGCCAGGATGGCCATGATCTGGTCGCCGTCGACGACGTTGCCGGCGGCATCGACAGCCAGGCAGCGGTCGGCGTCGCCATCGTGGGCCAGGCCGAGATCCGCGCCGTGCTCCACGACGGCCTTCTGGGCCTGCTCGATGTGGGTGGAGCCGCAGTCCTCGTTGATGTTGAAGGCGTTCGGCTTGTGGTGAATCGGAATCACCGTCGCGCCGGCGGCCTCGTAGGCCTGCGGGGCGACCTTGGAGGCGGCGCCGTTGGCGGTATCCACCACCACGGTGATACCCGATAGGTCGGCGGTAACGACCTCGGCCAGGTGCTTGAGGTAGCGCTCGCGGGCATCGGGGGCCTCCGAGATGATGCGGCCCAGCTTGGTGCCGGTCGGGCCCTCCTCGCTCAGGGTGTCCATCGCCTGCTGGATTTCGTCTTCCACCGCGTCCGGCAGCTTCCGCCCTCCGGCGGAGAAGAACTTGATGCCGTTGTCCGGCATGGGGTTGTGCGACGCGGAAATCATCACGCCCAGGTCCGCCCCGTAGTCATCGGTGAGGAAGGCAATAGCCGGGGTCGGCAGCACGCCCACGCGCAGCACGTCCACGCCGCGGGAAGCGAGCCCGGAGGCGATCGCCGCGTCGAGCATCTCCCCGGACACGCGCGGGTCGCGGCCGATGATAGCGAGCGGGCGGCGCTCGTAGGATTCCCGGTTGGCGGTAAAAACCTCCGCCGCCGCTTGGCCAAGTTTCAGTGCCAGCATGGGGGTCAGCTTCTGGTTAGCCAGACCCCGTACTCCGTCGGTGCCAAATAGTCGAGTCATGTCCAACATTATGCCCCTAGCGTTATGCTTCGCGCGACCGGACCGGACCTATTCCCACTCGTTCCACTCACCTAAAGTGGGGTAGCCGCGCCAGCACCGAATAGCGCCGCGCCCGGACACGCTTAAAATGGCCCCATATGAGCGCAGGCGGAACCTTAAGAGAATCACTGATTAACGTCACCGGTCGAGCTACTAATGCGCTAGCAAGCGCATTACCCGGCCGCACTGTCGACGCGGAAAGCATTCAACCCATCGGCTGGCACCGCCACGCAGAAGGCGTGCGCCGGCTGCTGGATAGCTTCCAGGCCGTCCCCGCCGGCAAGCGGGTGCGCCTGGCGAAGAAGACCTCCAACCTCTTCCGCGGCCGCGAGTCCACCACCCCAGGGCTGGACGTGAGCGGCCTGGGCGGGGTCATCGCCATCGACCCGGTGGCCCAGACCGCCGACGTGCAGGGCATGTGCACCTACGAGGACCTGGTGGACGCGACCCTGCCCTTCGGGCTGGCACCGCTGGTGGTCCCGCAGCTGAAAACCATCACCCTGGGCGGGGCGGTCACCGGCATGGGGGTGGAATCCACCTCCTTCCGCAACGGCCTGCCGCACGAATCCGTGCTGGAGATGGACGTCCTCGACGGCAACGGGCAGATCGTGACCTGCTCGCGGGAAGAAAACGTGGACCTGTTCCGCACCTTCCCCAACTCCTACGGCTCGCTGGGCTACGCGGTCCGCCTGACCATCGAGCTCGAGGAAGTCCCCTCCCTCATCGAGGTCCGCTCCGTGCGCTTCCACGACCTGGAAAGCTTCCAGGACGCCCTGGCCGAGGCCTCCGCCAGCGGGGAATTCGACGGCACCCGCCTGCACGGCCTCGACGGGGTGGCCTTCAGCCCGCAGGAGGCCTACCTGGTGCTGGCGGTCGCGGCTGGCGATGCCGCCGTCCACACCTCGGACTACACCGGCCAGGCCATCTACTACCGCAGCCTGCAGCACCCTAACGGCACGAGCCACGACCTGCTGAGCATCCGCGACTACATCTGGCGCTGGGACACGGACTGGTTCTGGTGCTCCCGGGCCTTCGGGGCGCAGAACCCGACGGTGCGCAAGATCTGGCCGCGCCAGTGGCGCCGCAGCTCCTTCTACTGGAAGATCGTGCGCCTGGACCGCAAGTACCAGCTGGAATACAACTTCCTCAAAAAGCCCAAGGGCCTGCCGGCCTCCGAGCGGGTGGTCCAGGACGTGGAAGTCACCGCTGACAAGACCGCCCAGTGGCTCGACTGGTTCTTTTCCGCCAGCGATATCCAGCCGGTGTGGCTCTGCCCCATCCGGCTGCGCGACGGCGTCGAGGACCTAGTCGGCACCGGAGAGGTTACCGCTGAGTCGGACGCGCCCTGGCCGCTGTACCCCCTGAAGCCGGGAACGACCTGGGTAAACGTCGGGTTCTGGTCCGGGGTCCCGGCCGACCACGTCAGCCCGGCACAGGAGCCCGGCGCCTTCAACAAGGTCATCGAGGCCAAGGTCAGCGAGCTGGGCGGGCACAAGTCCCTGTACTCCGAGGCCTTTTATACCCCGGAGCAGTTCGCCGAGCTCTACGGCGGCGACCTGCCGGAGAAGATGAAACAGCAGGCCGACCCGGCGGGCCGTTTCCCCACCCTCTACGACAAGACCGTGAACAACTCTTAAACCAACGAAAGGAAGCCCTATCCATGCCCGGTAAGTTTCAGCCGATGACGGTAGCCGAGATTATCGATGCCTTCGTCCCCGCCGCCAACCCCTTCTACTGGACCGCGTTCGATGGTTCTTCCACCGGCAACCCGGACTCGCAGTATCACGTGTCCATCAACAACGTAGAGGGCCTGTCCTATATCGCCACCGCCCCGGGCGACGTCGGCCTGGCCCGCGCCTTTGTCACCGACGGCATCACGGTCAAGGGCGAGCACCTGGCGCACCCCTACGGCATCTTCGACGCCCTGCACGAGATGTACCGGAAATTCGAGCGGCCGGATACCAGCACGCTGCTGAAGATCGTGCGCTCGCTGGCGTCGATGGGAGCTATCCAGATCCAGCCGGTGCCGGAGGCCGAGCGCGCCGGCCGCTTCGAGCGCATGCTGCGCCAGGGCCTGTCCCGGCACTCCAAGGCACGCGACGCGGATGTCATCTCCGATCACTACGACGTGGGCAACGACTTCTACGAGCTCTTCCTGGGCGACTCCATGACCTATACCTGCGCCTACTACCCCAGCCCGGACGCGTCGCTGGACGAGGCCCAGGACAACAAGTACCGCCTGGTCTTTGAGAAGCTGCACCTGAAGGAAGGCGACCGCCACCTGGACATCGGCTGCGGCTGGGGCGGCATGGTCCGCTACGCCGCCCGCCAGGGCGTGAAGTCCATCGGCGTGACGCTCTCGCGCGAGCAGGCCGAGTGGGGCCAGAAGAAGATTCTGGAGGAAGGCCTCGAGGATCTGGCCGAGATCCGCTACATGGACTACCGCGACGTGCCGGAGGAGAACTTCGACGCCATCTCCTCCATCGGCTTGATGGAGCACATCGGCGTGAAGAACTACGCCAGCTACTTCGACTTCTTGTCCGGCAAGCTGCGCGAAGGCGGCGTGATGGTCAACCACTGCATCACCTACCCGGACAACCACAAGACCCCGCGCGGTTCCTTCATCGACCGCTACATCTTCCCCGACGGGGAGCTGACCGGCTCGGGCACCATCGTCCGCAAGATGCAGGACCACGGCTTCGAGGTCTTCCACGAGGAAAACCTGCGCTTCGACTACATGCGCACGCTGTCGGCCTGGTGCGAAAACCTCAAGGACAACTGGGAGGAGGCCGTCAGCCTGGTCGGCCTGCCGACCGCCCGCCTGTGGGGCATGTACATGGCCGGCTCCCAGTGGGGCTTCGAGCACAACATCGTCCAGCTCCACCAGGTCGTAGGCATCAAGCTGGACAAGACCGGCTCCCGCTGCGGCACCCCGGAACGCCGCTGGTGGAACGACTCGGTCTTCTAGACCCTCGCCGTCCTAGGCCCCGGCAAAGGACCCGGGTGTCCTAGGCCCCGGCCAACCCCGGGACTAGAAAACACAAACGCCGCTTGGGCTTCCCCAAAGGGAAGGGCCCAAGCGGCGTAAGTGTAAGTACCAGCGAAGAATTAACGCTTGGAGTACTGCGGGGCACGACGTGCCTTGTGCAGACCAGCCTTCTTGCGCTCGACGGCACGGGCGTCACGGGTGAGCAGGCCGGCCTTCTTCAGGGCGGCGCGGTCAGCCGGGTTGTAGACGTTGAGTGCACGGGCGATAGCCAGACGCAGAGCGCCGGCCTGGCCGGTCGGGCCGCCGCCGTTGACGGTGACCTTGATGTCGAACTGGTTCTCGCGGTCCAGCAGGGTCAGCGGAGTGAGGATGTCCTGCTGGTGCAGCTTGTTCGGGAAGTAGTCATCCAGGGTGCGGCCGTTGACCACGATCTCGCCGGAGCCGGCGATCAGGCGGACACGAGCGATGGCGCGCTTACGGCGACCAACGGTCTGGATCGGGCCCTCGTGGATAGCCGGGGCAGCAGCCTCGGTCTCCTCAGCGGCTTCCGGAGCAACGACGTCACCGATGGTGTTGGTGAACTCTTCGGTTGCGGCGGCTGCGGCTGCGATGTCGGCAGCGTCTGCCACGTTGTTATCGATGTTGTTCTGCTCGGTCATTACTGTGCCACCTGCTTAAGCTCGTAGGATTCCGGCTTCTGGCCGGCGTACGGGTGCTCCTCGCCTGCAAAGACGTGCAGCTTGCGGGCGGAAGAACGGGAAAGCTTGTTGTGCGGCATCATGCCGGTGACAGCTTCTTCGATAACGCGAACCGGGTTGGCGTCCAAAGACTGACCCAGGGTCATGGTCTTCAGACCACCCGGGTAGCCGGAGTGGCGGTAGCGCTTTTCGCGGTCACGCTTGTTGGAAGAGATGTGGATCTTGTCAGCGTTGATGATGATGACGTGGTCACCACAGTCAACGTTCGGTGCGAACTGCGGCTTGTGCTTGCCACGCAGCAGGTCTGCCACGGTGGAAGCGAGCTTGCCCAGCACCACGTCAGTAGCGTCGATGACGTACCACTTGCGGGTGATGTCACCGCTCTTAGGGTGGAAAGTAGACAAAATGACTCCTTGAAAGTCTGTCTCGGAACTGCCGGCCAACGCCATGGTCCTTCGACTGCCCCTAGATACAGCGGCCGGTGGAGACCTGCACTAGGCGCCGCGTCCAGCCCCAAAGCAGGGCTGTCTCGCTCAGACACATAGGTCTAATACTTTAGTGGTTTCGCCCCAAAATCCCAAAACGCCGTTAGACGGCGGAGACGCTCCCCCACTACACACAAAACCCGCCTTCCCCATTTACCGGGGAAGGCGGGGTGACAGACGGGATTGTGTGGTGGGTGCGTTTAGCCCCAGCTGGCGGCGGCGCGGCGGTTGACGTCGCTCATGGCGTCGTTGCCCTCGGAGACGGTGCGGGAGATGGTCATCAGCACCTGGTTGAGCTCCAGGGCGGCGTTGTCCCACTTGCGCTGGGCCTGCTGGTAGGCGGCTGCGGACTCGCCCTCCCAGGTGGCGGCCATGGGCTCGATGATGGACTTGAGCTCGTCCAGCAGGCCGTTGATGCGGGCCGAGGTGGAGTTGATATCGGCAGCGGCGGCCTCGATGGCGCCGAATTCGTACTTGATAGCGGTCATGCGGGAATTTTTCCTTCCTGGTGTTTATCTGGTGTGCGCTCGCGCGGTGGGTGTTGTGCCGGGCGGCTACAGGGCCAAGCCGGCGCCGCCGACGTTGTTGAGGACCTGCGCGTTCTGGGCCTCGACGTCGTCGAAGTTGCGGGCGTTGCTGCGGATGTTGTCCGAGATGGCGGACAGGGCCTCGCGCAGCTGCTGGGCGGAGGCGTTGTAGCGCTGCATGAGGTTGTCGAAGGACAGCTGCGCGCGGCCCTCCCAGCTCGCGCGGGTGCCCTCCACAACGTTGTGCAGGCGGGTCAGCTCGCCCTGGACTTCCTCATTGGTCGAATCGACATGCCCGGCCGTGGCCTGCATGACCTCGGCTTCGGTCTTGAACGTAGTGTGCATAGTGTTCGCCCCTCCTCGAACGGGTTGACAGTGTGGTGTCACGGTCTTGTGTCACGGATTGTGTGTCGCGGTTACTTGTCAGACTGGTGGAGGAAGTCCCCCGCCGCCGCGTTCTTTCCGACGCGGTGCCTTCCTCATCTTTATTGGACTGCCCCGCCGGGCAATCGGTTCCCGGAGTTTTTAAAAAAGTTTTAGCCCTGACGGACCAGGGATTCTTCGGCCATGCGGCAGGCCGCCTTCTGCGCGACGCTGGGCAGCTCGCGGGTGTGACAGCCCACGGACAGCTGGTGATCGCCGTCCACCCACGTCGTCCAGACAACGTGCGAGTCGTCCCCGGGCTTTTCCACGTAGGTCAGCCGGCCGTCGTGCTCCTGCGGGTGGGACAGGGCGTCGTCGCCGGCGATTTCTTCCTGGATTTGTTCCAGCAGGTAGTCCGCGGGCACCGAATAGAGCGGATCCGCGGCAAAGAGCACCCGCAGGTCCGGGTCCGGCCCCGTGGCCGTGACCAGCCCATCGCCCTCGGCGGATTCCTCGGCGTGAAAGCCCTGCGGCAGCTGCACCGACAGTCCCGCCGCGCTTAACTGCTCCGGTGCGGGCGGCGGCTCGTTTGCCGGCCCGTCGCTGCCCGCCTCCCCGGGCGCCGGCGGGCCGCCGTCCTGACCGCCCGGGGCGGCCGCCACCGCGTTATCGGTTGCCTCACCGCCCGCGCTCTCCTCGTTCGCATCGCCGCCGCGGCCGACCACGAACCAGGCCACGCCGGCCACGATCAGCACCACCACGGCCAGCAGCGCGTAGAAGGGCTGGAACCACCCGCCCTTGCTGGTGTTGTCCGTGCTCGGGCGCAGCGGCTCGGCGCGCGGCGCGTCCGGGTGTGAGCCGCCGGGAGCGGCGGCATCGGCAGCCGGTGCGAGCGGGGCGAAGACCTCGGTCTCCGGGTGGGAGACCGCGTGCTCGGCGGTGTCCACCACCGGCACCTCCCGGCCCTCGAGCTGCCGGGTAATGATGCTCACGGCTTCCGCTGAGACCGCAGTCGCGCTGGAGTCCGCGCAGACCTTCACGGGGGCTTCCGGCCAGTGCGCGCCCAGGATCTTCTCCGCCTGCTCGAGCGCGCCGTCCAGGGCCCAGCCCTCCACAATCCCGGTGCCGGGCAGGTCGTAGCGGTACACGGTTTCCGGGCCTTCGAAAATGGTGGCGGTATCCAAGATGGTGATGGTCAACAAAGCGGGTGCGGCGGTCGTCATGGCGTGTCCTTTCGCTTGCTTTCTGCTTGGTTGCTTGCTGCTTGGTGGCTCTCGTCTCGTTCTTCGGCGGCTGGTGGTGTGTCTTCTTGGTCGTCGGCGCGGATGACTTGGCACAGGCCCAGTTCCTCGCCGCGGAGGTGGTAGCGGCCGCGGCCGGGTGGCTGGCGCTTCGGCTTCATGCCGAAGATGGGGCCTTCCTCCTTGTCGGCGTCCAGGAGCAGGACGGCCGGCTGGGTATCTTTGAGCGCCGAGCAGAACTTGCCGAACATGGCGCGGCCGATGCCGCCGGCCTTGCGGGCGAAGATGACGTGCAGGCCGATGTCCTGGGCGTGCGGGATGAGCTCCACCAGCGGGTGCAGGGCGGCCTCGCTGGTGAGCTCCGCGTCGTCGATGACCACGTAGATCTCGGGGCCGCTCCACCAATCGCGGGCGCGCAGGCGCGCCGGGGTGATATCCGGCCCCGGCAGGCGCTGCCGCATAGTCGCCGCGGTATCGCGCAGGGCCTTCTCCGCCGCCGCGGGCGTGGCGGCATAGGCGGCGAGCATGTCCTCGTCGAGCGCGCCCAGGTGCGCCCGGCGCGGATCGATGACCACCAGGCGCGCGTCCTCCCGGGGCAGGCCGGCCACAGCATCAGCGATGACCCGGACGAAGGTGGACTTGCCGGACCCGCTGGCGCCGACGCAGACCACGTGGGCGCTGGTGGCCGGGTCCCAGGCCACCGGTTCCAGGTCGCGGCCGCCAATTCCCCAAACCAGCCCGGCGGTCAGCGCGTGGCGGGGCAGGTCGGCCGGGCGCAGCTGGGCGGGCAGGGTCTTGAGCCGGGGCACCGGCTCGCCGCCGCGGGACTGCAGGTGTGCCACGTCCTGGTTGGAGGTGCGCGCCAGCAGCATCATCTCCCCGGTCTCGGTGAGCCCGCGGCCGGGCAGGGCCGGCAGCTTCTGTTGGGCCTTGCGGTCCACCAGGGATTCCATGGCCTCCCCCAGGCGCAGCTCCAACCGGTGGGCGATGAGGTCCCTAATCGACGGGCGCAGGGTGGTCCACCGCGGCGTGGACAAGACCAGGTGGACGCGGGCGCTGGGGCCGTCGGCGGCCAGGGCGGTGATCTTCTCCGTGAGATCGTTGAACTCCGCGCCGGCGGTGCCCACGTGGTGCCAGCCGTCTAGCACCAGGAAGGTGTGGCGGGGCTCGGGGCGCTCGACCAGGCCGGTGACCTCGTCGATGATGCGGCGGACCGTGTCCGGCTCGTCGCGGCCAGCCACGCCCGCCACGTGCGGCAGGCGGTCCAGGTTGGCTAGCGCCCCGCCGCCCAGGTCAATGACGTAGAAGCGGATGGCCTCGGTGCCGTGGGTCGCGGCCAGGGAGCCGACGATGGTGCGCAGCGCCATGGACTTGCCTGTCTGCGGGCCGCCGCAGACGGCCGCGTGCCCACCGGCGGTGGAAAAGTCGACCACCAGGGGATCCTGGCGCTGGTGGTAGGGACGGTCGATGAGCCCGACCGCGGCCTGCAGGTGGGTGGTCTGGCCGGCCCGGTGCAGGATCTCGGGCAGCTCGACCGCGGCGGGCAGCGGCGGCAGCCAGATGCGGTGGGCGCTGTGCCCGCGGTGGTCGGCCTCCGCGCGGGCGACGGCCACGACCTCGTTGAGCAGCGTGGTCGACTCGTCCCAGACAAGCTCCGGCTCGCTGTCCTCGGTGGTGTGAGCGTCCCAGCCGTCGAAGACGGACACCCGGGCCGGCGGTACGCTTTCCCCTTCGGCTGGTTCGGCCGGGCGAGCGAGCGGCCCGGAGACGTAGGTGGCCTGGAAGCGCTCGAGGGCGTCGCCGTTGGTCTTCAGGTAGCCGGCACCCGGCCGGGCGGGCAGGTGGTAGGCATCGGTAGCGCCTAAGACCTGGCGGGACTCCGCGGCGGAGAAGGTCTTGAGCCCGATCCGGTAGGACAGGTGCGAATCCAGCCCGCGCAGCCGGCCCTCCTCCAGCCGCTGGGAGGCCAGCAGCAGGTGCACGTGCAGCGAACGGCCCAGGCGGCCGACGGCGACGAAGAGATCGGCGAAGTCCGGGTGCTGGCCCAACAGCTCGGAGAACTCGTCCACCACGATGACCAGGGCGGGAAGCGGCGGGAACTGGTCCGGGTCGCGGCCGGCGTTGTAGTCGCCGACGTTGGCGAAGTTGCCGGCCTGGCGCAGGATCTCCTGGCGGCGGTTCATCTCCCCGGAGATGGCGTCGTACATACGCTCGACCAGGACGGATTCTTCCTCCAGGTTGGTAATCACCGCCGCGGTGTGCGGCAGCTGCTCGCAGCCCAGGAAGGTCGCCCCGCCTTTAAAATCCACGAGCACCAGGTTCAGCTCCTCGGGCGAGTGCGTGGCCGCCAGCGCGGTGACCAGGCTGCGCAGCAACTCCGATTTGCCGCTGCCGGTGGCGCCGATACACAGACCGTGCGGGCCCATGCCGCCCTGGGCAGATTCCTTCAGGTCGAGGTAGACCGGCTGGCCGCTAGGGTCCAGCCCCACCGGCACGTGCAGGCGCTGCGACCCGGCGCGCCCTGGCCAGAGGTTCTCGCCGCGCAGCTCGGCGATGTCGCGGTGCCCGAGCAGGGCCACCAAGTCGCCGCCGCCGGAGCCGAGCTTGGGCCCCGGCTCGGCCAACGGGCGGCGGCAGCGGGCCATGCGGCGCGCGATGAGCACCGCGCCCTCTTCGGCCAGCTGGTCCGCGCGCCCCAACTCTTCCTCGCCCGCGGCCGTGGAGACCAACAGCGTTGTGCCCGCATCCCCGCCCGCCTCGTCGCGCAGGCTCAGGCACAGGCCCTCGTGCTCGGCGCGCAGGCCGAGTGCGGTGTTGCGCCGCGACCCGACATCGATGATGGTGGTTACCCCCTCCTCGTCGAGGAAGTCTTCCACCCCGGTGGTCGCCACGCCGTCGACGATGAGCACGCGGTAGTTCGCCTGCTCCGGCCGGCGGGCGTGCGGCAGCCACTTGACCCACTCCCAGCCGGCCCCGCGCACGGAGCGCACGGAAATGCCCAGGGTGTCGGGCCCATGCGCGCAGGCCAGCTGGATGACGATGGCCCGAGCCAGGTCCGCCGCACCCGCGCCCGCGATCCCCAGCACGCCGAAGGCCTGGAGCTGGATGACCACGGGCATCTCCGGCAGGGTTTCGACCGCCTGGATGGTCCGGCGCAGGCTGACCGCGCACACCGGGTCGAGGTCCTCGGCCGCGGCCGCCTCCGGCACCTGGATTTCCGTGGCGAGCTTGGTCTCTCCCACCCCAATGCGCACCTCGAGCGCGTCCGGGTCGCCCGCGCTGCGCTCCCACAGCCGCTGGTTGTGGACGAAGGCGGGCAGCTGCTCGACCGGCGGGTGGCGGTGCAGCTCGTGGGCCCGCTGGGCGGCGCCGTTGTCCAGGGCCTTCTCGCGCAGCGCCTTGAGGTGGCGCAGGTAGGTCCGCCGGGTCTCGTCCGGGTCCTGGCCGCCGGTGGTCGGGCTGAACATCATGAACATGCTGGCCAGCATCATGATGGGAAACATCAGCATGAGCGGGCTGAAGGTCCGATCCGACCCGCCGCTCAAGACCATGAACGCGACCATGCCTAGCATGGCGGCGACCATGACGATGGGCATGATGATGCGCACCAGCGGCACGGGTTGTTTGCGTTGGGCCTCCGGCACCGCCTCTGCGGTGATGGTCCCGGTCGGCGCCGGCGGCACCGGTTGGCGCTGCGTTAAGGTTGTTGGCTCGATTACTTGGATACTCTCGCGCTGATCCAGCACGGCTGATACACCCCCGAAAAGTTTTTGGCGGCCACCTCCCCTAGCGGTGGACACGCTGCCCACAGTAAGCCACAATTGAGCGCGACGGGCAAGGTGGGGAAGAAAATTTTTCTTGGCCACCGGCCTGAGAATTCGGGGATCTACTACTTCGGGGGTGAAGTGTTATGACGGCTGCGATCCCGCATACCGTCCGCGTGACGGTGCGCGTCCACGCAGGTAATTTTCGGAAAGAAGCGGACCTGTCCTTGCCGGTGACCGGCAGTTTAGGCGAGATGATTGACGATATCGGCTATATGGTCGACGCGCCCCAGCTGTCCAAGCCGTGGCGGGCGTCCACCGCGGGCGGGCGCGGGTTGGACATGGCCCAGCCGCTTGCAGCCACCCGGCTCACGGACGGCGCGGTCGTCATCCTCACCCCGCAGGAGGACACCCCGGCGCCGGTCATCCGCGACTCGGCGGAGGCCCTCGTGGCGGCCGGCCGCCCCTCGGAACTGCCGGGGCTGGCCGCGGTCTGGGCGGGTATCGGGCTGGTCGCCGTCGCCGCCCTGCTCGCGGGCGTGCTGCCCGCCTCCGCCGCGGTCGCCATCGCGCTAGCCCTGGGCACCGCGCTGGTCATCTATCAACCCGCGACCCGCCCCTTGGTCCCGGCGCTGGTTTTCGCCGGGGCGCTGGCCGGCTGGTGGGCCGTCGCCCCGCCGGGTGGGACGCTTCCACCCGCGTGGCAGGCGGCCCACCAGCAGCTAGACGGGCCCGCGCTGGTAATCCACAGTGCCCTGTCCTGGGTGGCCCCCGCCGCGCTTGGCGATGCCGCCTGGGCGCTGCTGGCCGCGGTGTCCTGCGGGCTGGCCATGGTGGCGGTCTTCCACGTGACCGCCGTGGCTCGGCCGCGGTGCACGGCCGCCGCGCTCACCCTCGGCGGGCTGGGGT
>NZ_JBPPVW010000012.1:0-77896 GCF_053546955.1 Corynebacterium sp. 32222D000AT | reverse complement strand
ATGGGTATAAGGGCCGGGCCCGCCGGTTTGAGGGTCAGCAGGCCCGGCGCGAGGGGCGGGGCCTGGCGCCCCAGCCCCACGGCGATGCCCACGATGTCCCCGCCGGCGGCAAAGACCAGGTCCCGGCCGCGGGCGAGCGCCTGGTGGAGGGATTCATGGTCGCTGGCCAGGGCGCCGGCGGCCGCCAGCACCGGGGTGGCGTCGGTCTGGCTGATGCGGGCGAGCGGCTCCACCGCGGCGACGTCGGGGTGGACGGGCAGCTGAGCGCCGGCGGGGAGGTCGGCCGGGCGCATCTCGGAGATGGTCTTGAGGGCCTGGGTGATGACCTGCATTAGGAACCTCCCGCGTGGGCGCTCAGGCGGCCGGCGGTGTGCTCGTCAGTGGCGGCCGCGGCCGCGGCCAGGGCGTAGCCGGCCCGGGAAATATGCGACAGGTCCGCGCGCAGGCGCTCGGTGCGCTGGTTGATATTGGTCACAGCGGCGGCCAGGTGGGCGCCGAAGTCGTGCGTGGCGGCATCCAGGGGTACCGCGGGCGGGGCAGGCAGGCTGCCCTGGGCGTTGCGGGCTACGTCGGTGGCTAGTTGGCGGGTCAGGTCTGGGTCAACGTCGAGAATGCTCATGCCTTCTTAGACCGCGCGGGCGCCGACACGGTTCCCGCCACTTTCTGCATGCCGCCGATGCCCTACGATGGGGGACATGGAAACCTACGTTGTTGATCACCCCCTCGCGGCGTCCCGCCTGACCCTGATGCGCGACGCCCGCAGCGATAACGCGGCCTTCCGCGCCGCGCTGAAGGACCTGGGCACCATGCTGGTCTACGAGGCCGCGCGGAACCTGCCGGTGGAGCACTTCGACTGCCAGACCCCGGTGGACGTGGCGGAAGGCACCCGCCTGCAGGACCCGCCGATCATCGTGCCGATCATCCGCGCCGGCCTGGGGATGATCGACCCCGCGCTGGCGATGATCCCCGACGCCCAGGTCGGCTTCATCGGCATGGCGCGCAACGAGGAGACCCACGAACCGGTCCCATACCTGGAGGCCCTGCCGGAGGACCTGTCCGGCCGCACCGTCTTCGTGGTCGATCCCATGCTGGCCACCGGCGGTTCGCTGCTGCACTCGCTGCGGCTGCTGGCCGACCGCGGTGCCACCGACATCACCGCCATCTGCATGGTCTCGGCGCAGCCGGGCGTGGACGCGCTGGCCAACTCGGGCCTGCCGGTGCGCCTGGTCACCGCGTGCATCGACCCGAGCCTGAACGAGGAGGCCTACATCGTCCCCGGCCTGGGCGATGCCGGCGACCGCCTCTACGGCCCGCGCAATATCGACTTTTAAGCTAGGCTTTAAGGCGCACATCATCGAGCGTCTTCCACGGGGGTGGGGAAGTTTTGACTACGGCTGCGCGTCCGGCCTTGAGCTTTTGGAAATCCTGCGGGGAATTATTTGCCAGCAACCTGCGCACCGCGCGGGTGCGCCGCGGCCTGTCCCAGCGGGCGCTGGCGGATATCTCCGGCGTCTCCCGCAACCAGATCGGCAACCTGGAGCGCGCCCGCGCCGCGGATCCGACGGTCTCCACGGTCTACAAGCTGGCCCTGGCCCTGGAGATCCCGCCGGCTGTGCTGCTGCCGTATACCCGCCAGTTCGCGGGCTCGCTGGTGGCCGAGGTCTCCGATGTCGCCGCCTTCTCGCCGGCGTACGTGCGCCAGCGCCGCCGCGAGGCGACTAGCCAGCCTTTCCCGGCCGCGCGGGCAAGCTAAGGGGGCGGGCTATTGGCGCGCGGGGGAGGGGCGGTTATACTGGGCGACTAACTGAACAGCATGGTCTAGTTGTAGACTGTGGCGAGTACTAAACGAGCAGTTGCCTAACGCGGTGAGGAGGCCATTAATGGCAGACCAGACGGGAGACCCGGCGGTCCCACAGTCAATCAGCGCGTTCGTCGGCGCCTGGTTCGAGGAGCACCGGGCGGAGATCCACGGCTGGCGCCGCCACATCCACCGCCACCCGGAGACGGCCAACCGGGAGGTAGAGACCACCCGGTATATCGCCGCCCGCCTGGCCGAGTACGGCGTTAGCGCCCACCGCTTCCCGGAGACCGGCCTGATGGCCGACATCGGCCCGGAGACCGAGGGCGGGCGCGTGGCCTTCCGCGCGGACATCGACGCCCTGCCGGTCACGGAGGTCACCGGCCTGGAATTTACCTCGGAGGTCCGCGGGGTGGCGCACGCCTGCGGCCACGACGTGCACACCACCGTGGTGCTGGGCCTGGCCTGTGCGATCGCCGATTACGACCGGGCCTTCGGCCTGCCGGTCGGCGTGCGGGTCATCTTCCAGCCCGCCGAGGAGGTCTGGGTGGGCGGGGCCACCGACGTCATCGAGTGGGGCGCGCTCAAGGGCGTGCACTCCATCTTCGCGGTGCACGTGGAGCCCAAGCTGCGCGTCGGGCGCATCGGCGTGCGCACCGGCGCTATCACCTCGGCCACCGACATCGTCGAGCTGACCATCAACGGACCCGGCGGGCACACCTCCCGCCCGCACCTGTCCGCGGACGTGGTCTACGCGCTGGGCAAGGTGATAACGGAGCTGCCGGCGCTGCTGTCGCGCCGCGTGGATCCGCGCACTGGCACGGTCGCCGTCTTCGGCCAGGTCAACTCCGGCTACGCGCCGAACGCCATCCCGGAGACCGGCACTGCCTCGGGCACGGTGCGCACCGCCGACATCGGGGTCTGGCGCAAGATCCAGGGGCTGGTCACCGAGCTCATCGAGCAGATCCTAGCCCCCGTCGGCGTCGAGCACGTCCTGTCCTATCACCGCGGTGTTCCGCCGGTGCTTAACGACGACGTGGCCACCGCCCTGTTGGCCAGCGCGGCCAGCCACATCGACCCGCAGGCCGTGGTGGAGGCCCCGCAGTCCTCCGGCGGGGAGGATTTCTCCTGGTACCTCGAGCACGTCCCCGGCTCCATGGCGCGCCTGGGCTGCTGGTCCGGCGACGGCGAGCAGTTCGATCTGCACATGGGGGATCTCGTGGTGGACGAGCGCGCCATCGGCGTGGGCATCAAGCTCTTCGGCTCCGTGGTGGAGCAAATCGCGAACTCGGAGGGCGTAGACCTAGGCTAGGGCGGTAGAGTAGGCGGGGAAGTATCATCTCGACACTTGTCTTGTCTCTATTTCCCCGTGACTTAATCGCCTGAATTTTTATAAAGGAGCTTTTCTACGTGTCTCACCAGTCGCAGCGAATTGTCATCATCGGCGGCGGCCCCGCAGGTTATGAAGCAGCTTTGGCCGGTGCCAAGTATGGCGCCGACATCACCCTGATTGAGGATCAAGGCATGGGTGGCTCGGGCATCCTGCTGGACTGCGTGCCGTCGAAGTCCTTCATCGCGGGCGCCAACATTAAGACCGACCTGCGGCGCGCGGAGGCCATGGGCCTCAACGAGCACCTGGGGCACATGCCGCTGGCGCTCCAGGCCCTCAACGAGCGCGTGCAGGCCCTGGCCGCCAACCAGTCGGGCGATATCCAAAACGACATGGAACGCGCCGGCGTGCGCGTCATCAACGGCCGCGGCTACTTCGGCGAGGACCAGACTGCCAGCGCCAGCGCGTGCCACAAGGTCACCGCGGTGCACAACGACGGCGGCGAGGAAGAGGTCCTGGAAGCGGACCTGGTGCTGATTGCCACCGGCGCGACCCCGCGCATCCTGCCGGGCGCCCAGCCGGACGGCGAGCGCATCCTGACCTGGCAGCAGGTCTACAACCTGCAGGACCTGCCCGAGCACCTCGTCGTGGTCGGCTCCGGCGTCACCGGCGCGGAGTTCGTCTCCGCCTTCGCGGAGCTGGGCGTGAAGGTCACCATGGTCGCCTCCCGCGACCGCATCCTCCCGCACGACGACGCCGACGCAGCCGACGTGCTGGAGACCGTCCTGTCTGAGCGCGGCGTCGAGCTGGAAAAGCACGCCCGCGTGGACACCATCACCCGTACCGAGGACGGCGGCGTGTGCGTCAAGACCTCCGACGGCCGCGAGATCTTCGGCTCCCACGCCCTGATGTCGATTGGTTCCATCCCGAAGACGGAGGGCCTGGGCCTGGAGAACGTCGGCGTGTCCACCACCAAGTCCGGCCACATCGAGGTCGACCGTGTTTCGCGCACCAGCGTGGCCGGCATCTACGCCGCCGGTGACTGCTCCGACCTGTTCCCGCTGGCCTCCGTGGCCGCCATGCAGGGCCGCATTGCTATGTACCATGCCCTGGGCGAGGGCGTGTCCCCGCTGCGCCTGAAGACCGTCGCCACCGCCGTGTTCACCCGCCCGGAGATCGCGGCCGTCGGCTTCACCCAGGCCGAGATCGAAAACGGCGACGTCGCCGCCCGCACCATCACCATGCCGCTGAGCACCAACCCGCGCGCCAAGATGCGCTCGCTGCGCCACGGCTTCGTCAAGCTGTTCTGCCGCCAGACCTCGGGCCGCGTCATCGGCGGTGTGGTCGTCGCCCCGACGGCCTCCGAGCTCATCCTGCCGATTGCGGTCGCCGTGACCAACCAGCTCACCGTGAACCAGCTGGCGGATTCCTTCGCGGTCTACCCGTCCCTGTCCGGCACCATCACCGAAGCCGCCCGCCGCCTGGTTGCCCACGACGATCTGGAGTAGGCACTACTCAAACGCCACCCCGGGGGCGGCCCCGACGGCATAAATTAAAGGCAGCTGGTCAGACCAGATGCCTTTTTGCTTGCTAGAAGCGCAGGCCGTTGGGGCTGGCGTTGAGGTCGTGGTGCGCTTCGACGCCGGACTGCGGGAAGGCGCGCTGGGGGCAGGCGCTGCGTGGGCAGGTGGTGCACCCGGGCCCGATGGGGGTCGCGGCGGCCGGGTTGAGGTTGAGGGCGTCGGAGTAGATGAGTCGGTGGGCCTGGGAGATGTCGCAGCCCAGGCCGACGGAGAATTCCTTGCGCGGGGTGCCGAAGGGCTGGACCTGGCCCTGGATGTGGCGGGCGATCCACAGGTAGCTGTGTCCGTCGGGCATGGTGGCGACCTGGCGGGTGATGCGGTTGGGGGTCTCGAAGGCCCGGTGGACCACCCACAGCGGGCAGGAGCCGCCGGAGCGGGAGAAGTGGAAGCTGGTGGCGGACTGGCGCTTGGAGATATTGCCCGCGCGGTCGGTGCGGATGAAAAAGAACGGCACGCCCTGGGCGCCGGGCCGCTGCAGGGTGGCTAGCCGCTGGGCGGTGGCCTCGAAGCTGGTGCCGAAGGCGGTGCCGAGGCGCTCGACGTCGTAGCGGAAATCCTCGGCCTGCTCGAGGAAGGCGGTGTACGGCATGGTGACGGCGGCGGCGAAGTACTGCGCCAGGCCGTAGGTGGCCAGGTCGCGGGAGCCGGCATCGGCCAGCTCGGAGACCAGGTTGTCCAGGACGTCGCGGTAGGCCAGCAGGCAGTACTGGAGGGCCATCTGGAAGCACAGCTGGGCATCTGTCAGCCCGTCCTGCAGATCCAGCTGCCGGGTCTCAGGGTCGTAGTGGCGGCGCAGGTGCGGGCCGGCCGCGCGGAAGCGGACCTGCACGCCGAGCTCGCGGTCGAGCAGCGTGGACAGCTGGGTCAGGCGGAAGAGGCTGTCACCCAGCCGGCCGGAGAGCTCCTCGGCGAGCACGTCGAGCTCGTGGATGTAGTTGTTGGTGTCGTAGAAGAAATCCCGCACGACCTCGTAGGAGCCGGCAGGGCGGGAGTCGGGCACGCGCCGGGCGATGTCGACGAGCTCCGGCATGAGCTCGGGGTAGCGGGCGGCGATTTCGGAGAGCGTGGACTCGGGCGCTTGGGGGAAGATGGCGCGCAGGTCGGAGATGGTGCGCACGTCCTTGACCGGCGAGAAATAGGTCGGGTCCACGCCGAAGCGCTGGGTCAGCTGCATCAGTACCGTCACGGTCAGCGGGCGCTGGTCGTTTTCCAGCTGGTTGAGGTAGCTGGTGGACAGGTCCAGCTCCTTGGCCATGGCGACCTGGGTGAGGCCGCGGGACTTGCGGAGCGCGTGGATCCTTGCCCCCGCGTAGTGCTTGCTCATCGTTTTTAACCTTCCTCTGGAGCCCGTGTGCTGCGGGTTTTACAGATTTTGCGGGAATTGCCGTCATATTCCACTCTATTCCGCAAACTTTACTTGTGGTCTGGGCCCGCGGCAAGCGCCTAGTGTGATGTGAAACGCAAACAAGTGTTACGGCCCTCACAATGGGGGCCTAGAAAGGCAGGCACGGCAGACCATGATCGAGCACCAAGTACGCACCCACAAGTCCGCGGAGGACTTCCCGCTGGAGGAGCACCTGGCCTACAAGGTGGCGCAGGTCGCCGCGGACCCGGTGGCCGTCGACGACGAGGTCGCGGACATGATCATCAACCGCATCATCGATAACGCGGCCGTGGCGGTTGCCTCCGTCACCCGTCGCCCGGTCACCTCTGCGCGCAGCATGGCCGAGGGCCACCCGGTTACCGAAGGCGGCGCCAGCGTCTTCGGCATCGACGGCACCTACTCCGCCGAGTGGGCCGCCCTGGCCAACGGCACCGCCGTGCGCGAGCTGGACTTCCACGACACCTTCCTGGCCGCGGAATACTCCCACCCCGGCGACAACATCCCGCCGCTGCTGGCCGTCGCCCAGCATAAGGGCCTGGGCGGCAAGGAGCTCCTCCGCGCGGTGGCCACCGGCTACGAGATCCAGGTCAACCTGGTCAAGGGCATCTGCCTCCACGAGCACAAGATCGACCACGTCGCCCACCTCGGCCCGTCCGTGGCCGCCGGCCTGGGCACCCTGCTGGAGCTGGACACCGAGACCATCTACCAGGCCGTGGGCCAGGCGCTGCACACCACCACCGCCACCCGCCAGTCCCGCAAGGGCCTGATTTCCTCCTGGAAGGCCTACGCCCCGGCGTTCGCCGGCAAGATGGCCATCGAGGCCGTCGACCGCACCATGCGCGGCGAGGGCGCGCCGGCCCCCATCTGGGAGGGCGAGGACGGCTTCATCGCCTGGATGCTGCACTCCCCGGAGCGCACCTACACTGTGCCGCTGCCGGCCCCCGGCGAGGCCAAGCGCGTCATCCTGGACACCTACACCAAGGAGCACTCCGCGGAATACCAGTCCCAGGCTCCCATCGACCTGGCCATCCGCATGAAGCAGACCCTGGCGGACAAGGGCCTGGACACCGCTGACATCGAGTCCATCGTCCTGCACACCTCGCACCACACCCACTACGTCATCGGCACCGGCGCGAACGACCCGCAGAAGATGGACCCGCAGGCCTCCCGCGAGACCCTGGATCACTCCATCATGTACATCTTCGCCGTGGCCCTGCAGGACGGCGGCTGGCACCACGTGGACTCCTACTTGCCGGAGCGCGCCGCCCGCCCGGACACCGTGGAGCTGTGGCACAAGATCTCCACCGTGGAAGACCCCGAGTGGACCCGCCGCTATCACTCCCACGACCCGAACGAGAAGGCCTTCGGCGCCAAGGCGGTCATCACCTTCAACGACGGCACCGTGGTCGAGGACGAGATGGCCGTGGCCAATGCCCACCCGCTGGGCGCGCGCCCGTTCGAGCGCGACAACTACATCACCAAGTTCCGCACCCTCGCCGAGGGCTTGGTCGACCCGGCCGAGCAGGACCGCTTCCTGGCCGCCGCCCAGAACCTGCGCGAACTCACCGATTTGAGCGAGCTCAACGTCCGGCTTAACGATGCCGCCCTCGCCCAAGCCTCCAACACCCCGGAAGGACTCTTCTAATGGCTGGCCTGTTTGGTTCCACCGTTACTGACACTGAGAAACGCCAGGCGCTGCGCCAGACCCTGGCGGACGAGAACATCACCACGCTGCCCGGCGCGTTCAACCCGTTGACCGCGCGGCTCATCCAGGACATCGGCGGCTTCGGCGGCGTCTATATTTCCGGCGCCGTGCTGGCCAACGATCTGGGCCTGCCGGACATCGGCCTGACCACCCTGACCGAGGTGGCCCAGCGCGCCGGCCAGATCGCCCGCGTGACCGACCTGCCCGTGCTGGTCGATGCCGACACCGGCTTCGGCGAGCCCATGTCCGCCGCCCGCACCATCGCCGCGTTGGAGGACGCCGGCCTGGCCGGCTGCCACCTGGAGGACCAGGTCAACCCGAAGCGTTGCGGCCACCTGGACGGCAAGGAGGTCGTGGAAACCGACGTGATGGTGCGCCGCATCACCGCTGCCGTCAACGAGCGCCGCGACGAGAACTTCGTCATCTGTGCGCGCACGGACGCCGCCGGCATCCACGGCATCGACGAGGCCATCGAGCGCGCCAAGGCCTACGCCGACGCCGGCGTCGACCTGATCTTCACCGAGGCGCTCTACAACCCCGCGGACTTCGAGAAGTTCCGCGCCGCGGTAGACACCCCGCTGCTGGCGAACATGACGGAGTTCGGCAAGACCGAGCTGCTCAGCGCCCAGCAACTGCAGGATCTGGGCTACAACGCCGTCATCTGGCCGGTCTCCACCTTCCGCGTGGCCATGGGCGCGACCGAGGACTTCCTCCGCGACATGGCGGACACCGGCCTGCAGACCGAGTGGCTCGAGCGCATGCAGCACCGCTCCCGCCTCTACGAGCTGGTTCGCTACGACGAGTACAACGCCTTCGACAACTCGGTGTTCACCTACTCCAAGGACTCCTACCGTCCTACCTTCTAAACCCCACCACCCACCTTCGTTGAAAGAAAGAGGCATTCACCATGTCTGATACCGCAGCTGATACCAAGAACCAGGAACCGGAGATCCGCAAGGGCCTCTACGGCGTCGTCGTCGACGAGACCGCCATCTCCAAGGTCGTCCCGGAGACCAACTCCCTGACCTACCGCGGCTACCCGGTCCAGGAACTGGCCCGCTACTGCTGCTTCGAGGAGGTCGCCTACCTGCTGTGGAACGGCAAGCTGCCCGGCCAGGAATCCCTCATCCGCTTCTCCGCCCGGGAAAAGGCCCTGCGCCACCTGGACCGCCACCTCATCGACCTGATCAAGTCGATGCCGCTGTCCTGCCACCCGATGGACGTCCTGCGCACCGCCATCTCCTATATCGGCGCCCAGGACCCGGAGGCCTACACCCGCGACTCCGAGCACATCCGCCGCACCGCCTTAGAGCTGATGGCCAAGATCCCGACGATCATCGCCCTGGACATCCGCCGCCGCCGCGGCGAGGACTACATCCAGCCGTCCCGCAAGAAGGGCTTCGCCGAGAACTTCCTGTGGATGGTCTTCGGCGAGGAGGAAGGCTCCCCGGCCAACAACCGCGCTGATATCGAGGCCTTCGACAAGTCGCTCATCCTCTACGCGGAGCACTCCTTCAACGCCTCCACCTTCTCCGCCCGCGTGGTCACCTCCACCATGTCGGATACCTACTCCGCCATCGTGGCCGCCATCGGCGCCCTCAAGGGCCCGCTGCACGGCGGCGCCAACGAGGCCGTGATGAAGAACTTCCTGGAGGTCGCCGACCCGGCCAAGGCGGAGGAGTGGACCAAGAACAAGCTGGCCAACAAGGAACTGGTCATGGGCTTTGGCCACCGCGTCTACAAGAACGGCGACTCCCGCGTGCCCACCATGGAGGCCGCCTTCAAGGAGCTGGCCAAGGAGCACGGCCAGGAACAGTGGGTCGAGATGTACGACATCATGGCGAAGACCATGTACGAAAACACCTCCATCAAGATCCGCCCGAACCTGGACTTCCCGGCCGGCCCGGCCTACCACATCCTGGGCTTCGACATTGAGTTCTTCACGCCCATCTTCGTGATGTCCCGCATCACCGGCTGGACCGCCCACATCGTGGAGCAAAACGAGAACAACTCGCTCATCCGCCCGCTGTCCGCCTACGTCGGTGAAGAGCAGCGCTCGGTTCCGCCGAAGTCCTACTAAGACCCACCCCCGGCCGGGGCCCGGTCGCCAAGATTCTCCCAGCACACCCGTCCGTTTCTGCTTCCGCTTGAGGGTGCGTGTGCTGGGGGTTTTCCTCTTTACAGCCTTAACAAAAAGACCGTCGCAACTGTGTGAATCTTTGCACTGGAAATCGTCCCTAAAACGGTCGTGATGGAACTAGGATGTAAGGTGCATCACTCACTGAACTGAAAGGAAAACTCGTGGTTCAGACTGCCCCTGCCTCGTTCTCGAAGGTGCTCGTCGCTAACCGCGGCGAGATTGCCGTGCGTGCCTTCCGTGCGGCCTTTGAGACCGGGGCTACCACCGTTGCTGTTTATCCCCGGGAGGATCGAAACTCCTTCCACCGGGCTTTCGCGGACGAGGCCGTGCGTATCGGCACCGAAGGCCAGCCGATGAAGGCCTACCTGGATATTGAGGAGATCATCCGGGCGGCGAAGAAGTCCGGCGCGGACGCCGTCTACCCGGGCTACGGCTTCCTGTCCGAGCGCGCGGATCTAGCGCGGGCGTGCCAGGACGCCGGCATCAAATTTATCGGCCCGACCCCGGAGACGCTGGATCTGACCGGCGACAAGGCGGCCGCCGTGCACGCGGCCGAGGAGGCCGGGCTGCCGACCCTGAAGGACTCCGAGCCGTCCACCGACGTGGACCAGCTGGTTGCTTATGCCGATGACTTCCAGTTCCCGGTCTTCGTCAAGGCCGTGGCCGGCGGCGGCGGGCGCGGCATGCGCTTCGTCGAGACGCCGGGGAAGCTCAAGGAGAAGGCGGCGGAGGCCTCCCGCGAGGCGGAGGCGGCCTTCGGCGATGGCAGCGTCTACCTGGAGACCGCCGTCATTAACCCGCAGCACATCGAGGTCCAGATCCTGGCCGATTCCCAGGGCAACGTCATCCACCTCTTCGAGCGCGACTGCTCCGTGCAGCGCCGCCACCAGAAGGTCGTGGAGATCGCCCCGGCGCCGTTCCTGGACGCCGAGCTGCGCGACCGCATCTGCCAGGACGCGGTGAAGTTCTGCCGCCACATCAACTACGAGGGCGCCGGCACGGTCGAGTTCCTCGTCGACGAGCGTGGCAACCACGTCTTCATCGAGATGAACCCGCGCGTGCAGGTCGAGCACACCGTGACCGAGGAGGTCACCGGCGTGGACATCGTGAAGTCCCAGATGCAGATCGCCGCCGGCGCCAGCCTGGAGGACCTGGGCCTTAACCAGGAGGCCATCCACCTGACCGGCTCGGCGCTGCAGTGCCGCATCACCACCGAGGACCCGAACAACGGCTTCCGCCCGGACACGGGCACGCTGACGGCGTACCGCTCGCCGGGCGGCGCCGGCGTGCGCCTGGACGGCGCGACCGCGGTCGGCGCGGAGATCTCCCCGAACTTCGACTCCCTGCTGGTGAAGATGACCTGCCGCGGCAAGGACTTCCAGCAGGCGGTGGCGCGTGCCATCCGCGCGCTCAACGAGTTCACGGTCTCCGGGGTCTCCACCAACATCGGCTTCCTGCGCGCCCTGCTGCGGGAGCCGGACTTCACCGCGCACCGCATTGACACCGGCTTCATTGCCAACCACCCGGACCTGCTCAAGGCCCCGCCGGCCAGCGACGAGCCGGGCCGCATCCTGGACTACCTGGCCGAGACCACCGTCAACCGCCCCAACGGCGAGCGCCCGACACCGCTGCGCCCCTTCGACAAGCTGCCGGAGCGCTCCCACCGCGACTCCGAGCTGCCGCGCGGCTCCCGCGACGAGCTGCGCGAGCTGGGCCCGAAGGGCTTCGCCGAGAAGCTGCGCGCCCAGGACGCCCTGGCAGTCACGGACACCACCTTCCGCGACGCGCACCAGTCGCTGCTGGCCACCCGCGTGCGCGGCACCACCCTGGTCTCCGCCGCCGAGCACGTCGCGCGCCTGACCCCGAACCTGTACTCCGTGGAGGCCTGGGGCGGGGCGACCTTCGACGTGGCCATGCGCTTCCTCCACGAGGACCCCTGGGTCCGCCTGGACATGCTGCGCGAGGCCATGCCGAACGTCAACATCCAGATGCTGCTGCGCGGCCGCAACACCGTCGGCTACACCCCGTACCCGGACAAGGTCTGCCACTCCTTCGTGGAGGAAGCCGCCCGCTCCGGCGTGGACGTATTCCGCATCTTCGACGCCCTGAACGACGTCAGCCAGATGCGCCCGGCTATCGATGCCGTCCTCGAGACCGGCACCACCGTCGCCGAGGTCGCCATGGCCTACTCCGGGGACATGACCTCGCCGAAGGAAGACATCTACACGCTGGACTACTACCTGCGCCTGGCCGAGCAGATCGTCGAATCCGGCGCCCACGTGCTGGCCATCAAGGACATGGCCGGCCTGCTGCGCCCGGAGGCGGCCAGCAAGCTGGTCATGGCCCTGCGCAAGAACTTCGACCTGCCGGTGCACGTGCACACCCACGACACCGCGGGCGGCCAGCTGGCCACCTACTACGCGGCGGCCCTGTCCGGCGCCGACGCCGTCGATGGCGCCTCGGCCCCGCTGGCGGGCACCACCTCGCAGCCGTCCCTGTCCGCCATCGTCGCGGCCCTGGCGAACACCAAGCGGGACACCGGCATCGACCTGCAGGCCGTCTCCGACCTGGAGCCCTACTGGGAGGCCGTGCGCCAGGTCTACGCCCCGTTTGAGAACGGCATCCCGGGCCCGACGGGCCGGGTCTACAAGCACGAGATCCCGGGCGGCCAGCTGTCCAACCTGCGCGCCCAGGCCTCCGCGCTGGGCCTGGCCGACCGCTTCGAGGTCATCGAGGACACCTACGCCGCCGTCAACGAGATGCTGGGCCGGCCGACCAAGGTCACCCCGTCCTCGAAGGTCGTGGGCGACCTGGCGCTGCACCTGGTGGGCGCCGGCGTGGACCCGGCGGACTTTGCCAAGGAGCCGACCAAGTACGACATCCCGGACTCCGTCATCGCCTTCCTGCGCGGCGAGCTGGGCACCCCGTCCAGCGGCTGGCCGCCGCTGCGCGACAAGATCCTCTCCGGCCGCGCGGGCGAGAAGGAGGGGCCGCAGATTTCTGAGGTCCCGGCCGATCAGGCCCGCCACCTGGACTCGGAGGATTTCACCGAGCGCCGCGAGGCCCTCAACCACCTGCTCTTCCCGAAGCAGTTCGAGGAGTTCAAGGAGTTCCGCCGCCAGTACGGCAACACCGAGGCGCTCAACGATGCCGAGTTCTTCTACGGCCTGACCGAGGGCGAGGAGAAGATCGTCCACTTCTTCCCGGAAAACAGCACGGAGCGCGAGTCGCTTAACGCCATGGTCGTGCGGCTGGACGCGGTCGGCGAGCCGGATGAGAAGGGCATGCGCTCGGTCATCCTCAACGTCAACGGCCAGATCCGCCCGATGAAGGTGCGCGACCACTCCGCCGAGTCCACCGTCGCGACGGTGGAGAAAGCCGACTCGGCCAACCCGGGCCACGTGGCCGCCCCGTTCGCGGGCGTGGTCAACCCGACCGTCAAGGTCGGCGACGAGGTCGAAGAGGGCGATCAGGTCGCCGTCATCGAGGCCATGAAGATGGAGGCGTCCATTTCCGCCACCCAGTCCGGCACGGTGGAGCGCCTGGCCATCGGCCAGGCCACCAAGGTCGAGGGCGGCGACCTCATCGTGGTGGTCAGCTAGCTTAAGAAGCTAGAAGTAGTAAATCATGGTCCCCGGTTCGCCGCCGGGGACCTCCAGCGGGGTGAAACCGGCGGCATCGTAGAGCCGGCGGGCCCGCTCGTTGCGAGGATCGACCCACAGGGAGACGGCCGGCGCGGTCTGCTCCCGGGCGAGATCCACGACGTTGCGCAGCAGGCGCTTGCCCAGGCCTAGGCCGGCGTAGCGCCGCTCGACGGCGATGCACAGTTCGGGGATGTCTTCCGGGTCGAATTCCGTGGCCCACTGGCTGTCATCGTGGGGATCGGCGTCCGGGCGGCCGGTGTAGGCCACGCCCTTGTGCTCGCCTGTGAAGTAGCGCAGCCAGGCCCCGCCGGCCGGGACCTCGTACTCGGAGATGGCGATGACCCCGCCGTCCACGCGCGGGGACCATTCGCCCACGTAGGGGCCGATGTCGCGCAGGTGTTCCTCGCCCAGCGCGGCCGTCTCGTCACCGAGCACGTCGGTCAGGTAGAACAGGCGCGACAGGTAGGTGCGGTCATCATCCTGGGCCAGCCGCAGCCTGATCCCCGTGTCGTTGACGTCGGGGTGCAGCGGGGTGCGGTGCTCAGAAGGGGAGTGGGCATTATCAGTCATGCCCACCAGCCTAGCTACTTGATCTCCAGCATGGGGTTGCCCTTGTTGATCTGGGCGCCGGTCTCCACGGCCAGGCCCGTGACCACGCCGGCCTTGTGGGCCTTGACCGGGTTTTCCATCTTCATGGCCTCCAGCACGATGAGGACGTCGCCCTCGGCGACCTCCTGGCCCTCCTCGACGGCGACCTTGATGACGGTGCCCTGCATGGGCGCGACCACGGCGTCGCCGGACACGGCCGCCTTGGAGCCGCCGCCGCGGCGCTTCTTGGACTTCTTCTTCGGCGCCCCCGCGCCGGCGCCCAGCACCAGATCGCCCGGCAGGGCCACCTCGACGCGGCGGCCGTTGACCTCCACGACGTACTTCTGGGCCGGCAGGGCCTCGGCGTCCTCGGCCTCGGCGTCCGGATCCTGGTAGGCCGGCAGGTCACCGGACCACTCCTCCTCGATCCACTTGGTGTAGACGTCGAAGGACTCGCCGTCGCCGCGGAAGGCGGGATCGGCCACGATGGCCTGGTGGAAGGGGATGACCGTCGGCAGGCCGGTGACGGTGAATTCTCCCAGGGCGCGGGCGGAGCGCTGCAGGGCGGTCTCGCGGTCCGGGCCCCAGACGATGAGCTTGCCCAGCATGGAGTCGAACTGGCCGCCGATGACGCTGCCGGCGCGCACGCCGGAGTCCACGCGCACGCCCGGGCCGGTCGGCTCGCGGTAATCCACCACGGTGCCCGGGGCCGGCATGAAGCCGGCGGCGGCGTCCTCGCCGTTGATGCGGAACTCGAAGGCGTGGCCGCGCGGGGTCGGGTCCTCGCTAAAGGGCAGCTTTTCGCCCTGGGCGATGCGGAACTGCTCGCGCACCAGGTCCAGGCCGGTGGTCTCCTCGGAGACCGGGTGCTCGACCTGCAGGCGGGTGTTGACCTCGAGGAAGGAGATGAGCCCGTCGGATCCGACCAGGTATTCCACGGTGCCGGCGCCGTAGTAGCCGGCCTCGCGGCAGATGCGCTTGGCCGAGTCGTGGATGGTGGCGCGCTGCTCGTCGGTCAGGAAGGGGGCCGGCGCCTCCTCGACCAGCTTCTGGAAGCGGCGCTGCAGGGAGCAGTCGCGGGTGCCGACCACCACGACGTTGCCGTGCATGTCGGCCAGGACCTGGGCCTCGACGTGGCGGGCCTTGTCCAGGTAGCGCTCCACGAAGCACTCGCCGCGGCCGAAGGCGGTCACGGCCTCGCGGGTGGCGGACTCGAAAAGCTCCGGGATCTCCTCGTGCGTGTAGGCGACCTTCATGCCGCGGCCGCCGCCGCCGAAGGCCGCCTTGATGGCCACCGGCAGGCCGTGCTCCTGGGCGAAGGCCTCGACCTCCGCGGACTCGGCCACCGGGTCCTTGGTGCCCGGAGCCATGGGGGCGTCGGCCCGCTCCGCGATGCGCCGGGCGGTGACCTTGTCGCCCAGGGCCGCGATGGCCTCCGGGGAGGGGCCGATCCAGATGAGGCCGGCGTCGAGGACGGCCTGGGCGAAGTCGGCGTTCTCGGACAGGAAGCCGTAGCCCGGGTGGATGGCGTCGGCGCCGGACTTGGCGGCGGCGTCGAGGATCTTGTCGAAGACCAAATAGGACTCGGCAGAGGTGGTCCCGCCCAGCGCGAAGGCCTCGTCGGCAAGCTCGACGAAGGGGGCGGTGGCATCGGGCTCGGCGTAGACCGCTACGGAGCTGATGCCGGCATCGCGCGCAGCGCGGATGACGCGAACTGCGATCTCACCACGGTTGGCGATGAGCACCTTGGTGATCTTCTTTTGTTCAACTGCCACAGCAGGAATCCTCCTGAAAAACTAGTATTGGATCGCTTACTATTCTTGCACATCAAAACATGAGAAAACCGTCAGGTTCTAAAAATTATGCAAAAAATAATCCCGTACCAGGTTAGATACGGGAATTTCTCCGGCGTGTTACACCCAGCTCGGCTTAGACACTAGGATTCTAGCGCTCGATGGGCATTCGAACCATATTGCCCCACTCGGCCCAGGAGCCGTCGTAGGTGCGGACGTTCTCGACTCCCAGCAGGAATTTGAGGACGAACCAGGTGTGCGCGGCCTGCGCGCCGACGTGCGAATAGAGGATGGTGGGATCCCCGGCATTCAGGTTGCCGTAGTTGACCCGCAGCTCCTCCAGGGAGCGGAAGGTGCCGTTCGGGTACATCGCGCGGTCCCACTCCAGGTTGGTCGCGCCCGGGATGTGGCCGTGGCGGATGGTGGTCCCGTAGGCGGAGTTGCCCTGCGGGGAGGCGCTGGTCGGCTGGCCGGCGAATTCCTCGGGGCTGCGGGTGTCCACAATGACGGCGTCGGTGGAGCGCAGCTCGTCGACGAAGACGCGATGCGGGGCGTCGTCGCGCTCGACGGCCGGGTAATCGGAGGCCGCGAATTCCGGCACGGCGAAGGAGGTGTCGCGCTCCTCGGCCATCCAGGCGTCGCGCCCGCCGTCGAGCAGCCGCGTGTCCGGGTGTCCGTAGAGCTCGAAGACCCACAGGGCGTAGGCGGCCCACCAGTTGGACTTGTCGCCGTAGAAGACCACGGTGTCCTCGCGGCTGATGCCCTTGTCCTGCATGAGCTGCTGGAAGGCCGCGCCGTCGATGATGTCGCGGGTGGTAGGGTCCATCAGTTCCTTCTGGAAGTTGATGCGGCTGGCGGTGGGGATGTGCCCGATGTCGTAGAGCAGGGAGTCTTCATCGACCTCGATGACGCGCAGGCCTTTGACCCCCAGCCGGGCGGACAGCCACGGCGCGGAGACCAAGCGGCCGGGGTGCGCGAAGTCCTGGAAGGGCGGGTGCGGGTCGAATTCGGTCATGCTCTTTGAAACCTTTCTTCGGGGGTGCGGTGCGCGCCGTGCGCTGGGTAAAGGGGGCTTCACGGCGCGGTCCGAAAAGTGTTGACCCAGGCGCCGGGGCTGGGGCCGGCGGGGCTGAGTCACGGTTGAATCTGCGTATAACTTTTACTGCCACATACTTTACCGCGCGGAAAACGATTGGTCACTTCCCCGCGACGGGTGTGGTATTTAATACATTCCTGCGCCCGCCGATGCCCCTTCCCCGGGCCCTGCGCCGCCCCGCCGGGGCGCTGGTTATAACAAGTGTGCTGGTAGGGTGCACGCGCGCTTTCCGCCCGGCCTGATCAACCCCCAAAAACCCCGCTTAAAGGTGGGATAGAGGGGGTAATTCCCGGCGCGCGCGGCGGCGGGAAGTCCGATAAATTAAAGGGTGTGGGAGCCGCTAGAAATCCGGTGCCCCAGACGTGACCGATGCCCCCTTTCCCGAAAGGTTTCACCCATGCACAAAGCCATCGTCGTCTTCGAAGTTGAAGGCGGATCCGACAAGCAGTTCAACGGCCACCGCAAGGACACCATGCCCATCGTCGAGTCTCTGCAGGAGGCCGGCTGGCACTCCGAGGTCGTCTACTTCCGCCCGGAGTGGTCCGAGGATCTCTTCGACTACGTCTCCAACAACTTCGACGCCTACATCTCCCGCGTGAACCCGGGCAACATCCCGGGCGGGGAGAAGGGCTACTTCGATCTCCTGACCAAGCTGTCCGAGGCCGGCCTGGTGGGCATGTCCACCCCGGAGGAGATGATGGCCTACGGCGCCAAGGACGCCCTGGTCAAGCTGAATCAGACCGACCTGGTCCCGGAGGACACCCAGGCCTACTACGACGTCGAGAGCTTCCACGAGACCTTCCCGCAGACCCTGTCCTACGGCGAGCGCGTCCTCAAGCAGAACCGCGGGTCCACCGGCTCCGGCATCTGGCGCGTGCAGCTCAAGGACAAGGAGCTGGCCGCCAGTGTTGAGCCGGGCACCACGCTGCCGCTGGATACCGAGCTCAAGTGCACCGAGGCCGTGGACAACCACACCGAGGAGCGCCAGCTGGGCGAGTTCATGGACTTCTGCGACCAGTACATCGAGGGCGATAACGGCATGCTGGTGGACATGCGCTTCATGCCGCGCATCGTCGAGGGCGAAATCCGCATCCTCCTGGTCGGCGTGGAGCCGGTCTTCGTGGTCCACAAGAAGCCGGCCGAGGGCGGCGACAACTTCTCCGCCACGCTGTTCTCCGGCGCGAAGTACACCTACGACTCCCCGGAGTCCTGGCAGGATCTGGTCGACATGTTCGCCGAGGTCCGCCCGGTCATCGCGGAGAAGCTCGGCGGCGACAACATCCCGCTGATCTGGACCGCCGACTTCATGCTCGCCGACGGCGAGAACGGCGAGGACACCTACGTCCTGGGCGAAATCAACTGCTCCTGCGTGGGCTTCACCTCCGAGCTGGACATGGGCATCCAGCAGAAGGTGGCCGCCGAGGCCATCTCCCGCGTCGAGGCCAAGCACGGCGCCGCCTAAGACCGGCCAACAACCACCGGCAACGATAAACCGCCCCGGGGCTAAATCAGCCTCCCGGGGCGGTTTTTAGTGTCTAAGCCAGCCTAGCTAGTCCAGCAGGGCAGCGACCGACTCCGGGTCGGCATCGCTAAGCATCTGGCGCAGGCGGTCGTACTCGTCCTGCTCGCCGATGGCCTGGGCCGCGTGCGCCAGGGCCGCGATGGCGCGCAGCACGCCCTGGTTCGGCTCGTGGGAATAGGGGACTGGGCCCCAGCCCTTCCAGCCGTTGCCGCGCAGGCGGTCCAGGCTGCGGTGGTAGCCGGTGCGCGCGTAGGCGTAGGCGGTGATATACGCGGTCGGCAGGGCCTCGTCGGAGCGCAGCCGGGCCAGCTCCTGCTCGGCCAGGGTGGCCCACAGCAGCGGCGAGTCGGGGTGCTCGACGATGCCGGCGGACAGGTCCTGCGTGGACTCCGCACCGGGATCCGCCGGCAGCTTGATCGGGTTAGGGGCAAGCATGTCTTTCATCTCCATGGCATGCCAGTATAGTCGCGCCCACCCGGTCCTGTCGGCGGCGTTTTAGGGGGCCCAACGCTAGTCCCAGAAAAGGCTAGTCCCAGAAATCCGCCACGCGCAGGCCGAAGGAGTACAGCGCCCGGCGCACCACCGGCAGGGACAGGCCGATAACGGAGGAGGGATCGCCCTCGATGCCGTCGATGAACCAGCCGCCCAGGGCCTCCAGGGTGAACGCGCCGGCGCATTCGAGCGGCTCGCCGGTTGCGGCGTAGGCGTCGATGTCGGCCTCCTCGGCCGCGGCGAAGTGGACCGCCGTGCTGGCGGTCTCCACGAATTCCTCCCCGCTGAAGATAACGCAGTGCCCGGTCAAAAGGTGTGCGGTGCGCCCGGCCTGGGCGCGCCAGCGCTCCACGGTGGCCGCGCGGGTGTGCGGCTTGCCCTGCAGCTGCCCGTCCAGCAGGAGCATGCTGTCGCCGCCGATGATGACGTCGCCGGCGTAGTCCGCGGCGTGTTCGGTGGCCACGGCCTGGGCCTTGGCGCGCGCCAGGGCGGCGACGACCTCGGCGGGGGAGGCGTCCGGCAGGCCTGCCCGGATGGCCTCCTCGTCCACCCCGGCGGGGGCCAGCACCGGGTCAATCCCGCCGGATCGCAGGATGCCGGCCCGTGACGGCGACTGGGAGGCCAGGACGATGCGCGGCCGGCGCGCCGCGGCGGCGTTGTTAGCAGCGGGCATCGTTAGTAGTAACGCACGTTGCGGAAGGCGTTCGGGTTGTATTCCACCCGGCCCGGCAGGCCGCGCCGGCCGTAGTCGCGTGCGCCCCACAGGTTGCGCTCGCCCGTGCCGGCGCCGGCGGCGGCCGCGCGGGCCTGGGCGGCGAGCTGGGTGAACACGGCGGTCAGGGCCGCGATCTCGGTGTCGCTGGGCTGGCCCTTGACTACTTGGAACAGGGGCTTGGATTCGGACACTGCTGCGGAGGCGGTATCGGTCACTGCGGGTGGCTCCTCACGGTGGGTGGTAACTGGCACGGGCGGGGCGGGCGTTAGAGCGTTATATTACCGTGCTTTTTCATGGAGGGTTGGGAAATCTTGCGCTCGAGCAGGCGCAGCCCCTCGACCAGGTGGCCGCGGGTGGTGGCCGGCTCGATAACGGCGTCGACCAGCCCGCGCTCGGCCGCGGCGTAGGGGTGCAAGAACTGCTCGGCCAGCTCCGCTTCCTGCTCGGGCGTGGCCGCGTCCCCGTAGATGGCGCGGGCGGCCTGGGAGGCCTGGGTGACCGCGATCTGGGCGGTGGGCCAGGCATAAGCCAGGTCGGCGCCCAGGTCCTTGGATCCCATGAAGACGTAGGCCGGGCCGATGGCCTTGCGGGTGATGATTGTCAGCTTGCCGACGCTGGCCTCGGCGAAGGCGAAGGCCAGCTTGTTGGCGCGGCGCAGTAGGCCGGCCTGCTCCTCGGCCGGCTGAGGCAGGAAGCCGGGCGAGTCGACGAACTCGATGATGGGGGTATTAAAGGCGTCGCAGGTGCGGATGAACCGGGCCGCCTTGTCGCAGGCCGCCCCGTCCAGGGTGCCGGCCAGGGCCAGCGGCTGGTTGGCCACTAACCCCACGGCGCGGCCCTCGATGCGCGCGAAGCCGGTCACGACGTTGCCGGCGAAGTCGGCCTGGATTTCGAAGAAGGAATCCGGATCCACCACGGCCGCGATGACCTCGGTGATGTCGAAGGCGCCGGTCTCCTCGTCGGGCACGATGGAATCCAGGGCGCGGGCGGTCTCGTCGACGTTGTCCGCGATGGATCCATGGGAGATCTCCGCGTCCGTGCGCGGGGCCTCGGCGCGGTTGTTGACCGGTAGGTAGGCCAGGGCGGTGCGCGCCAAGTCCAGGGCCTGGGCGTCGGTCTCCGCGATGAGGTGGGCGGTGCCGTTGGTGGCCAGGGCGTCCGCGCTACCGAGCTCCTCGGCGGTCGTCTCGGCGCCGGCGACCTCCTGGACCACGGCCGGGGCCGCCTGGTGCAGGGCGCCGCCGCGGGCCACGATGACCAGATCGGCCAGGGCCGGGGCGAAGGCGGCCATGCCCTCGTTGTCGCCGACCACGACGGCCACCTGCGGGATGAGGCCGGAGGCGCGCGTGACGGCGGCCATGATGCGCGCATGCATGCTCAGGCTGACGATGCCCTCCTGCACGCGCGGGCCCGCCGACTCGTGGATGCCCACCATGGGCACGCCGGTCTTCAGCGCCAGGTCGTAGAGCTTGCAGATCTTTTCCCCGGTGACCTCGCCCAGGGTGCCCTCGAAGACGGTGGCGTCCTGGCTGAAGACGCAGACGCGGCGGCCGTCGATGGTGCCGTAGCCGGTCACCACGCCGTCGGTGTAGGGGCGGTCGTGCTCGCGCCCGAAGTCGGTGGAGCGGTGGCGGGCCAGGGCGTCCGTCTCGACGAAAGATCCCTCGTCCAGCAGGTCGAGCACCCGCTGGCGGGCGTCGGTCGAGCCCTTAGCGCCGGTGGGCTGGCGGGACTCGCTCAGGCGGTTGTCCAGATCGGTGATCTTGCCGGCAGTCGTTTTCAGATCCGGTTTATCTGTCATAATCGCTTAGTCTACAACCTCTAAAAATAAAACAAACTCGCAGCCTGTGGTCTGCGGGCGGCGCCGAAGGTATCCTCGGCCCCTCCGGCTGCCTGGGTCCTCCCTTTTAGTCGGCGCCCGCCCCGTTTCTGTTAACACCTCGTGGCACCTCGACGACGTCCCTCCGGCACTGCGCCGGCATCCAACCAACATGGCGGCGACACCCAAGGGGCACCGCGCTGGCCTCCAAGCGGCACCGCTCCGACACATCTAAAAGACACCGTAGGGACAGCTTTCAGGCAGCTTTTTGTCATGGCATTGAAGCGGAAACGTTATTCGGGATCCATGGTGACCCATGTCATAATGGGGGCTATCCAGGAGTCTTGACGAGTCTAGGAGTGGCAATGTCCACCATGTGAGGAATACTAACCACCGGTATCGCCGGCGCCGTGTTTGCGCTGGCCGGATGCTCGGGCCTGAACGCAGACAAAGCCGATAATGAATCCGCCCCCGCCAGCGAGGCCCCCGTGGCTTCCGTCGCGGAGACCGACCCGGTCACTGCCAACGAACAGAAAGGCCAGGGACAGCAAGACCACGCCTCCCCGAGCGGCGAGGACGCCAACGGCGCCAACAACGCTGCGGGGGAGGCGGCCGTCACCGTCACCGGCGCGACGGCCTCATCGCCCTACCACATCATGCTCTTCCACCAGGGCGAATACCTGGGCACCGCGACCGTGGAGCCCTACGGCTTCGCCCCGGAGATTACCCGGGCCTCGGGCCGACAGGTGGATGTCACCTACCGCTGGCCGCAGGACGGCGACGCTAACGCCAACCCGACGGGCAGCTCGTTCGCGTCCTTTGCCTGGAACCCGGTAGCGGAAGAAATTGAGATGGCCGGCAACGTGCCGCCGGCCTAAAACAGGACCCCTTCCAGCAGTCCCCGCAACCGCCGCAGCCCGGCCCCGCCAGGGGCGGGCTAGAGCGGCATGTTGCCGTGCTTGCGGCTGGGCCGCGGCACGGACTTGTCGGCGTAGAGCCGCAGGTTCTTGGCCACCATGGCGCGGGTCTCGGACGGCAGGATGACGGCATCGATAAGCCCGCGCTCGGCGGCCTTGTACGGGTTGAGCATGTGGTCTTCGTACTCGCGCTCGAAGGACTTGGCCAGGGCCTGCTCGTCGACGCCCTTCTCGCGGGCGGCCTTGAGCTCCTTGCGGTAGATGAATCCCACGGCGCCGGCCGCGCCCATGACGGCGATCTGGGCCGTCGGCCAGGCGAGGTTGACGTCCGCGCCCAAGCCCTTGGAACCCATGACGCAGTAGGCGCCGCCGTAGGCCTTGCGCATGGTCACCGTGATCTTCGGGACGGTGGCCTCGCCGTAGGCGTAGAGCAGCTTGGCGCCGTGGCGCAGGATGCCGTCGTGCTCCTGGGACGCGCCCGGCAGGAAGCCGGGGACGTCGACGAGCATGACGATCGGGATGTTGTAGGCGTCGCAGGTGCGCACGAAGCGGGCGGCCTTCTCGGAGGAGTCGATGTCCAGGCAGCCGGCGAAGACCTGCGGCTGGTTGGCCACGAACCCGACGGTCTGGCCCTCGATGCGCCCGAAGGCGATGACGACGTTCTCGGCGCGCTCGGCCTGGATCTCCAGGTACTCGGCGTCGTCGGTCAGAGCGGCGATGACGTCCTTGACGTCGTAGGGCTGGGTGGGCGAGTCCGGGATGATTTCGTCCAGAGCCAGGTCGTCGACGCTGGTCTCGGTGACCGGCTCGAAGGGCTCGACGGGGCTGCGCTGCTGGTTGTTGGACGGCAGGTAGCCCAGCAGGTCGTGGACCCAGTCGAGGGCCTCCTCGTCGGTGGCGGCGGTGTAGTGGGAGTTGCCGGCGGAGACCATGTGGACGCCGGCGCCGCCGAGCTCCTCCTGCGTGATTTCCTCGCCCGTGACGGTCTTGATGACGTCGGGGCCGGTGACGAACATCTTGGATTTCTTGTCCACCATGACCACGAAGTCGGTCAGGGCGGGGGAGTAGGCGTTGCCGCCGGCGCAGGCGCCCATGATGACGGAAATCTGGGGCACGACGCCGGAGGCCTTGACGTTTTGGTAGAAGGTCTGGGCGATCCAGTCGAGGGAGACCGCCCCGTCCTGGATGCGCGCGCCCGCGCCCTCGTAGAGGCCGATGAGCGGGCGGCCGGTGGTCACGGCCAGCTCCATGATTTTGACCATCTTCTCGCCGTAGACCTCGCCCAGGGCGCCGCCGAAGACGGTGCCGTCCTGGCTGAAAATGCACACCTCGCGCCCGTCGATGGTGCCCCAGCCGGTAACGATGCCGTCCGTGGTCGGCCGCTTGGCATCCATCCCGAAGTCGGTGGTGCGGTGCTTGGCCAGCATGTCGGTCTCGACGAAGGATCCCTCGTCCAGCAGGTAGTTCAAGCGCTCGCGGGCGGTCAGGCGCTCCTGGGAGTGCACCTTCTCGAAGGCCTTCTGGCCCAGGGGTGCCTCGGCCTCGGCGCGGCGGCGTTTGAGCTCGGCGATCTTGCCGGCGGTGGTGTTGGCGTCGTTCAAGCTGTCTAGTTCCGTCAAATGTGAGGAAATGGTCATGTTCAGGGATGGTAGTGCGAAAAGTCCCCTCCATTCTAGACCCAACCGGCGGTAATTTTGCATGAGAAACCAAATCCGCAGCTCGCGCGTCAAATATGAGATTGTCCTCACGTTTCTTCCGGGTGCCCGGGCTGCCCCCATTAGGGGGAACTCGCCGCTGCCAATGTCGCTGCCGATGTCACCCCGCCGCTGGCCCAGCCCGCCGCCGGGGCGCTCCGGTTCAGCACGTGGTTTCCGCCTGCCCTTGCGCAGGAGCTTCCGGGAAGCTTAAAATCTCCGTATAGTTCAGTGAAGGGGTCTTGGGCCGCACTCTCAAGACAAGGAACCCTTATAGTGCACGCACCCAAGGCGTTAAACGTAGGGAAGAAGGGCTGGGCACGAGCAGCCGTCGCCATCGTCGCGGCGGCACTGGTCCCGCTGGTGGCCAGCCCCGCAGTTCCGGCACGGGCTGTTCCGCCCATGCCGCAGGGCTACCCTATTGCCAACCTCTACAAGTCCTGCGATGCCGCCGGCAAGAACAACCCGGAGCCCGAGTGGCGCTTCGGGGAGACCGGGCGTCGCTACCTCAGCGACGGCACGCTCCAATTCACCAACACCACCGATCAGGAAGTTCCCTACACCGCCGAGGTGGAAACGGGCACCAACCACGAGATCGATGCCAACTCCAAGGCCAAGCTGCCCAACGGTTGGAACACGACCGCCAAGTCCGACATCGGCCTGAAGATGACCAACGGCTGGCGCGACACCGAAACCTTCGGCCCGGTCAAGCTGGCCCCGGGCGAGTCCCTCCGCGTCGAGTACGGCGTCATTGAAAAAGACTTCATCTCCATGTTCGTCAGCTGCAACGACGGCCGCCTGGAAAACACCCCGGGCGCAAACGTCGTGCGCGGCACCGGCCCGGCTGAGCGCTACGCGTTTGCCTACATCATCCGGGCGGACGGCACCGTCTCCGATCTGGCCATGGAGATCCCCTCGCGATCCCCGGGCGCGAACAGCAAGCCCATCGACGGCACCTATACCTCCGTGTCTGGGCCCAGCCTGGAAAAGATCGCCGATCCGGCCCGCGACGAGGTCGTCGAACCGACCACCGAGCCGCAGCGCGAGGACGACTGGCCCAATGAGGGCGACGCCTGCGAGGCCGGCACCCGCACCTGGTACCCGCTGGACATCACCGCCGTCCAGCCGACCTACCGGAAGCCCGG
This sequence comes from Corynebacterium sp. 32222D000AT, assembly GCF_053546955.1. NCBI lineage: Bacteria > Bacillati > Actinomycetota > Actinomycetes > Mycobacteriales > Corynebacteriaceae > Corynebacterium > Corynebacterium sp. 32222D000AT. Next base: position 52,531 of record NZ_JBPPVW010000012.1, on the reverse strand, counting down.
CTATTCCACCGACTTCCTCAACTGGTCGAAGAAGGATTACGAGTACGCCCCGGTCACCGACTTCGTCGTCGGCGCGGAGCACCACCCGTACACCAACTGGCAGGGCAACCGCGGCGACATCCCGCGCGGCTGGCTCGAGTCCGTCGGCGCCGTCAAGCGCGCCTACATGCCGGTCGGCACGGAGCTGGGCCACGTGGACCTGGCCGCCGGGGAGCGCGTGCGCGTCGAGTACGGCACGACGATGACCCGCATCAACTACCGCGAAATCACCTGCGGCAAGGACGGCAAGTACAGCCTGACCTCGAACTACAAGCAGACCTCGGCGCCCAGCGGCTTCTGGGCCGAGGCCACCATCACCAGCCCGGGCGGGGCCAAGCGCACCGTCGACGTCACCCCGGACGAGTACCGGTCGCTGCCGGTGCCCACCCAGTCCACCTACTAACCCCAGGCCACCCAAAACCACATACTTCAAGGAGTTTCCTCATGCACGCATTCAACGCAATCTCTTCCCGCGCCCTCGCCGGCCTGACCGGCCTGGCCCTGGCCGGCGGCATCGTCGCCGCCGCGTCCGGCGCCCCGGCCGCCCAGGCCCTGCCGGCCCGCGACCTGGGCCCGGCCAACCCGACCGTCATCGGCGAGCAGTGCGCCAACCCGGGCGATACCGGCCAGACCGTCGACATCAAGCGCACCTACTTCGACGGCTCCGCCGGCACCTGGACCGTGTCCAACTACAACGATGAGCCGCTGCCAGTGACCCGCTCCATCAAGGAGACCAAGACCAAGACCTGGAACGTCTCTGCCGGCATCGACTTCAAGCTGCTGGATCTCATCAACATCAGCTTCTCCTCCAGCTACACCGACAGCCAGTCCTACGAGGTCGGTGAGCAGGTCGGCCCGTACGACATCGCCCCGGGCAAGACCGCGGTGCTCAAGGTCGGCTGGGTCGTCTCCGACTTCGAGGGCCAGAAGACCGTCTGCGGCTCCGACCACACCTGGCAGCCCAACGGCGGCAAGTTCACCGCCACCCTACCGAAGGAGCGCCACGTCCAGGTCTCCACCCGCGACAACACTGATTGGGGCGAGTAAGCATGGCGGGAAAGCGGCGCGCCGGACTCGCGGCGCTGTGCCTGCCGGTGGTGGTGGCGCTGGGCTACCCGGCATCGGCAGGTGCGGTCTCCCCGGCGGCGGATTTCGAGCTGCCGCAGCGCTGGAACGATGACTACGCCCCGGGATCGCACTGCGCGACGCCCGGTTTTATGGGCACCTACGTCTCCGCGCAGCGGCGTTGGTTCAAGCAGACCGATGCCACCAGCGTGGCCAACAACACCGACGGCCCGGTGCCGGTCAGCCACACCGTGACCCAGGCCCGCACCCAGACCATCGAGGTCGGCGCCGGGATCACCGGCGAGGGCGAGCTGGCCAAGGTGCTGACCCAGACCTACGGCTTCAACTACGTCTCCGAGCAGCACTGGAAGCTCAAGCAGAAGGTCGGCCCCTACACCCTGTCGCCGCAGTCGCAGGGCCAGCTGGTCTGGGGCTTTACGATGCTCGACGTCGACGCCCAGGACGTGCGCTGCAGCACCGACCAGGTCTGGGAGCCGACGGGCAAGCCCTACCAGGCCAGCGCCCCGGAGGCGAAGTACTCCGAGCTGCGGCTGGGCGATGCCCCAGACTGGGCCTAGCGCTAGCTCAGGTATTCGGCCGGCAGCCAGCTGTAGCCGTACGGCCCCAGGTCGACCGGTCCCAGATCCACCGGTTCGGCGGAGAAGTTGTGCAGGCACAGCAGGCCGCCGCGCTGGAAGCCCAGGACCACCTCGTGGCCCGTCTCGACGGGCTCAAACTCGGCCGTGCCCAGCTCGGGGTGGGCGTGCCGGGCGGCGATCATGCGGCGCACCGTGTGCAGCAGCGAGTCCTCGTTGTTGGCCTGCGCGGCCACGGAGGCCCCGCCGACCACGGCCCAGCGCTGCGGGGCGCGGGTGCTAAAGCCGGCGTGCTCGGTCTCGTCCCACTGCATCGGGGTGCGCACGGCGTGCCGGTCGGGCAGGGCCGGGTTGTCCAGCATTCCGATCTCGTCGCCGTAGTAAATAAACGGGGCGCCGGGCAGGGTGAACAGGAGCGAAAACATCAGCTCCACCTTGCGGCGGTCTCCGCCCATCAGCGGCATCAGCCGGCGGGCGATGCCTAGGTGGGCCCGCATGGCATCGTCCGGCAGGTAGGCCGCGTACATCTGATCGCGCACGGACTCGTCGACCATCTCCAGGGTCAGCTCGTCGTGGTTGCGCAGGAAGGTGCCCCACTGGCAGCTGGCGGGCAGGGATCCGAGATAGTCCATGATCTCATAGATCGGGGTGGCCGAGTTCAGTGCCAGCGCCTGGTAGAGGCGCGGCATGACGGGGAAGTTGAAGACCATGTGGAAGCGGTTGCCGTCACCGAAGAACTCGCGCGTTTCGGCCGGCGGCTGGTTGGCCTCGGCGATCATGACGGTGCCGGGGAATTCGGCATCGATAAGCGCGCGGATCTCCTCGATGAAGGCGATGGTCTCCGGCAGGGACTCGCCGCCCAGCCCGTCGCGCTCGTAGAGGTAGGGGATGGCGTCCAGGCGGAAGCCGTCGATGCCCTTGTCCAGCCAGAAGCGGATGACGTTTTTGACCTCTTCGCGCACGGCCGGGTTGTCGTAGTTGAGATCCGGCTGGTGGGAGTAGAAGCGGTGGAAGTAGTACTGCTCGCGCACCGGGTCCCAGGCCCAGTTGGACTCCTCGACGTCGGTGAAGATGATGCGGATTTCCGAGTAGCGGTTCGGATCGTCGCCCCAGACGTAGTAGTCGCCGTAGGGGCCTTCCGGGTCCTGCCGGGAGGCCTGGAACCAGCGGTGATCGGAGGAGGTGTGGTTCAGCGCCAGGTCGGTGATGATGCGCATGCCGCGGGCGTGGATGGCGGCGATGAGCTCCTCGACGTCTTCCATGCTGCCGTAGACCGGGTTGACCTCGTAATAGTCGGCGATGTCGTAGCCGTCGTCGCGCAGCGGGGAGGCGTAAAACGGCGGCAGCCACAGGCAATCGATGCCCAGCCACTGCAGGTAGTCCAGCTTCTCCGTCACGCCGCTGAGCGTGCCGATGCCCTCGCCCTTGCCGTCCTTAAAGGCGTGCACCAGGGCTTGATAGAAAACGGCGTTGTGGTACCAGCTCATGCTCGGTCTTTCTGTTGGGGAAGGGTGTTTCGGGGCGCGGTGTTGTGGGGCGCCGTGTTTTGGGCCGCGGTGTGCGGCTGGGTGCTCGGTCCGGTCCGGGCCAGGTGCGCGCGCTTGGCGCGGTAGATCCCGTACAGGGCCAGGCACAAGACCCCGGCTAGGAGGCCGGGCCAGATCGCCGGTTCGGGGCGGAAGAGGTTGACCACGGCCTGGAGGATAGCCAAGGCGGCGAAGAAGCCGCAAAACCCTAAGGCCGTGTCCCAGAGGAGGGAGTGGCGCATGCGGCCGCCTAGCCCTTGACCCCGCCGGCGGTCAGGCCGGCCACGATCCGGTGCTGGAAGATCAGGACCATGATGATGAGCGGGATGGTCACCAGGGCGCCGGCAGCCATGGTGGCCGCGTAGGGGTACTCGAAGGCCGAGGGCCCGGAGAAGCGCGCGATGGCCACGGTGACCGGCTCGGTGTCGGTGGAGGAGAGCTGGCGGGCCAGCATGAACTCGTTCCAGGTGGTGATGAACGCGATGATGGCCGTGGTGAACAGGGCCGGGGCGGCCAGGGGCAGCAAGATCATGCGGAAGGCCTGCGCCTTGGTGGCGCCGTCGACGCGGGCGGCCTCCTCCAACTCCCAGGGCAGCTGCCTAAAGAAGCTGAGCAGGGTGTAGATGGTCAGCGGGAGGGCGAAGGAGATGTTCGGGATGATCATGGCCCGGTAGGTGCCAATCCAGTCCAGGTCGCCGAAGAGCTGGAAGAGCGGGGTGACCAGCGCGATGGCCGGGAACATGGAGGCCGCCAGGATGACGCCGGTGACGATGCCCTTGCCCGGGAAATCGTAGCGCGCCAGGGCGTAGGCGGTGAACGCGCCCACCAGCACGGCCAGGGCGGTGGTGACCAGGGAGATGACCAGCGAGTTGGTCAGGGCCCCGAGGAAGTCGTTGCCCTTGTCGGTGGCCAGGGCGTCCCGGAAGTTGTCCAGGGTCAGGTGGGTCGGCCACGGGGTGGTGTCAAAGGTGTGGTCCTTGTGCCGCAGGGCGGTCACGACCATCCAGTAGAAGGGGGCCAGCCCCCAGAAGATGATGAAGAGGATGCCGGCGAAGTGGCCCACGGTTCCCCAGGAGATGCGCGATTTCATTACTTGGCCTCCTTCTTGGATTGGGCAGAGGCGGGTACGGCAGAGGCAGGCGCTGCCGACGCGGTGCTTGCCGATGCCGCTGCTTCCTCAGCCGCGGGCTCACCCGGGGCCTTCTTCCGGCCCCACGGCAGGTTTCGCCGTTTGCGGGGCTCCTCGGCGGTGCCCGCGATGTTGGCGCCCAGGAAGCGGATGAGGATGAAGGCGACGAAGAAGATGAGCAGGAAGATCAGGGTGGACAGCGCGGAGGCGGAGTTGAAGTTGCCCTGGCGCATGTCCTCGACGACCAGCTGGGAGATGGTGGCGGTCGGCGAGTTCGAGGAGCTGGAAATCATGATGACCGGCAGGTCGTACATGCGCAGCGCGTCGAGGGTGCGGAAGAGGATGGCCACCATCAGGGCCGGCCGGACCAGCGGCAGGGTGATGCGGGTAAAGATCTGCAGGCGGCTGGCGCCGTCCATGCGGGCGGCCTCGTAGACGTCCTTCGGGATCATCTGCAGGCCGGCGAGGATGAGCAGGGCCATGAACGGGGAGGTCTTCCACACGTCGGCGATGATGACGGCCAGCCGGGCGTAGAAGGGGTCGGTGGTCCAGGCGATGTCGGTGCCGAGCAGGGAGTTGACTACGCCCTGCGGGGCGAACATGAACTGCCACAGCTTGGCGGTCACGGCGGTGGGGATGGCCCAGGGGATGAGGACGGCGGCGCGCACGAAGCCGCGGCCGCGGTAGTTGCCGTTCATGATGAGCGCCATGGCCATGCCCAGGATGGTCTCGAGGGTCACGGTCACGACGGTAAAAAACAGCGTGATCTGCACGGCCGGCCAGAAGTCGGTCGCAATAACCCCGGGCGGGCAGGTGGCGGCCACGCCGGACGGCGACATGCACTGGTTGGTGATCCAGTACAGGTAGTTGTCCAGCCCGGCGAACTGGCCCTCGACGAAGAGCCCGGTGGTCGGGTCGAGCTGCCGGTTGCCCTTGAACGACAGGATGATGGCCCGGATGACGGGGTAGCCGATCACGATCGCCAGCACGATGATCGCGGGCGCGATGAGCCCGGCGGGCACCCAGGCCCGAGACTTGGGCGAGGGGCGGCGCCGTTGGGCGGTTTTCTCGGTCACGCGCTTGGCCTTTCTGATGTTTGCTCTACTGCTGCGAATTAACGCTGCGGCGAATCACCGCTGCTGTGCGGCGTGCAATGGTTTGCACTGAGGATGGCACTGATCATAACGCACGGCCCCGACGCAGCCTCGAAACTCGCCGTGTTCATACAAAAGCGAACGATGCCACCTCGCCGCACGGGAAGGGGCATCGTTCGCTAGGTTGGTGTCCGGCCGGGGCCGGGCGGGCCTGAGGCCTGGGAGGCTTAAGCCTGGGAGGTCTAGGCCTGGGAGGCAGACTCGATGGCGGCCTTCATGTCCTTGGTGGCATCGTCAACGCTCTTGCCGTCGGTGATGGCGGCGTAGGCGTTGTCCTGGATGGCCTTGGAGATGGCGGAGTAGAACGGGGAGACCGGACGCGGGGAGGCGGCCTCCAGGGACTCCTTCAGGGCCGGCAGGTACGGGAACTTCTCGATGAGCTCCGGGTCATCGTAGATGGAGGCCAGCACCGGCGGGAAGGAGGCCTCCGCGAAGGAGGTCTGGTTCTCCTCGTTGATGATGTACTCGATGAAGTCGCGGGCCGTGGCCTTGTACTCGGAGTTGATGTTGATGCCGTTGTTGTAGCCGCCCAGGGTGGACACGCCCACGCCGTCCTTGGCGACCAGAGGCTGGACCTCGAACTTGCCCTGGGTCTCTGGGGACTCCTCGGCGTTGGTGTACATGTACGGCCAGTTGATGGCGAAGGCCGACTTGCCCTCGGTGAACGCCAGGTTGGTCTCCTCCTCGGTGGCGGCGGTCGAATCCGGGGAGATGGTGCCGTCCTCGTAGGCGTCGACCAGGGCCTGCAGGCCCTCCTTGGCCTCGGCGGAGTCGACGGTGATGGTGCCGTCGTCGGCCAGGACCTTGCCGCCCCAGCCCTCGATGAAGCCGACGGTGTTGACGGTCAGGCCCTCGTACTGCTTGAGCTGGGTGGTCAGGCAGTCGGTGTCGTCCTTGAGCGCCTCGCAGGCGGACTTGACGTCGTCGAAGGTGGACACTTCCTCGGGGGCGAGCTCCGTGTTGCGGTAGAGCAGCTGGCCGTTGGTGTTCTGCGGCAGGGCGTAGAGGGTGTCGTTGTAGGTGGCGGACTCGACGGTGGCCGGCAGCAGGCCGTCGGTGTCGACGGCCAGGTCCTCGGTCAGCGGGGCGAGCCACTGGTTGGCGGCGAAGTCGGCGGTCCAGACGACGTCGAGGGCCATGACGTCGTAGTCGGAGTTGCCGGCCTGCAGGGACTGCACGAGGGTCTCCCGCTGGGCGTCGGCCTCACCGGCGAGCTCTTCGAGGGTGACTTTCTCCTCGGGGTGCTCCTCGTTCCACTTCTCGATGATGGGCTGGATCTTGTCCGTGTCGTTCTTGCCCATGGCGAAGGTGATGGGGCCACGGCCGTCGGTGTTCTCGGTGGCGGAACCGTCGGCGTTGGAGCTGCCGGAGTCGGAGCTGCAGGCGGTCAGCGCCAGGGCGAGGGCGGCGGTGCTGGCGATGACGCCGTTGCGCACGGTGCGCCGGGAAGGTGACTGCATCATAGTGATTTACCTTTCGGAAAACAGTAGGTGTATTTCAGGTTATATTCACCAACGTCCGGAAGAATAGTTTTTTGGGTTCTTGCCCCCACGCCGGGGGTAGTGGGCCCCGCGGCGCTCGCAGCCGCTGGGATCGCGGGCCCGGCGGCGCTCGCAGCCGCTGGGATCGCGGGCCCGGCGGGTATTGTTTGGGTTATGACTGAGCGAAACAATACTGAGCACAACGATGCCGTGCACCCCAGCAGTGATCTGGACCTGGACCGCATCCGCGCCGCGCTGTCCGGGCTTTACAGCACCGTCGACTACAAGGAACAGACGGGATCCACGAACACGGATCTGATGGGGGCTAACGATGTCGCCGACGGCACCGTCCTCCTCGCCAACGAGCAGGTCAGCGGCAAGGGACGCCTGGGCCGCAAGTGGGTCGCCCCGGCTGGCAAGCAGCTCATCTTCTCGGTCCTGCTGCTTCCGGATTCCCTCGAGCACCTGGGTACCCTGCCCCTGGCGGGCGGCCTGGCGGTGACCGACACCGTCGAGGGTTCCGTCCTGAAGTGGCCGAACGACGTCCACATCGACGGCAACAAGCTCTGCGGCATCCTCGCCGAAGCCGGCCCGGTCGGCGCCGCCTTCAAGTCGGGCGGATTTAAGACCGGCGAGTTCAAGGGCGGCGAGTTCAAATCGGGCAAGGCCACCGGCGAGTTCAAGTCCGGCGATGCTGAGATCAACAAGGCCGAGATCGACAAGGCCGAAATCAACAAGGCTGAGGTGGCCCCCAAGACCGAGGTCAACAAGGCAGAGGTCAACAAGGCCGAAATCAACAAGGCCGAGGTGGCCCCCAAGACCGAGGCCGGCGCCGCCCCGAGCGCCCGCGTCGTGCTGGGCATGGGCCTGAACGTCACCCTGACCCGGGAGGACCTGCCGATTGAGAAGGCGACATCGCTAGCGCTGGAGGGCCGCGACACGGACCGCACCCAGCTGGCGATTGACCTGCTGACCAACCTGCGCCGACGCATCGCGCAGTGGCAGAACCAGGACCCGCAGCTGATGCGGGACTACCGCGCGGTGTGCTCGTCGATTGGCCAGGAGGTGCGCTTGGAGGCGCCGACGGGTGATGTGGAGGGCATCGTCGAGGGCGTTGCCGACGACGGCCGCATCAACGTGGGCGGCGAGTACTACTCGGCCGGCGACGTGACCCACCTGCGGCCGCAGCGCTAGAAACCTCCACCGCCCTTCGCCGCCGATGCCACCCCAGGTAAGCTTTAGGGCGCTATGGGATATATGACGATGGGGCCCGGTGAGGCCAAGCGGGTCGACGTGACCGCGCCGTTCCGCACGCTCGTCTTCCCGCTGCTGGAGCTCATCCTGATTACGGGGGTGTGCTGGATAGCCATCGGCTGGCTGGACGCGCAGGGGGCGGACCTGCGCCTGCGCAACGCGCTGGTCGTGTTGTGGGGAGCGCTCAGCGTGTGGCGCTTCGTGCTGCCGGTGATCCGTTCGCGCCGGAAGCGCTTCATCGTCACGGACCGCCGCGTCATCGCCCGGGCGGCCCGCTTGGGCGGCCGGACGGATTCGATTCCCCTGCGCGACATCGTGGGCGCCCGGCGTCGCCGGGGCGGGATTTCGCTGGCGATCCGCGGCTACGACCAGGCCCTGTATTTCCCGGACGTGCCGAAGACCAAGAAGGTCGAGGCTGCCATCGGGGATCAGCTGCGGGCGCTGCGATCGCCCATCTGGCGCTAGCGGCCCGCTACTAGCTAATTGGGGTACCGTCATGCCCGGTTTCCTGGGGTGACACGCGAGCCGCCGGCGCCGCGCTAGGATTGAAAACGTGAGTGAACAAGCTGGAAATCCCCAAGCCCATGCCCCCGGTATGCCAGTGGTCACCGTCATTGGTGACGGTCAGCTGGCGCGGATGATGCAGACCGCCGCCATCGAGTTGGGCCAATCGCTGCGCCTGCTGGCCGGCAGCCCTGATTCGTCGGCAGCGCAGGTCTGCGCCGACGTGGTGGTGGGCGACTACACCGATTACGACGACCTGTTGCGGGCCGTCGAGGGCGCGGACGCGGTCACCTTCGACCACGAGCACGTCCCGAACAAGCACCTGGAGGCCCTCATCGAGGCCGGTTACAACGTGCAGCCGGTGCCGTCCGCCCTGGTCAACGCCCAGGACAAGCTCGTCATGCGCCGCCGCCTGCGGGAGCTCGGCGCCCCGGTCCCGGAGTTCGCCGAAATCACCAGCACTGACGATGCCACCTCTTTCTGGGCCGCCACCTCCGGCCAGGTTTGCTTGAAGGCCCGCCGCGGCGGCTACGACGGCAAGGGCGTCTGGTTCCCCTCCACCGAGGAGGAGCTGGTCAACCTGGTCAGCGAGCTCCTCGATGCCGGCACCCCGCTGATGGCGGAGAAGAAGGTCGCCCTGACCCGCGAGCTGTCCGCCCTGGTGGCACGCACCCCGTCGGGGCAGACCGCTTCCTGGCCGATCACCGAGTCGGTCCAGCGCGACGGCATCTGCTCCGAGGCGGTCGCCCCGGCCCCCGGGCTGAGCTCCGCCCTCGAGTCCCGCGCCTCCCAACTGGGCGTCCTGGTCGCCGAGTCACTCGGCGTCACCGGCGTCCTTGCGGTCGAGCTCTTCGCCTTCACCAACGATGCCGGCGAGGAAGACATCGCCATCAACGAACTGGCGATGCGCCCCCACAACACCGGCCACTGGACCCAGGATGGCTGCGTGACCTCCCAGTTCGAGCAGCACCTGCGGGCCGTCCTCGATTACCCGCTCGGGTCGACCACCCCGACCGCCCCGGTCACCGTCATGGCCAACGTCCTGGGCGCCGAGGAGGATCCGGAGATGCCGATGGCCCAGCGCGCCGTCGAGGTCCACCGCCGCTTCCCGCAGGCCAAGATCCACCTCTACGGCAAGGGCCACCGCCCGGGCCGCAAGATTGGCCACGTCAACCTGACCGGCCAGGACGCGGAGCAGACCCGGCACGAGGCCCGCCTGGCGGCCGGCTTCCTGGTCAACGCCCGCTGGGACGACTAGGCCACCGGGGCCCGGCAGCTTCTTTCGGGCCCCGCGCACCTTCACCCCGGCCTTCAGGCCCCGCGTACCTTTGCCCCGGCCTTCAGAACCTGGCCCCAGGATCCAGGCCCCAGGATCCAGAACCCAGCACCCAGAACCCAAAACTCACCAAAGGAGTGCCCCACAGCATGACCGCTACCCCAGAGAACACCCAGGCCCGCGTCGGCATCATCATGGGATCCGATTCCGACTGGCCCACCGTCGAACCGGCCGCCCAGGTGCTGGCCGAATTTGGCGTCCCCTTTGAGGTCGGCGTCGTCTCGGCCCACCGCACTCCGGAGAAGATGCTCGCCTACGCCAAGCAGGCCCACACCCGCGGCTTGCAGGCCATCATCGCTTGTGCGGGCGGGGCGGCCCACCTGCCGGGCATGGTCGCGGCGGCCACCCCGCTGCCGGTCATCGGTATCCCGCGGGCCCTGAAGGAGCTCGACGGCCTGGATTCCTTGCTGTCCATCGTCCAGATGCCGGGAGGGGTACCGGTCGCCACCGTTTCTATCGGCGGCGCCAAGAACGCCGGCCTCCTGGCCGTCCGGATCCTGGGCGCGGGCGATCCCCAGCTGATCGAGAAGATGAGCAAATACCAGCAGGACATGGCAGATTCGGTGGAGGAAAAGGACGCAAACCTCCGCCGGAAACTGCTGGGTGACTAACACGGAACCCACACGGATCTCACACGGATCCCATTGATCTAGCCGCGGGCAGGCTCCACTACCGGTATCCATGTATCCACTACAGACATCTACTACCGGCACTCACTACTGTTTCAACTAGGCCGTCTTAACTAGCGGCCGCGGTTTGCCTTCGGAGCTTATACCCGGCGGCCTCTTGGGCGGCGACTGATTCGTTGCATTCGACGTCGCTACTTCCGGGCCTGACGAACCCGACCCTTCCGCTGCGAGGATCCCTGGCCGCATGGCCCATGTTTCCTCTGCCATCTTGTCTGTCGTTGTTATTGACGTGATGGGAGCGGCATAACAATGTCAGATTGTGTATGTCCGTGACCCCGCCGTAGTACCAGGCCTGCAGATGGTGGACATCGCAGGCATTGGCGGCCCGGTCGCACCCGGGGTGGGAGCAAACCAGCTCGGAGGCAATCAGCGCCAGCTTCTGCATGAAGCTCGCCGTCCGCTTCGAGCGACCTAGCGCCAGCGGCTGGAAGTCCTCGCAGTCCATGATGCAGAGGTAATCACTAGCCGCGGCCCCGAGTCGGATAATGTCCAGCGGGGTCAGCGAGTGCCCGGTGTTGGTGGGCAGCAGGGAATCCGCCTTGAGGTTCTCGAAGTCCTCGACCGTTCCGGAGATGATGATGGAGCCCAGGCCGGGGTGCGCCTTCTCGCGCGAGCCGAGGTACTCCTGCAAAATTGCGGTGAACTGGTCCGCCATCCGCTGGCGGTAGTTACGCTTGTCTTCCTCCGGCGGCAGGTCCGGGGTGCCCGGACGCGTGGCGGTCGCGAAGGCCTGGCTCATCAGCGCCGCGGTGGCGCCATCCAGGTAACCGCTGACGTGGACGCCGCCGTCGGCATCCGCGGGGCTGAACTCCAAATGACGCTTGCGGGTGGCGGCGAACCGGTCCCGGTTGCCGAAGGGATCCCGGCTGCGCGCATTCGCCGCACGGACCTCGCGGCGCAACCACTGGGCGAAGTCCTTCAGATTTCGCTTCTTCGCCTCGTCGATGGCCTTGTTGCGCAGCTCGTTCGGGCCCGGGGTGGCGTGCGCGTTCAGGTGCTTGAGCTCGCGGTCGATGATGGACAGGTAGCGCCCGCGAAGAGCTTCCTTCTCCCGCAGCTTGCGCTGCGCCTCGGCGCGGGCCTTTTCCTCGCGTTCCCGGCGAATACGAGCCTCTTCTTCGGCCTTCCTGCGGCGCTCCTCGGCCTGCTTCCGGCGCTCTTCTTCTGCCTGTGCGGCGGCCGCAGCGTCCCCATCAGCAGCAGAACCGTCAGCCGAACCATCAGCGGCGCCATTGCCGGCGCCCGCTTCAGCATCCTCCGGCGGGTCCTGCAGGGGCGGCGGATCCGACAGGGGAGCGGTCCCGAAGATGGTCTGCCCGTTGCGGAGCCGGTCCTTCGCCTCACCGTAGGACAGCCCCAGCCGGTTCATCAGGTAGTCCATCGCCCGCGTGGAGTTGACGTGGCGCCCGGCGTCGTCGCGTTCGGCGATGAACGCGAAGGCGGCATCGATAGTAGTGATGGTGCCCGAGAGGGCAGCGAGCTTCTCGAAATAAGGGTAGATCTCACCAAAGTACACCGAGTCCACCTCCGTGACGGCGGCGTGCAGGCGGGAGTATGCCTGTTCGATTTCGGCTACACATTCGGCAATGGATTGCGTCGCTTTGGTCATGATCTTCACCCCCTTGAGGTGCTCGAACCTTTGTTCCTTACGACATCAATCCTATTCACGCAACCACCCCACGCAACCCCTAAAGCAAAACTTTGTTCTAGATGGTCACATTGTTAGTAAAACGGGGGTAACCTCTGGCAGAAATAGGCATTAACGGCGCCGAATGGGCCGCCAAATGCCCTCAAGTATCCTAATTCTTATGTTCAAAAACGACGGCGGAGAAGCCTCCCGGCGACCATCACTTGACCCGACGGCCCCCATCGTCGTCCTCGGCTCCCGCACCACCGCCGGCCGCCCCGAACCGCTGCTCCGCGCCCGCCTCGCCACCGCCGCCCGCCTCGCCGAGGCATACCCCCAAGCCCCCATCGTGGTCAGCGGGCACGGGGAAGCGCTCCCGATGCACAACTACCTCACCGCCCAAGGCATCGACCCGGAGCGCATCATCCTGGAGCCCCTGGCCACCAGTACGAACGAAAACCTCGAAAATTCCGCGCGCCTGGTACCCCGCGGCTCGACGATGACCGTCGTCACCAGCAACTTCCACATCTTGCGCACCCGTCTCTGGGCCTGGCACCTCAAGATTCCTATTCACACGGTCGCCGCGCCGACCCCGAAGGGCCACAAACTACAAAACTATGCCCGTGAGCTCGCCGCGACGCCGCATTCTGCGCTGCGCATCGCTTGGCGACGCCTCCGGCACCGCCTCGAAGGCCGCCCCGACTAGCCTCAAACTAGCCTCAAACAGGCCCCAAAGCAGGCCCCAAACAGGCCCCAAAACTGCCCCAGAACCAGCCCCCGAAAACCTAGGCCCCAGACCCCGCGCCCGGACTTCCGCGTCGGCGCCCACCGCGACGACGTCCCCCGCGGCGCCCGCCCCGTCGCCGCTTATTCCGCGCGCCGGAGCCAGACCCAGCACCAGCCCGAGACCCAGCACCAGCCCCAGACCCAGCACCAGCACCAGCACCAGACCCAGTCCCAGAACCGGACCGAGAACCAGCCTCAGACTCTCGCGTCACCGACTCGGGCAGGCGCGACGCAGCTCGCTTGTGGGCGTCCTTTGCGGCTTCCTGCAGGGCCTTATCGATGCCCTCTGCCAGGGTGTCGCGAACCTCCTTCTGCCGGTAGGCGATGGCGCGCAGCCCCATGATGGCGATCTTGTCGGCGGCGCGGTTGAGCGGGTCGCCGGAGTGTCCCATGACGCGGCGGAAGGTGATGCTGCGCTGCCCCTGGTTGTCCTTCCAGGCCTGCTGGAAGCGGGAGAGCGCGCCCGGGTGGATGCCGCGCCAGCGCTTGCCGAGCTTGCCCTGGCCGGTGATGTAATCGACGGCGCGTAGGGCGGCCTGGCTGTCGCTCTCGATGAGGACGTCGGTGGCATCGGTGTGCACGAGGTACTTCAAGGCCAGGGTGAGGGCCTCGAGCTCGAGCTCGTCCGTGGAGGCCTTCGTGCGGCGGGTAAGTAGCTGGTAGTCGCCGTTGCTGGCGACGAAACACGACGCGCCCTTGATGTTGGTGTCGGAGGAGGCATCGGTGGCGATGCGGGTGGGGGTGGCATCGTTAGCGTTAGAAAAGTCGGAGAACTGCGGCCACCAGTGAGCCTCCGTGGCGGGCGGGGGAGTGGGCTTGCGCTTGGGGGACTGCCCGTTGCGCTTGCCCTGGCGCTTGGCCTTGGTCTCCTCGACGGTGCGCAGCTTGCTGGCCCGCGGGCAGGCGCGGTTGTACTCGGAGAAACTGCCCGTGACCAGGTAGCCCTGCTTCTCCAGCTCCAGGCGCAGCGCCCCGCGGCGGCGGCCGACGTTGCACCATACCTTCTTCTTGGCGCCGTTGAAGCTGCGGATGCCGCTGATGGCGTCGTTGAGGTCGCGCATCACGGGCCCCACGGTGTCTTCCTCCGTGGTGCGCCCGGTGCGGACGAAGCGCGGGCCGGGCTTGGCATCCACGGCGATGACCCACCCGTTGAGCTTGCCCTCGGCGGCGGACTTCCAGGGGATGTCCCACATGGCGATGGCCACGTGCACCGGCGCGTTGTGCATTTGCGGGGTGACCTTTCGCGATCGGTAAGTACGCGATTCTGTACCTACCAGCGCGGCGAGATCGACGGGTTCCATGCCTACTAGTAAACCGTACGGGCATCCGGGCCCGTTCCCCGGGGTAGGCACTAACCTGCCAGCGCTCACCAACCGCCAACCAACCGCCCACCAACCACCAGCCAACTGCCTCCCCCGGGGTACCCACGATGCCCACGGGGTTAGGCGGGTGGGGTTCGCCTTTACATATTGTTCAACAACCCCCTAAGATGATGCGCATCACAAACCTGTGTGACCTATATCGCGGAGGGAAAACAATGAGTGCACAGACACCCGAATCCACTTCTCACACCGGCTCGACCCCAGGCCGGGACTCCAACCAGGGCCCCGCCCACAGCAACCAGAGCGACAACCAGGGCCCCGCCCAGGGTTCCGCCCAGGCCGCAGGCACCACCCAACCGGCTGCCGATGCCGCCGCCTCCCCCGCGGGCGCCAAGAAGAAGTCCCCGGCCTCGAAGGGGATTGGCGCCATGGCGGGTGCCATGTTCCTCATGGCGACCTCCGCCATCGGCCCGGGCTTTTTGACCCAGACCTCTGTCTTTACCGTCCAGATAGGCGCTGCCTTCGCGTTCGCTACCGCGGTGTCGATCATCGTTGACATCGCCATCCAGCTCAACGTCTGGCGCGTGCTGTGTGTGTCCGGCATGCGCGCCAACACCCTGGCCAACACGGTCCTGCCGGGGCTCGGCTGGGTGCTGGCCGCCTTCGTCTTCTTTGGCGGCCTGGTCTTTAACATCGGCAACATCGCCGGCGCCGGCCTGGGCATGAACGCCATGCTGGGCCTCGACGCCCGCTGGGGCGGCCTGATCGCCTCCGCCATTGCCATCTTCATCTTCCTGTCCAAGCGCGCCGGCATGGCCTTGGACCGGCTGGTGGCCGCACTCGGCGCCATCATGATCCTGCTCATGCTCTACGTGGCGATCGTCTCCCAGCCCCCGCTGGGCGAGGCCCTCAAAAACACCGTGGCCCCGGAGACCATCGACCCGTTTGTCATCACCACCATCATCGGCGGCACCGTGGGCGGCTACATCACCTTCGCCGGCGCGCACCGCCTGATCGACACCGGCTACTCCGGCGTCGAGAACGTCAAGAGCATCACCTACACCTCGGTCTCCGGCATCATCATCACCGGCATCATGCGCGTGCTGCTCTTCCTGGCCGTCCTGGGCGTGGTCGCCACCGGCGTCACCCTGTCTGAAGACAACACTGCTGCCGATGCCTTCCAGCACGCCGCCGGCGAATTCGGCCTCCGCGCCTTCGGCGTGGTCCTGTTCGCAGCCGGCCTGTCCTCGGTCATCGGCGCGGCGTACACCTCCGTGTCCTTCGTGACCTCCCAGAACTCCAGCGACAAGGTCCGCAACTTCGCCACCGTCGCCTTCATCGCCGTGTGTGCGGTGGCCTTCGTGGTGCTGAACTCCGCCCCGCAGACCCTGCTGATTTTCGCCGGAGCCATCAACGGCCTCATCCTGCCCATCGGCTTCGCCATCGTGATGTGGGTGGCCTGGCGCCGCCGCGACCTGCTGCAGGGCTACAAGTACCCGACCTGGCTGCTGGTCCTGGGCGTCCTCGCCTGGTTCCTGACCATCTTCATCGGCGTGATGGCCTTCAGCGGCATCGCCGCCCTCTGGTCCTAGGCGGCAGCACCCTAGTCCCAGCGCCCTAGGCCCAGCACCCTAATCCCAGCACCCCAGCGAAATAACAAGAAGGAAGGCCACCCCATGGCACCGGAAGGCACCCAGCAACTCAACCCGAATTCGACCCCGGCGGAGGTGCGCGCCTTCGCCCGCCACCACCCGCTGCCGACGACCTCGGGGCTGGCCCGCGGCTATATGCAGGCCAACCTGCTGGCCGTACCCCAGGAATACGCCTTCGACTTCCTGCTGTTCGCCCAGCGCAACCCCAAGCCGTGCCCCATCGTGGGCGTGCTGGAGGCCGGCCAGCACACCTCGGACCTGCTGGCCGGCGGGGACATCCGCACCGACATCCCGGGCTACCGCGTCTTCGAAAACGGCGAGCTAACGCAGGAAACTGCCGATGCCACCTCCTTCTACACCCCGGACATGGTCAGCTTCCTCATCGGCTGTTCCTTCACCTTCGAGACCGCCCTGCTGGACAACGGCGTGGAGATCCCCCACATCGCCCAGGACAAGAACGTGGCCATGTACCGCACGAATATTGCCACCAACCCGGCCGGGGTCTTTAGCGGGCCGATGGTGGTCTCCATGCGGCCTATTAAGGCCTCCCAGGTAGCCGATGCCGTGCGGATTACCTCCCGCTACCCCGGCGTCCACGGGGCGCCGGTGCACGTGGGGGATCCGGCGGCGATTGGCATCGATAGCCTGGACGCGCCCGACTTCGGCGAGGCCATCGACGTGCCTGCCGGCTATATCCCGGTCTTCTGGGCCTGCGGGGTGACCCCGCAGGCGGTGGTGATGAACTCGGCGCCGCGCCTGGCGATTACCCACGCGCCGGGGCAGATGCTGGTCACCGACGCCCGCGACCTGGGCTACCAGGTGCCCTAGGCCGCCGGCCTAAAACACGGCCTTAAACCACAGCCAGAATCTTCTCGCAGGTCGCGCGCAGCGTCGCGTGCGAGAGATCGGCGGCCGCGCGGCGCTCGCCGCGGGCGATAAGGCCGGCCAGCTGCACGTTGCCGTCGATGTGATCGGCGTGCAGCAGCGGGTAGCGGGGGATGACCAGCAGGAAGGTCAGGCGCATGCGCGCGAGCAGGTTGCCCATCTGCTCGTCCAGCGTGGGCGAGCCGAGCGCGGCCACCAGCGCCCGGTGGAAGCGCTGGTTGATGTTGGAGACCTCCTGGTGCTCGCCGCGGGCGGCGAAAGCGCGGGCGGACTCGGTCAGCGCGACCAGCGCGTCGGCGTCTGCGAACTCGCCCCACAGCACCCCGGAGGGCTCGATGGCGGCGCGGGCGCGGAAGAGATCCTGGATATAGGCGCGGTCCGGGGTGGCGATGAAAACCCCGCGGTTGGGGATGCGCTCCACCAGCCGCTCGGCGGTCAGCCGGGCGAAGGCCTCGCGCAGGGTGTTGCGGGAGCACTCGAAGCGCGCGGCCACCTTGACCTCGCTGAGCTGCTCGCCCGGCTGGTACTCGCCCCGGGAGATGGCGTCCCTAAGGTCCGCCGCGACGGTCTGAGAAAGCATGCGTAACAGTCTAATGCCGCACCCCCGGCTAGCAGGGCACTTTGGCCCTTCTGCTTGGCGGCACCGCCCCGCGAAAAGGGGGCCGCACTGCCGCCCGGGGGACGCGGCGGGGTAGGGGGTTAGTTGATGGTGGCGATGACGTCGTCGGGGGTGACGCGCTCGCCGGCGTCGATCTTGATGGAAATCGTGCCGGCGTTGGGCGCCTTGACCGCGGATTCCATCTTCATGGCCTCGATGGTGGCGATGGCATCGCCCTCGGCGACCTCGGCGCCGTCTTCGACCTTCCACTCGACCAGGTTGGCCTCGAACGGGGCGGTCACGGCCCCGGCGGAGCCGGCCTTGGCCTCGCCGCCGGCCGGCGCGGCGGAGCTAGCGGCCCCGGCGGGCGCCTGGAAGAACTCGACGGGCAGGCCGATGTTCATCAGCTTGCCGTCGACCTCGATGGCCACGGTGCGGCGCTGCGTGTAGATGGCCTCCACCTGCTCGGTCTGGTGGCCGGCGGACGGGCGGTAGTTGTGGTCCACCCAGTCGGTATAGACCCCCAGCTCCTCGCCGGTCAGGGCCGGGTTGTTGACCATGTCGCGGTGGAAGGGCAGCACGGTGCGCACGCCGGAGACGGTGAACTCCTGCAGCGCCTGCTGGGCGCGGCGCAGGGCCACCTGGCGGGTCGGTCCCCAGACCACCAGCTTGGCAATCAGGGAGTCGTAGTACGGCGGCACGATGGACCCGGTCCGCACGGCGGCATCGACGCGGATGCCGGGGCCGGTCGGCGGCTCGAAGGACACGATGGTGCCCGGGCAGGGGGCAAAACCGTTGAGGATGTCCTCGGCGTTGATGCGGAACTCGAAGGCGTGGCCGTGGGAGACCGGATCCTCCGCGAGGGAGATCTCCTCCCCGGCGGCGATCCGGAACTGCTCGGCGATGATATCCACGCCGGTCACGGCCTCGGTGACGGGGTGCTCGACCTGGACACGGGTGTTGACCTCCAGGAAGGAGATGGTGCCGTCCTCGGAGACGATGAACTCCACGGTGCCGGCGCCGGTGTAGCCGACCTTCTGGCAGATGGCGCGGGAGCCCTCGATGATGCCCTGGTACTGCTTCTCGGTCAGGTTCGGGGCCGGGGCCTCCTCGATGAGCTTCTGGAAGCGGCGCTGCGTAGAGCAGTCGCGGGTGCCCAGCACGCGCACGTTGCCGTGGGTATCCGCCAGGACTTGGGCCTCCACGTGGCGCGGGTGGACCAGGAACTTCTCCACGAAGCACTCGGCGCGGCCGAAGGCCTCCATCGCCTCGCGGCCGGCGGAGTTGAACGCGCCCTCGATCTCTTCCATGGTGTCCACGACCTTCAGGCCGCGCCCGCCGCCACCGTAGGCGGCCTTGATGGCGATCGGCAGGCCGTGCTCCTCGGCGAAGGCGCGGGCCTCCTGCCAGTCGCCGATGGGATCGGAGGTGCCCGGGGCCAGCGGGGCGCCGACCTCCTCGGCCACGCGGCGGGCGGCGATCTTGTCGCCCAGCAGGTCGATGGCGTCCGGATCGGGGCCGATCCAGGTCAGGCCGGCGGCGCTGACGGTGCGGGCGAACTCGGAGTTCTCCGACAGGAAGCCGTAGCCCGGGTGGATGGCGTCCGCGCCGGCGCGCACGGCGATGTCCAGCAGCGCCGGGATGTTCATATAGGTCTCACCGGCGGAGTTGCCCGGCAGGGCGTAGGCCTCGTCGGCCACCACGGTGTGCAGGGCGCCGGCGTCGGCCTCGGAGTAGACGGCGATGGAGCGGATGCCCAGGTCGCGGGCGACGCGGGCGATGCGCACGGCGATCTCGCCGCGGTTAGCAATCAGTACAGCAGAAATGGCCATGGTTAGTTGACTCCTGAGACTAGTTCGAAGCGGACCCGGGCCCCGGGCGGGAGCTGGGCGGCAATATCAATATCTTCTTCCAAGACGGTGGCGACGACGGGGTAGCCGCCGGTCACGGCGTGGTCCCGCAGGAAGACCACGGGCTTGCCGTTCGGCGGGATCTGGACGCTGCCGGCCACCATGCCCTCCGAGGGCAGCTCGCCGTCGACGACGCGCTCGATGGTGGCATCCCCGGCCAGGCGCAGGCCGACGCGGTTCGAGTCCGAGGTGACGGTCCACTCGGTGTCCAGGAACTGCTGGACGTTCTCGCCGAACCAGTCGTGGCGCGGGCCCAGCGCGCAGCGCAGCACGCCGGTGGTGGTGCCGTTGTCGTCGCGCACGCGCAGCGGGTTGGACAGCTGGGCGTCGGTCATGGCGTTCGAGCGCGGCAGCACGCCGATGACCTCGCCGGCGCGGACCGGGTCCGGCCCCAGCCCGGAGAGCACGTCCGTGGCGGAAGAGCCCAGCTCCGTGTCGGCGATGATGCCGCCGCGGATGGCGATGTACGAGCGCATGCCGGTAATGGCCGGGCTGACGGTCAGGGTGGTGCCGGCGGTGACCAGGATGGGCCGGGCCAGCTGCAGCGGGTATTCGCCCACGCGCACCACGGCGGTCGCGCCGGTGACGCAGATGACCGTGTCGGTCAGCGCCTTGAGCTGGATGCCGCCGATGTTTTCCAACACCGTCGCATTGCGCGGGTTGCCCACCGCGATATTGGCGGTGGCGGCCGCCGCGCGGTCCGCCGCACCGGAGGGGGTAACCCCCAGGTCGCCGCGGCCCGGCCGGCCGAGGTCCTGGTACAGGGTCAGCAGGCCGGCGTCCTCGACCTCCATGCGGGGCAGGCGCGCCGGGGACTTCTTGGCCCCGTCGTGGTCGCGGGTCAGCTCGGGCAGCTCGCGCACGGCGTTGTAGCGCACCCGGTCGCCGGGCTGGACCAGCGCCGGCGGCTCCGCGTGGGACTCCCACATCGGGGTGTTCGTGGTGCCGATGAGCTGCCAGCCGCCGGGGGACACACGCGGGTAGACCGCGGAGAAATCGCCCGCGATGCCTACTGCGCCCGCCGGCACAGCCGTGCGCGGGTCGGGGCGGCGCGGCACGGCCTTGGCCTGGCTGGGGTCCTCCGGCGCGCAGTAGGTGAACCCGGGCGCGAAGCCGCCGAAGGCGGCGGTCCAGGTGGTGGAGGTGTGCCAGTCGATGAGCGCTTGCTCCGACATGCCGAGTAGCTCCGCGGCGTCCGCCAGGTCCTCGCCGTCGTAGCGCACGTCGATGTCCACGGTGCGCGGCTCGCGCCGGCCCGCCTTCGTGGGCTGGAACTCGGCCAGCTGCTCGGCGGCGAGCTCGGCCGCGCGCGGGGCGTCGAAGGTGACCAGCAGGGTGGTGGCGGCGGCGATGCAGTCGACCTGGTGCGGCAGCGGGTGCGCGGACAGCTCCGCGTGCCAGCTCATGACCTGGTCGAGCCCGTCCAAGTCGATGAGCATCGCGCGCGTGCCGACCGGGTGGATGGTGGGGTTAGACATCGAGGAAGCTCCGAATCTCCACGCCTTCCTGGCCCAGCAGGTCCACGACGCCGCGCAGCAGCTCGACGGCGCCGGGGGAGTCGCCGTGGGTGCACACGGACTGGGCATCGACGGCCAGCTCGGTGCCGTCGTAGGCGGTGATAGAGCCGGTGCGGGCCACCTGCAGGACGCGGTCGGCCACGGCCTGCGGGTCGTGCATGACCGCGTGGGCCTCGCGGCGGGAGACCAGCGTGCCGTCGGCGTTGTAGTTGCGGTCGGCGAAGGCCTCGCGCACCACGGTCAGGCCCTGGTCCTCGGCCATGTCTACGGCCACGCCGCCGGGCAGCAGCATCAGCGGCAGGTCACCGAAGGCGCGCACGCCGTCGATGACCGCCTGGGCCTGGGCCTTATCGTGCACGATGGTGTTGTAGAGCGCCCCGTGCGGCTTGACGTAGCGCACCCGGGTGCCGGCCGCGCGCGCCAGGGCCTCCAGCGCGCCGATCTGGTAAGTAATCTCATCGGCCAGCTCCGCCGGGGCGTAGTCGATGAAGCGGCGGCCGAAACCGGCGGCATCGTTATAGCCCACGTGCGCGCCGATGACCACGTCGGCGCGGGCCGCGGCCTGGACCGTCTGCGCGATTGAGTGCGGGTCCCCGGCGTGGAAGCCGGTGGCCACGTTGGCAGACGAGACCAGCTCCAGCATGGCCGCGTCATCGGCCACGGGGTTGCCGGCGGTCGTCTCACCCAAGTCTGCGTTGAGATCAATAACAAGCGAAGACATCAACACCATCCCTAAAATTGTTGAACAATCTGATGGATCCAGTGTAGCGCGCGTCACGTCGATTTGTGAATAGGGTTACGTTTCACGGATTCCCCGACTACCCCCACAGCCCCGGCGGGCTAAGATCTGAAAGATTTTGTACTTACAGAAAGGACCTGCGCAATGGGTTTCGGGAAAGCGCTTCTGGGTGTGGGCGGGGTGGCCCTCGCCGCGGTCGCCGGGGTGGCCATCCTGGGCGGCGGGGAAGAGGAAACCACCGTCAACCGCGTCATCGACGGCGACACCATCGACGTGCACACCGCCGACGGCGACAAGCGCGTCCGCCTGCTCAACATCGACACCCCGGAGCTCGCCCGCGACGGCCGCCCCGCCGACTGCCTGGCGGAGGAAGCCCGCGATTTCCTGGCCGATCTCCTGCCCGCCGGCACCGCCGTGCGCCTGGAATACGACGTCGAGCACCAGGACAAATACGGCCGTGAGCTGGCCGGCGTCTTCCTGGACGATGAGCTGGTCAACGCGCGCATCGCGGAGGAAGGCCTGGCTGCGGCCATGGTGGTCGGTGAGAAGCGGAAGTTCTACCCGCCCGTCCAGGTGGCCGTCGATGCCGCCCAGCAGGACCGCCGCGGCATCTTCGACGTGGATCCCGAGTGCTTCGCCACCGACGGTGGCGAAGCTGCCACCGCGCTGAGCTCGTCCCCAACCACGACCTATGGTTCCGGCGACGAGGTAGCTGCCATCGACAAGCTGCTGGCCGGCACCGCCGCCCGCCGCGCCGATCTGGACGCCATCGAGGGCGGCGCCCGCAACGCCTTCTACGGCACCTACCTGGTCGATCGCCTCAACACCATCCTGGCCGAACGCCGCGCCGAACTCGACGAGGCCGAGGAACGCCTCCACGATGAGCGCGCCGACGCGGTCGAGAAGGCCGAGCGCGACAAAGAACGCCAGGAAGAAGCCCACCGCCTAACCAACGAGTCCGCCCGCCCCAACACCGCCGATTACCCCGCGCCGGCCAACCCCGCGCCGGCCAACGATGCCCCGGCCGCACTAGCTCCCGCCGCACCAGCCCCCGCCGCACCCGCGCCGGATACCTACAACGGCTGCCGCGCCTACGGCGGAAACTACGCGCTGACCTCGGTGGACAACCAGGGCCGTCCGTACGCCAAGATTGATTGCTCGACCAAGGTGCAGATTGGCTAGGGGCCTTTAGCTAAAGAGTCCGGCGACCTGGGTGATGCACAGGTAGACAAAGGCGACGGAGATGACCGCCATGAGGGTGTTGACAATCCAGCCGTTGCGCCAGCGCTTCGGCGTGAGCTTCGTGTTGAGCAGTACCAGGAGGGTCAGCCCCAAGAAAGGCATGAACAGCGCGCCGAGGACCCCGTAGGTGATGATGAGTCCGGTGGGCTTGCCCAGCAGCAGAAGTAGCATCGGCGGGAAGGTCAGCCAGACCAGGTAGGCGCGGTAGTACCTGCCGCCGGTCTTGGTGGATGGGTCGTCCTGCGGCAGCTTCTTGAGGTGGCCGATGTAGTCGGCGAACATCAGGGACACCCCGTTCCACACGCCCAGGCAGGAGGAGAACGCGGCGGCGAAGAAGCCGACGATGAAGCCCTTGGACAGGACGGTCCCGTAGCGGGCCTCCAGGACGTCGGCCATGTCGACCAGGCCCTCGTCGTTGTCGGAGACCGCCACGTTGGCGCTGTAGAGCAGTTCCGCGCCCAGCACCAGCATGGCGAGCACGAAAATGCCGGTGACGAGGTAGGCCACCGAGTTGTCCAGGCGCATGACCTTCATCCACTTCGGGGTGTACCACTTTTTCTCGCGCAGCCAGTAGCCGTAGGCGGCCAGGGTAATAGTGCCGCCCACGCCGCCGGCGATGGAGAGCACGTAGACGAACGATCCATCCGGGACGGTGGGGACCAGTCCGGCGATGATCCCGGGCAGGTTGGGCGCGGTAATCGCGGCGACGCCCACGACGGTGACGAACATGATGCCCACCAGCACCGCGGAGATCCGCTCAAAGAGCTGGTAGCGGCCCAGCCACGTCAGCGCGAAACAGACCAGCCCGGTGCCGATGGCCCACATGTTCAGGCTCGTGCCGGGGAAGAGGGCGGACAGCGCCAGGCCGGTGCCCGACATCGCCGCGGCCCCGTAGACCAGCCCCCAAATCACGATGTACGGCGCGAAGTACCAAGTCGTCCACGGGCCTAGCTCCCGCCAGCCGTGGAAGATGGTATTGCCCGTGGCCAGGCTGTAGCGGCCCACGCCCTCCACGAGCACGATCTTCATGAACGTGCCCAGGATGACCGCCCACAGCAGCGCAAAGCCGTAGCGCTGGCCCGCAATCATCGTGGCCACCATGTCCGCCGCGCCCACGCCGGTGGCCGCCGCCACCAGGCCGGGCCCCACCAGGGTCCAGCGAACCTTCTGTTGGCCCTCATCAGCAGCCGGCGAGCCACCGGACGCACCAACCGGACGGGCAGCAGGGTCAGCTTCCATGACGCACTCCTTCACGGGCGACACTAGGGAACAGTGATGGAAGTCACTGTACTCCGATGTGCCGTGCGTCACGTTAATTTTTGGAAGAAAGTTAATTTTTCTTTCCCGGCACGGGGGATGGGCAGGTGAGCTCTTCGGCCAGGTCACAGCGCTAATCGCTCGTAATGAGAAGAATTATCGCAGCTTAATGGAGATTTTTGGGGGCCTGGGGATTTCGTTTCTAGGGAGAATATCGCTACATTAGTTTGGGTGAAGGCGAAAGATGAGTATGCGGTAAAGCAAGTACGGGGACCGTACGTGAAGCTTCCGCCGCACCCTGCGCACTGCGAAACTGAGCAGGAGCTTATTGAGTACTGCGCGGGGCGCCGTGCCGAAGGCGCCATCTTGGGTATTGATTTGTTCTGTGGCGCCGGCGGACTCAGTCAGGGGCTGACCGATGCCGGCATCGAAATGGTCGTGGGAGTTGACCACTACCAGTACGCGGTAGAAACCCACGCCGCACGCTTCCCCGGTATGACCGTGTCATGGGACATGTCATCCAAGGAGAGTGTGGAGCGAATTGGCTCTCTCATGAAGGAAGCAGGCATCGAGGTATTGGCAGGCGGCCCGCCTTGCCAGCCATTCTCTAAAGCCGGCCGTAACGGCATCCGTAACCTCATCGAAAAAGGTCTGCGCGATCCGGAGGATCAGCGTCGCAACCTGTGGCGCGCTTATCTGGAAGTCGTGCAAATTGCACAACCTCGCGCCGTGATTATGGAAAACGTCCCGGACATGGCTTTGGACAGTGAGATGTTCATTATCCGAAGCATGATTGAGGAACTAGAGCAGCTCGGATACAGCGTCGAAGAGCGTGTACTCGATGCGTGGCGCTACGGCGTACCGCAGTTCCGGCAGCGTTTGATTTTGGTCGCGCTGCGAGGCGGGGTCGAGTTCGCGTGGCCGGCGGAAGCCTCGAAGAAGGTCTCCGTCTGGAACGCCATCGGCGATATGCCGTCCGTCGAAGGCGGGTGGCGTCCGGAGGGTGGCGCCGAGGGCTGGATCGAATACGACGGCCCGCGCACGGATTTCCAGAAATACATTCGTAGGAACGTGCCGGCGGAAGAGGCGAACCGGCTCTACGACCACATCACTCGTCCGGTCCGCGAAGATGATCGGGTCGCCTTCGAATTGATGACGTCGGAAACGAAGTACTCGGATCTTCCCGAGCATCTGCAGCGCTATCGATCCGACATTTTCAACGATAAGTACAAGCGTCTGGACGAAAACGACCTGTCGCGGACCATTACCGCACACATCGCTAAGGATGGGTACGGCTTTATCCATCCCCGTCAGCCGCGGACACTAACGGTCCGAGAGGCCGCACGCCTCCAGACCTTCCCAGACGATTTCCGTTTTAGCGGTCCTCCCAGCGCCGCCTTCAAACAGATCGGCAATGCCGTGCCCGTTCGTTTGGGGACCGCAGTGGGTACCGCAGTCTTAGATTCGCTAGCCGCTGACAACCGCGTGGAGTGGTCTTCGAAGGACACCTCGGCCGCGCTGGCCGAGTGGTACCGAAACACCAACGAGCGCGACCTGACTCAGCCATGGCTTCGCTCGGGCAACCGGTGGCTCGTTTTGCTGGGTGAGATTTTCCTGCAACGAGCTCAGATGACCGAGATTCGAATGCTGTGGCCGCTGATGGAGTCCCTTCCACAGTGCACCAAGAAGGTGGCCCCTCCGGAGACGACGATCGAGACCATCTGCGATGTATTCCGCGGGCCTCGCTACGAGGTGCGCCGGAAGAAATTCCGTTCGGTATGCGAGGAAATCTCGAAAAATCTCTCTGAGTTCTGGGCACCGGAAATCGATGAGTCGCTGTTTCCGAGTCTGAAGCCGGTTGAGCGCTCCACGCTGGAGTTAGCCGGCAGCGAGCAGACCGCCGAGGAGCGAAGCAGTGAGGCAGTAATCGTCGCTAAAGGCGTGCTCCGCGTTACCGGGCGTTTTCAAGGCTACGACGCCGAGACCCGGAACAAGCAGTCGGACGGGCGACTCAGCATCGCCCGCATGCTCGGCCTGAACACGGATTCGCGTGATGCCATCTTAGGACTGTATGAGTTGGCCCGGACGGTATGCACCACGGAAGCCCCGCGGTGCTTCGATTGTCCGTTGCAGAAGTGGTGTGAGTACGAGAAGGCGTACGCACCTGCCACCTTGTACTAATTAAAGCCTAGATACTCCGCTACTTCGGGAGCTTCCTTCTTAAGGAGGTCAAAAACCTCGTTGAGGGCCTTAGCGTGGCCGGTCCGCGCGGCCGCAGCGCGCAGGTTGAGGCCGATGGTTTGGCCCGCCTCGTAGCCACCGAAGTCGTGCTTTTGCATCTGCTCGATCGGCTCAGGCTTCACGTGGCGAGCTTCGCCCTTGCGGTAGGCGGCGTCAGCGGCGATGCACAGCTCGTTGACTGGGCGAGTCAGCATCTTTTTGAGCTCGCTGGGCAAGGTGACGCGCATCTTCGCGACGTTGATATTGAAGGCCTCGTCCAAGGGCGTATCGAAGTCCAGCGAAGCGCGGGCGAGCTTCAAGTGCTCGTCGATAGTGCGGATGCCGCTCCAACCGCCCCACTGCACAAGGCGATCGGCGCGGTAGATATAAAGGCCCTGCTGCTTGTTCCATTTGTCAACGCCGGACGCGTCGTCAAAGGCCTGGCGCGAAGAGAACTTGTCGCGTTGCGGCAGCAGGAAACGACGAAGCGTGACGGTGCCGAGACTATCGCCATGCTCGAGCTCGAATTCATTGGTCTCGAACTCGGAGGTTTCTTCTTCGTGTCGGACGAAGGGATCCCACGGCTGCAAAGATTTGCCGTTGACCGAGATAGTGACCTGCTTGAAGGCCTCGCCGGATAGGAACCGGTGGAAGACCATCGAGAGGTACTTTTCTAAGCGGGGACCGAGGTTCTCAATGCGACGGCGGCCCCAGCCGCTCTCGGGGGACTTCACTGGCAAAAGGCGGTCCAACTTCCGCCAGGTAATAACGGTGCCAGTCGGGTAGGCGAAGCGTTCTAGCGCTTCAGCGGTTTCTTCCTCGTCTGTGTAGTCCAAAATCGACCACTGGTCGGTCGATTGCAGGTAGTCGAGATCGAGAACGCGGCTTTCTCCCTCGCCTTCTTCCTTGCGACTGACTACTTCGACTCGCCTGCACTGGGAAAGAGACGCGGTCTTGAGACCCAAACCGTAGCGGCCGAGGTCGCTGCGTTGGTAGCTTCGGCGAGTACCGAAACGCATCGCCTCGTTCAGCTCTTCGCCATTCATCCCATTCCCGTTGTCGGTAATGGTGAGGTAGGAGTTGCGCCCTTCGAAGAAGATATCGACGTCGATCTGGGTAGCTTTAGCTGCGATCGAATTGTCAATGAGGTCTGCCACGGCAGATTCAAAGCTGTAACCGATGTCCCGCAGGGAACGGCTCAATCGGCTGGCAGAGGGGGCTACAGATACCTTTGTGCTCATGTGTTTGTCTGATGTACTTCTAACTACTCGACTGGGAGGCGACAAATTGCTCGCACGATTGGCGAGCAATATCGCTAAACAGTGTAGTTAACTCTTCTTCCGTAAAGTATTCGAAGTTCAAAAGGGGTAAGTGCTTGCGAACGTTGAGAGAGATCGCTCGCATCAACTCGGACCGGGGTTGATCATCGAATTCTTTGGCCACGTCCAAGAAAGACTGCGCGATCGCCCGGGCGACGAGAGGATTGCCGGAAAGTCCCGGGCGTTCCATGAGGGCCACGGCCTCGTCCTCACCGAGTTGTCGGTTGAGTTTGCTGCCTAGAGTTACTTCACGCCACCAGAGTTTGCGGAAGACGTTGCGGTCCGTACCGAGCCAACGCTCGAAGGTGAGCTTCTTGGCGTCGTTCGGATAGCGCCATGCCGCGATATCCGGCATGACAACCAGCGTGAGGAAATTCCAGATTTCTCGGTTCGCTGCCTCGGCGGGTAGAAGATCCATTGATTCATCCAGGACTTCGGACACCCTTTGGTCGAAGGTGCGCCGAGCATTCTTAGAGGATTGCCCGGGAAAGCCTTGTGCCTGGGCAACTGCCAGAACTTTCGAGCGCAGCTCTTGGAGTTCCTGGCGGGTCACGAAGCCCGTGGCTACTGCGTCGTGGAAGGCCATCTCATGGTCGAAAGCTACCAAGGACTGAATGTCGTTGATGCTTTCCATGTTGTTCATCTCGGTGATGATGGTGATGGCTACGGCATCCGTAAGGCGCGGATAGTAGGAGATTGCCATTATTTGAGCTCCTGGAAAATAAAGGCTTGAACTGTCGCGGTTAAGCGCGAGAAATCATTGGGAATCTCGCTAATGGATTCCCCGGGGAAGAGGGCGTGGGCCAAGTTGAAGATCGTTTCCGCGGTAGAACCGGGGAACAATGCATCCTCTTGGATTTCTGCATATTCGGGCAGTTCGCTGCACCGCAGCAAGAGCTGGGTCAAGATATCGCTTTGCAGGTGGGCCTCCCACAAGGCTTTCTCTTTCGCCGGCGCCTTTTCCAGCATCCGCAAGCTCAGTGGGTTGTTCGTGTTAATGAACACGCGAATGCCAGCCTGCACCGGAATCAGCAGGGAACCATCGATCTGGATACGCCATGGCGCGTGAGCCGGCTCGATGACCTGTTCCTTGAAGTCAACCGGAGTGATCGTCATCTGCGCGGCGTCGCCTTCTAGGCGGGCTCGGTAAACCGCGCTGCTCCACATGCGGGCACCGCGTTGCTCGGCGGTAATCGCATTGTTCAGCGGCGCACCGGGGCGTTCGAGGCTGATTAGGATCTGGCACTGCAGTTCCCCGCCGAGGAGCAGGTTATCCATCTCGAAAGATACCGAGTTAGACCCATCTTTCAAGGGGAGCGCGGGACTCGCGCCCTTCTGCTTCGTCTTGCCACAGAACCAGTACAGCTGGCTATGGAAGACAGGCTTCTGCGTAGCCTCGGCGGACGGGTCGAAGCCACATGCCTTAGTGAACTCGTTCAAGTCCACGTCAAAGGCTGCTTGGACTTCCACCTCCGACTCGTAGTTCCAGTGGGTAGCGCTGGGGTCGGATTCCTCATACTGGTCGCCGTCGATAAAGAAATCGAGGTTGAGGAGATCAACGGCCTCCTGAGGAGGGCGAAGGTAACCAAAACTAGTTTGCTTCGACATCGTCGGCCTCCTCTTCGTCCGCGCCAATCTGGTATTCGAAGTCAGTGTTCAGGGAGACTGCTGTGTTAACCGGCTGGTAGACCTTCACGTAGAACGTCGTATCGGTCTCACTGAGAACCTTCCTTGTCCAATCGGAGTCAGTCTCGATCAGAAGCTCGGACTCGCCGGCGTCGCTCGCGATGGATTGGATATAGGGCGTGTCAGCACCCACCTCCACGAGTCTGTCGAAGATGTTGCCCCTGTCGGAGTCGACGGTTGGCTTGAAGAAGATCTCGGCCGGAAGCAGACGCTTCGGCACGGAGACATCTACCTTGAAGGTACAAATGGTCTGGCCGTCGATGTTTTCCAAGCCGGCGACCGTGATATCCGTCGAAGCCTTGTTCCGCGACTGCGTCGGCTTCCCAGTGGGCCTTTTCTTTGGCTGCTTGAACTTCGTGCGGACGCCCGAACCGCCTTGCGCGTTGGCGATGAGTGAGCCGAACGAATCCGCCAGCTGCGACGTGGCTTTGAAGTGTCGGGCCTTGGAAGCGTTGGGGCCGGCCAGCTCGATTTTCCACGTCAGTTCCTTGAGCCGGGTCTGGAAGACCCGGACAGGGTTATTAGTGCTCTTCCAGAACTCGCGGAGCAAGTCGTAATCGTGCGCGATCGTCTCCGGGTTCCACTGGTGGTGAGCAGCTGGTTCGCTGCGCGCGAAGATCTTGTCGGCTTCGGGATCGGCGACGAACACACCGCAGTAGGCAGCACCGTCCGGGGAGACGGAAGCTGGGTAGTACTCGACAACCATCCGCGGATTACGGATCGTGGCGATGTGGTGGGAGATAGTCTCCTCCACGATGGTTTCGGATTCCTCGACTGGCGAATGCAGGTTGATAGTGGACAAGATTCCGAGAGTTTTCTTCGGTTTCTTGCCGGCCAAAGTAGTAATTCGACCGCGGAAGTGCTTGTCCCACTCGTTGACCGTGGGGTTCTGCGCACTGATTGCTTCGACGTATGCCTCGACGAATTTCGAGAGGGCCTTGTCAGATTGCGGGTTCACCAACGGAATTTCCGAGCCGTTGTGGTTTACCCGGAATTCAATCGGATCCAGACCGGTGTCAATGGAGAGCATATGCGGCCACGCCCACCGAGTCAGCGAGCGCGAGATTTGCTGCATGACGGTCTCTGTCGCAGACCCGTCACTGGGGACGGGCGCGTCCGTCGACATGTCCGGACTGAGGATCATGATGGACGTGCCTGAGGGGCGGTCCTCGCTGAAGTACGTATCCAGACCAAGGCGTTCCGCTAGGGCATCGGCGTGCTCCCCGACGAAGGGTTCGGCGAACTCAGTGTGGTCCTTCCCCGTGTCTTCGAAGGCGCGCTCGCCCCACCAGTGACGGCCCGTGTAGGCCACGCCGTTGTGGTGGAAATCGTCCGAGTTGGCCATGGCAATAAGGCGGCTTACTGGGCGATTGTTCTCGTCAACCGTGCGGGTATAGACGACAATCGTGTTCGCTTCGCTCACGATATAGAAGACGCCTTTGCCAAAGCCGTAGGTACCGCCGGCCAGCTCCTTGGAGTCACTGCGGCCGATGTTGCGCACGAAAGAGTTGAAATCGGTAGGCCCCTGGGAAGCACTGGTAGCACGGCTGGGGCCGCGCAGCCCGTAGGTGCCGGCGTCGCTGACGCACAGGACCGAAAGGGAATCTACCCGGAAGGCATTTTCCAGGCTCGGGATGCCGATGAAGTCGTTGCCGAAAACATCATTGCGCAGGGTAGTTACTTGGTCGGGCTCGAGATCGCGGTAGTCGATAGCGAAGGTGACGCCGTCGTCATGTGAGGTCTGATCGCGAGCGTCCCAGCTATTTTGTAGGGTCTCGCGGGTGAACATGTCCCACGCGGATAGAGACTGGCTCTTCATAGTCCGCGTGACGGAGTTCGCATAGACGTCGCCGGATGGGTCGAACGGCTTTTTATGGTGGAAAGGGGCAGTAGTCATTAGATAAGAGTCGTGTCCTCGTGACCGGGTAAGGACTTGGGGTCGGAAAGATCTAGAGTGAACTGGAGATTAGCGATCCGGTTTTCGGCTTTTTCTAGATTAACGTGCGGAAACTCGTCGGTGACCTCAAACTGGAACGCGTCGATTGAATTGAAAGAGAAAAACGCTTCCGGCTCTCGGAGCGAGGCGTAATCAATTCCGAGATTATGCAGCTTCTGCCACAGCAAATCCACTTTCATCTGCGGATGCTCGGCAAGCTTCTTCACGAGTACCGGGACCGACAGTGCGCCGTCCGGGTCTCGCTGGTAGCGGCGAAACACGAGATGCAGTGACTTATCCTGGGTTCGCTCTAGCTGCGTTGCGCCATGGATGGTGGTCTGCATGTGGTTGACGGACGCGGCTGCCTTGCACTCAATCGAATACTCGGGGAATTCGAAGTCGTGTTGGGCATTTTCTGGGCCTACCCAGCGATCAATGGCCAAATGGTTGCCTTCGTCCAGGAGCTTATTGAGGACCTCGAGCTCGCAGAGTAGTCCCAGTTGTTCCTCCAAGGAAAGAGAACGAAGGGGAGCGGGAGAGAAGAACCTCCGCCACCGCGACAACAGCGCAGCGACATCCGCGATGGCGGCATTTGGCGTGGTGTCCAGGTACGCCAAGACTTCGTCGGCAAAGACGTAGAACATCTCGACCTGCGAGGGGTCGTGGAGATCGAGATTCGCATACTTCGAGCCACGGTGGTCCGACCCCTTAAGGTTCAGCAACGAAAGGTGGATAGCCTTGCTGCGCGTATCGGCACTGAAGTATTCCACCTCATGCGGGGTAAGAGGGATCACTAGCCCGATGCGACCGTCAGGAAACGAGCAACAGCTAACTTCCCCTGCCTCGACGAAAACTCCTGAACCGAACAAAGTCAGGTCGTCGCTTTCAGAGATCGTCCGGAACAGGCTTTTTGCGTTGGACAACTGCGCCATTTATTCGGCCTCCTGCTCGGGGATAGCGTCGAGCTCTTCTTCAGCTTCCTGGATCCGCTGGTAGGTTTCCTCGTCTCGATACTCGGGTGCCTGGACGTAATTTACCTCGGCTTCCGGACCAGACGAGGTCGGGAAGAAGATACCGAGACCGATGGGCACGTCCACGGCGTCGAGATCCTTGCGTCGGTAACTCGGGCTGATCAATTGGCCAGCCTTGGCGCCAGACTTGTGTACGTAGTCCTCCGGCTGGGAGGTCTTCGACTGCGGGTCAATGGCGTAAAGCACGAGGTGCGCGATGTCGGAACCGCGGTAATCCTCTTGGACCTGGAGATAGGCGTACTCTGCTGCGCTGTCATTGTCCTTACGGATCTTCTTCACGGCGTCATTGCGCTGCTGCGAGTCGATTTCCAAGGAATTCAAGCGATCGAGCGGGCCCACCAGGGTCTTGATATTGGCGACTTCGGGCTTGGAGTTGAGCGTCATCTGGGAACGGGTGACGAGGTTCAGCGGCTGCTCGAGGCCCAACTCGATG
The DNA here is from genome assembly GCF_053546955.1 of Corynebacterium sp. 32222D000AT. Taxonomy (NCBI): domain Bacteria; kingdom Bacillati; phylum Actinomycetota; class Actinomycetes; order Mycobacteriales; family Corynebacteriaceae; genus Corynebacterium; species Corynebacterium sp. 32222D000AT. Next base: position 19,598 of record NZ_JBPPVW010000012.1, on the reverse strand, counting down.
TTGTGCGATGCGGAAGAGTCAGAAGGCTTCTTACCGTAGAAGGAGATATCCCACCTGCGGATGGAACCAGACTCGTGCTCGCCGCTGATGTACTTGCGCAAAAGCTCCGCGTTGTTCTTGCCCAGATCGGACTCTTCGTAGATGGTGTACCGGTCTAGGAAGTCCTCAATCACGGAGGGTTCTGCCTCCCGGAACACTGAGGTGCCGTTGGGCTTCTGGTCTTCTTGTAAGCCGGCTTGCTTCAGATCGTTAACAAGCCCACGCGCGGCGTCAATGTTGTTCTGGAGCCAGGCGGAGTTCTTGTGGCGGAACAGGATTGTTTGGACCTTCTGGCCCGAATAGCTGATGTTTGCAGGGCGCGAGGCCTGCTGCTTCGCGCGTGCGGTGACCAGCATAGAGGGGTGGGTGCGGATGCGCGCCTGGAAATCAAGGGGAGTGATGCCCTCGCGGGCGTAGCGGGATAGGTCGGAACGCAGGTCGGCTTCCACGAGCGCTAGGTCCCGGAACCAGCCTTCGAGTTCCTCAGTCATCCAGATACGCGGCAGGTCTTCGTAGCCCTTGCGGAAACCGAACCAGCGACCCATCTGCAGCAGCGTGTCATACGCCGTCGCGTTACGAATGAAGTAGCTGGACACGAGCCCTTCGAGCGTGAGTCCACGGGCCAGGGTATTGCCGCCGACAGCGATGACGGTCTGCGGTTCATCTTCAGAGTAGGACAGTCGCTCGTCGGATACCCCGTTGTCCATGATGACCTTGACTTCATCCATGACCTGCGGCAGGTACTGGGCGACTTCCTCGAAGGGCTGGTGAGAGGTGGTCCCCGCAGAGTCGGTGACTAGCTGTACTTCCTTGATTTCAGTTTCCCAGAGCTTACGGAAATCCTCTCGGTTCTTTCCGGAGTTGAAGTGGGTCTTTAAGATGCGCACGTGCTCATCGAGAATGTCTCGGAGCATCTCGTGGGCAACCGTCCTTACTGCGGTGTGGACGAGCATGGAAGAGTGCTTGGACTCTCCGTCGCGGGCCCGGCGGGCTGCGGTTGCTAGGAAGAACCACTTGATTGCGGTATCCAGGGAGTCAGAGACGTACGGCTCCCATTCGCTCAGCGCGTCTTTACGGGTAGGAGCTTGCGTGGCCGGAACCTCTTCCTCAGGGATGGTCCGGATCATGTTCAGACCGTCGTGGACCTCGTCGTCTTCACCGTGCAAGAGAGAGCGACCGAAGACGTCCTCCGTGCCGAAGTAGCCCTTGGGCTTGGGTAGAACGTGGATGAAGTCCTTGGGGTAGATATCGTCCGAGACGTTCGGGTCCACCAGAATATTGGCGAACGGGGTGGCGGTATAGGCCACGTAGGCGGTCTTGCGGTTACGCAGGAGCTGCCGGATCTGCGCGTTGATCTTGGAAGCCTCTTCCTTGGCGGAAGAGGAGACGTTGATGCTGGCCTGATCCGACTCGTCGTCGATAATCAGGATCGGCGTCTCGTTGGTCACCTTGCCACCGCTCTGCAGGTATTCATTCAGCGAGCGCAGGATGTGGCCGTTTTTCTTGACGATCGCGATGGAACGCATCTCTTTGCTGGAGAGAATGGTCTGCGCGTTCTGGAGGTTGGCCTTGGCCCGGGCCGCGTCGAAATCGTTGTCCTGATCCGTCAGACGGTGCCAGTTCTGATCATCAATGAGCTGTTCGTCTAGGCGCTCTTGGGTTTGCTTGCGCAGGTTGTCGGTCATACCGGCGAGGACGATGATGAGGCGGTAACCGACGTCGGCAGCCTTGGCGATAAGTGAGATGAAGTTGGTGGTTTTGCCACTCTGGACGTAGCCGAGGACCAAGCCGCGTACGTCGAATTCATCCTCTCCCGGAGGACGCAGGGACGCCAGAACCGTACCGGATGCGGCATCGACCTCTTCGAGGGCGTCGCCTAGCTTCGGGCGCAGAATCTCCCGGACGTGGGGCCAGTAGACATGGTGCTCTTCGTCGACTCCGGCGTACCAAGTGCCGTGGTCGCGTTCATTGGTGAGAAGAGTGTCCATGGGGGCGTACCTCGCGACGCGCCCTACCGACATGAGGTAACGGCTCTGGGCTTCCTCGAGGATGTCCTCTGGCGGTGCGGCGTACGGGTTTCGACGAATCAATTCGGCGATCGCCGGGATTGAGTAGCCCGAGTTAGATTGTCTACGGAACTCTTCGACGAAATACTCGATGTCGCTTTCGCGCTTCTGGTCCTCGATGTTCAAAAGCTGGCCTTTCATCGGTGGAAACTTGTATCAAAAACTATACCGGTGACAGGGGACACTAGAACTAGATAAATTCGAACAAAAAGACCCAAAAACAATCGGACATAGGGTTAATTTCATGAGAAATGCCTGTTCGTAGCTAATGTTGATGCCGTTTTTGCTGGTGCGGAGTAGGCTAATGGATGAGCACATTCAGAAGTTTACGTTGGATTCCAACGTGCTGGACTTAAGGAGAAAACCAATGTCTGCTCAAGCTACGGAACGCGTAGAAAACGGCAAGGTCGCCCTGATGATCGGCGGCGGCCAGGGAATCGGTGAGGCGGCCATCAAGCGCCTGCACCGGGATGGCTTCCGCGTCGCGGTGGGGGACCTGAACCTGGACACCGCGCAGAAGGTCGCTGAGGACCTGGGCGGCGAGGCCGCCGGTGCCATCGCCATCGAGGTCAACGCGGCGGACGGGGACTCGGTCTACGCGGCGGTGGACCAGACCGTGGAGAAGCTCGGCGGCTTCGACGTCATCGTCAACAACGCCGGCATCGCGCCGCAGATCGATATCCTCGACGTGACCGAAAAGGACATCGACACCATCTACGACATCAACGTCAAGGGTGTCATCTGGGGCATCCAGGCCGCGGCGAAGAAGCTGCGCGAGCTGGGCCACGGCGGCAAGATCATCAACGCCGCCTCCCAGGCCGGTGTGAAGGGCAACCCGGGTATCCCGCTGTACACCTCCACCAAGTTCGCCATCCGTGGCCTGACCCAGACCACGGCCCAGGACCTGGCTGACGACGGCATCACCGTCAACGCCTACGCCCCGGGCATCGTCCGCACCCCGCTGATGGAAAAGCTCGCCCAGGACCTGGCGAAGAGCAACAACCAGCCGGAGGAGTGGGGCTGGGAGCAGTTCACCAAGAACATCACGCTCAAGCGCCTGTCCGAGGTTGAGGACGTCGCCAAGGCGATTTCCTTCCTGGCCGGCGAGGACTCGGACTACGTCACCGGCCAGACCCTAGTGGTCGACGGCGGCATGGTCTTCCACTAAAAGGCGACGCCACTGCGGAAAATCGCATTAGCAAACGGGGTAGTCTCCCCGGTGCGCACGATGAACCGGCACTCCGCGAGCCGGTTCTTCAGTGTTTCGTGAGTGGTCTCCCGGACGGGCACGTTCGGGAGTAGCTCGCGGATTTCGCGTGGGGTGCTGTCGGCAATCGCGACGGCCTCCACGACCACCTCGTTGAGGATGGCTCGGGCGACGTCCGCGAAGCTCGGCACGCCGAAGACGAGGCTCAAATCGATGACCTTCACGCCGTCCGGCAGCGGCAGGCCGCAGTCGCCGATGGCGAAGGTATCGGTGTGGCCCAGGCGGCTAATCGCCCAGGTCAGCTCGGGGTTCAAAATTCCTTGTTTACGCATGTTTTAAACCTGTGGTAGTTCCGCGTCCAAGCCGGGGTAGGACGGCTGGGCGCCAGCAGAAAGGGCAGCAAAAGCGCCGACGCGGGCGGCGTGCCGGGCGGCATCGTTAAGCGATGCCCCGGCCAGCAGCCGGGCCACCAGCGCGCCCGTGAAGGCGTCGCCGGCGCCGGTGGTATCCACCGCGTGGATGCGCGGGGTGGGGATATCCGTCAGGCCGGAACCATCACCCACCAGGGCGCCCTGGGCGCCGAGGGTGAGCACGACGCTGTTAAAGCCGACCTCCAGCAGCGCCTGGACCAAATCGTGCGGGTCCGCCGAGGCTACCGGCGCGCCCAGCTGGGCCAGGACCAGGTCGGCCTCGTGCTCGTTGACCACCAGCGGGTCCGCGCGCAGCAGGCTGTCCCGGTCGACCTCAATGACCGGCGCCAGGTTGACCACCAGCCGGTGGGCGTGCCGGGCGGCCGCCGCGAAACCTTCCGCGGGGATTTCGCCCTGCAGCAGGACGATGTCGGCTGCCGCCACCGCGGAGGAGTGCGCGTCGACGTAGCCGCCGTCCACGGTGGCGTTCGCGCCGGGGATGACCACGATGGTGTTCTCCCCGTCCGCGCTGACCGTGATGACCGCCAGGCCCGTCGTCGTGGAGGAGCGGGTCGCGACGTGCTCCAGGTTCACTCCGCTGCTGTGCAGGTGGCTCATCGCCGGGGCGGAGTAGGGGTCGTCGCCGACCGCGCCGACGAAGTCCACGTGCGCGCCCTGCAGCGCGGCGGCCACGGCCTGGTTGGCGCCCTTGCCGCCGGCCAGGATGCCGCCGCCGCTGCCCAGGAGGGTCTCGCCCGGGTGCGGGTGACGGTCCACGCCCACCATGAGGTCGGCGTTGATGGAGCCCACGACGGCCAGACGGCCGGGCTGGGCGGACGCGGTGGACGGGGTGCTGGTCGGTTCAGTCATTATTTGTACTCAGCTACGTTCTGCTCGGTGACGGTGACAACTTCGACCGGGATTTCGGCTTCCGGGTCCTCGCCGTTCAGGATAGCAGCGGCCTGCTCCACGGCCTTGGCGCCGAGCTCGTCCGGCAGCTGCGCGATGGTGCCTGCCAGGGTGCCGTCCTCGATGGCCTTGATGCCGTCCTCGGTGCCGTCGAAGCCGAAGACCTTGACCTCCTTGCCGGCCTTCGCGCCCAGGGCCTCGATGGCGCCGAGGGCCATCTCGTCGTTCTCGGCGAAGACGGCCTTGACATTCGGGTGGGCCTGCAGCAGGTTGGTGGTCACGTTCAGGCCCTCGGTGCGGTCGAAGTTCGCGGTCTGCTTGGCCGCGACCTTGATCTTCGGGTACTTCTTCAGACCCTTTTCGAAGCCCTCGCCGCGGTCGCGGGAGGCCGAGGAGCCGGAGATGCCCTGCAGGACGAGGATCTCGCCCTCCTCGCCGATGGACTTAGCCAGCGCGTCGGCAGCCTGCTCGCCGCCGGCGACGTTATCGGAGGCCACAAAGGAGGCGACCTCACCGGCATTCGAGGAGCGGTCCACCGCCACGACCGGGATGTCCGCGGCGTTGAGCGACTGGACGGCCGAGCCCACGGCGTCGGAGTCGGTCGGGTTGACAATCACCACACCCGCGCCGGAGGTCTCCGCGTTCTTCAGCTGGTTGGTCTGGGTGGACGCGTCGTCGGAGGCGTCCTGGACGTCCAGGTTGATGCCCAGCTCGTCGGCCTTTTCCTGGGCGCCGTCGCGCAGCTCGACGAAGAAGGGGTTGGTCTGGGTCGACAGCGCCAGGGTGACGTTCTCGCTGGCGGCCTCGCCGCGGTTGCAGGCGGCAACGGACAGCGTCAGCGCGGCGACGGAGGCCACGGCCAGGGACTTGCGGATAAGGGTCCGGGATGCAGACATGAGGTTTTCCTTTACTTCTTCTGCGGCGACGGCGGGGTGTATTCCCGCGCGCCGCCGGGGGGAGGGGGAGAGTATTTAGTTAGCGGTCTTGTTACGGATGACGTCGAAGCCCACGGCCAGGGCGATGACCAGGCCGATGACAATCTGCTGCCAGAAGGAGGAGACGTTGAGCAGGTTCAGCCCGTTGCGGATGACGGCCAGCAGCAGCGCGCCGACCAGGGTGCCGGTGGCCTTGCCGGCGCCGCCGGCTAGCGATGCCCCACCGATGACCACCGCCGCAATCGCGTCCAGCTCGTAGCCCACGCCCGCCTGCGGCTGCGCCGTGGTCAGCCGGCCGGCCATGACCAGGCCGGACAGGGCGGCGAAGAGGCCGGACAGGCCGAAGACGGCGACCTGGATCTGGCGGACCGGCAGGCCGGACAGGCGCGCGGCCTCCAGGTTGCCGCCGATGGCGTACATGGAACGCCCTAGCACGGTGCGCTCCAGGATGAACCAGCACACCAGGCCGGCGATGACCATCATGACGATCGGGATGGGAACCCCGGCCACGGTCGAGCCCATCCAGTTGACGGCGTCGGCGGTCGGCATCGGCGAGCCCTGGGAGATGACCAGGGTGGCGCCGCGGGCGATCGACATCATGGCCAGGGTGGCGATGAACGACGGGATCTTGCCCCAGGCCGTCGCCATGCCGCAGATGACGCCGGCCAGCAGGCCGGTGAGCAGGCCGAGGATGAGCGTGACCCAGCCCGGCAGGCCGGTGTTGACGAAGAAGGAGGCCGAGACCATTGCGCCCAGGGCGGCGACGGAGCCCACCGACAGGTCGATGCCGGCGGTGATGATGACAAAGGTCATGCCGAAGGCCAGGATGGCCACGGTGGCGGCCTGGATGCCGATGTTGACCAGGTTGTTGACGGTCAAAAAGTGCGGGGTGGCGATAAACAGCGCCACGCACAGGACGATGAGGCCGACAAGCGCGCCGTTGTTCATCATCCAGTTGGATACCCGGTGCCAGCGGCTCGGGCCCGACGGGGCGCCGGCGGGCGCGCTGGCGGCGGTAGCGGTGGTGGTCATGAGGCGATCTCCTCAAAGTCGTGGGGGTTTTCGGTAATCGTGCTGGTGACGTTGGATACGGCGAGGGTCATGACCTCGTCCTGGGTGGCGGTCGGCGGCAGCTCGCCGGCGATCTTCCCGCCGGAGGCCACCAGCACCCGGTCGGACATGCCCAGCACCTCCGGCAGGTCGGAGGAGGCCATCAGGACGGCCCCGCCGGCGGCGGTGACCTCGTTGATGATGCGGTAGATCTCCACCTTCGCGCCGACGTCGACGCCGCGGGTGGGCTCGTCGAGCAGCAGCACGCGGGAGCCGGCCAGCACCCAGCGGCCGAAGACGGCCTTTTGCTGGTTGCCGCCGGACAGGTCCCGGATGGGCTGGTCGATGTCGGCCATGCGGATGCGCAGCTTCTCGGCCACCTCGCGGGCGCGGGCCTTCTGGCCGCGCCGGTCGGCGAGCCCGGCCTTGCTGGTCTTATTCAGTGTCGCCAGGCCGAGGTTCTCGCCGATGGTGGCGTCCAGGATGAGCGCCTGGGACTTGCGGTCCTCGGGCACGTGCCCGATGCCGGCGCGGATGGCGGCGGCGATATCGCCCAGCTTGAGCTTTTTCCCGGCCACGCGGACCTCGCCGGAATCTACCTTGTCCGCGCCGGCGATGGCCCGGATGATCTCCGTGCGGCCGGCGCCGACCAGCCCGGCCAAGCCGACGACCTCGCCGGCGTGAACGTCGAAGCTAACGTCCGAGAAGCTGCCCTGCGTGCTGAGGTTTCGCACGCTGAGCAGGGCCTTACCGGCCGCCTCCGCCTCGCGCGGGTACTGGTTGTCGATGTCGCGGCCGACCATCAGGCGGACCAGCTCGGCCTCCGGGGTGTCCGGGCCGACCTCGGCGACGACGTTGCCGTCGCGCAGCACGGAGATGGAATCCGCGATCCGGGCCAGCTCCTCCAGGTGGTGGGAGATAAAGACCATCCCGACGCCCTTGGCGCGCAGGTCCTCCACCACGGCGAAGAGCTGGTCGATTTCCTTGCCGGTCAGCGCGGCGGTGGGCTCGTCCAGGATGAGCAAGCGCGCGTTCATCGACAGCGCCTTGGCGATCTCCACCAGCTGCTGGCGGGCGATGCCCAGCTCGCCGACCGGCGTGTCCAGGTTGACGTCCAGGCCGATAAGCCGCAGGGCGGCGGCCGCCTCGTTGCGCAGGAATTTCTTGTTGACTAGGCCGAAGCGCGAGGGCGTGCGGCCCAGCATGATGTTTTCGGCCACGGACATCGTCGGCACCAGGTTGAGCTCCTGGTGGATGGTGGCAATGCCCAGCGCCTCCGCCGCCTTCGTGTTCGGCAGCTGGACCTCGGCGCCGTCGACGAGGACGCGGCCGGTATCCGGCTGGTAGACGCCCGACATCATCTTGATGAGCGTCGACTTGCCGGCGCCGTTCTCGCCCAGCAGCGCGTGCACCTGGCCCGCGCGCACGTCGAGGCTGACGTCGCGGATGACGTTGACGGGTCCGAAGGATTTGTTGATTCCTTCCAGCCGCATGATGACCGGGTGGTTCATCGCGGCACCTCCTGGAGATAGTGTTCGGTCGATTGACGGGTGATAAGCCGGGTCGGCAGGGTCACGTCCGGCGGGGACATGCCGGACAGGGCGGCGACGAGGGTATCGGCGGCGCGGTAGCCCAGCTGGGTCACGTCCTGGTCGATGACGGTCAGCGGCGTGGGCTGGACCCGCATATAGTCCAGGTCGTCGAAGCCCACCAGCGCCAGCTGCTTACCGATGCGCACCCGCTCCCGGTGGCAGTACTCCAGCGCGCCGAGGGTCATCATGGAATCGCCCGCGATGACCGCCGTGCACCCGGCCTCCCACAGCTCGCGCGTGCCCGCGATGCCCTGCGAGACCTCGAAGCCGCCCTGGTAGACGTGCTCGCCGCCGATGCCGAGGCGGTCTACCGCCGCACTAAAGGCCGCCCGGCGCTCCGCGCCGGTGGACAGCTCCTCCGGGCCGGCCAGGTAGCCGATGCGCCGGTGCCCGCGCGCGTAGAGCAGCTCCACCGCCGCCGAAATCCCCGGCTCCGGGTTGGAGACCACCGTCGGCAGGTCGGATCCGGCAAGGGAGCGGTCGATGAGCACGACCGGCGTGCCGGCCGCCTTGACCGCGCCGAGCAGGGAGAGCGCGTCCGCGGTGGGGACGACCAGCATGCCGTCGACGTTCTGCTGCGACAGCGTGGTCACCGCGTTGCGCAAGAGGTTCGAGTCCTCCGAGTAGGAGGTGATGATGGTGGCCAGCCCGTTGGCGGTCGCGCGGGCCTGGACCGCGTCGGCCATGGTGGCGAAGTAGGGGTTGAGCAGTGTCGGGATGACCAGGCCCAGCGTGTAGGTGCGCGCGGTGCGCAGCCCGCGGGCCTGGATATTCGGGTGGTAGTTGAGCGCCTGGGCCGCCCGCTCCACGCGCTGGCGCGTGGCCGCGGAGATGGAGTCCTTGCCGGCCAGCGCGCGGGAGGCCGTGGACACCGAGACCCCCGCGGCGAGGGCGACGTCTTTCAGGTTGGCGCTGTGGGCAGGCATGGTAGGGGCGGACCTTCTTCCCGGTCGGAGGGGGAGGGGTGCAAACGATTGCTGCAAACGTTTGCATTGTGGTTTGCGGCTAAATTTACGACGTTTGACCGCGCCCCGTCAAGTGCCCCTGCTCACCTTTTGCTGGCCGCGCAGGTAGCGCCACTAAACTCGGGAGAATGACAAAGAGTTCCTACCACGTCGTCATCATGGGTGTTTCCGGCTCCGGCAAGACCACCGTCGGCCACAACGTCGCGGCGCTGACCGGCCACGCCTACCGCGACGGCGACGACATGCACCCGGCCGAGAACATCGCCAAGATGTCCGCGGGCACCCCGCTCAACGATGCCGACCGCTGGCCCTGGCTCACCGCCATCGGCACCTGGCTGGCCGCCCAGCCCGCGGGCACCATGGTCGGCTGTTCCGCGCTCAAGCGCTCCTACCGCGATCTCCTGCGCGAGCACTGTCCCGATGTCATTTTCGTGCACGTGGCCGGGGAATTCGACGTGCTGGCCGAGCGCATGCAGCACCGCGCCGGCCACTTCATGCCGGCCTCGCTGCTGCAGTCCCAGTTCGACACCCTCGAACCGCTAGAAGCCGACGAGGCCGGCGCCGTCTTCGATGTCGACCAGCCGGAAGAAGAAATCGCCCGCCAGGTGGCGGACTACCTCACCACCGGAGTCGGAGAAGGCTTACGCAGCCAGGCATAACGTCGCGCCCGAGCCGCGGGCCCCAGCCGGCCCGCGAGAATTCCGCGGCACCCCCGAGCCGCGATTACAATCCGGCTCGCTAGAAGGCCGCGGCGACCCCGAAGAGCACCAGCGCGAAGACGAAGCCGATCACGCTGATGAGCATCTGGTTGACGGTCCAGGTGCGCAGCGTGGTGGCCACGTCCATGCCCATCAGGCGGCCGACCAGCCAGAAGCCCGAGTCGTTGACGTGGCTGCCGAAGACCGAGCCCGCCGCCGTCGCCAGCACGATGAGCGCGAGCTGGACCTCGTTGAAGCCGCCGGCCTCGACCGCCGGGACCATCAGCGCGGCGGCCGTGGTCAGCGCGACCGTCGCCGAGCCCTGCGCCAGGCGCAGCGCCACCGCGATGAGGTAGCAGGCCAAAATCACCGGGATACCGATGCCCGACAGCGAATCCGCCAGCGCATCCCCGATGCCGGAGGTGCGCAGCACCCCGCCGAACATGCCGCCGGCGCCGGTAATGAGTACCACCGAGCAGATCGGCCCCAGGGAGGACTCCATCGCCTTTTCCATCGCGTTCTTGTCCACCCCGCGGCGCAGGCCCAGGATCGCCATCGCGGCGAAGGTGGTAATCAGCAGCGCGATGGGGGTCTGGCCCACCATGATGAGTACCTGCGCCCAGGTGGCCTCGCCGTCGATTGTGCCGGCCGCCGCCAACGTGTTCAGCCCCGTGTTGCAGAAGATCAGCACCAACGGGATGAGCAGCACGGAAATCACTGCCGCCGGGGAGGCCGGGCGGTGGGGCATCTCCGCTTCCTTCACGGCCGGGCCGGTGAGCATCTCGGTCACGCCGAAGGGGAATTTCTTACCCAGGAAAAGCCCCAGGCGGTAGCCGGAGAAGTACCACGTCGGGATGGCGATCAGCAGGCCGAGCGCCAAAATGAGCCCGATGTCCGCGTTGAAGAACTCCGCGGCCGCGACCGGGCCCGGGTGCGGCGGCAGGAAGACGTGGGTGACCGAGAACGCGCCGGCGGCCGGGATGCCGTAGGCCAGCACCGGGCCGTTGAGCCGGCGCGCCACCGCGAAGATGACGGGCAGCATGACCACCAGGCCGGCGTCGAAGAAGATGGGGAAGCCCATAATCAGCGAGGCGATGCCCAGCGCCAGCGGCGCGCGGTCTTCGCCGAAGCGGGCCACGAGGGCATCGGCGAGCGACTTCGCGCCGCCGGAGGCCTCCACCAGCCGCCCGATCATCGCGCCCAGGCCGACCAAAAGCGCCACCGATGCCAGCGTGCTCCCGAAGCCATCCGTCATCGTCTCGACCACCCCGGCGATGGGCAGCCCCGCCGCCAGCGCAGTCAGCGCCGACACCGTTACCAGCGTGACGAAAGCGTGCACGCGGAAATAGATGACCATCACCAAAATCAGGGCGATGGCTGCCACCGCGATGCCCAACAGCGGGCCCGCGCCCAGCGTCGGCTCCCACGTGTCCATAGTCTCCATTGGACAAACCTCTTTTCCTAGGTGGTTTGTGTAGTTAGGGGGAAGGCTCCGGTCGCCGTGGGCGGGCACGGGGCCAATACCTCAAGTTAACACGCGCACCCCCGCATTCAGGGTGTCGGTGAGCTTGGGAAACAACACACCTGCGGGATTTGCTTTTTGGGTCCGCGGCGTGCCGGTTGCTAAATTCAGGTGTAAATACCGCAGGCCGGCGCCCTAGTTGACGCTGACGGATTCGACAACTGCAAGGAGAAACCATGTCCAAACTAGGAGCCCTACTCGCGCCCGGGGGCGTGGAGCTGGACGCGCCTGCCGCGGACTGGCGCGCCGCTATCACCCGCGCCGGCCGCCTGCTGGAGGCCAGCGGTTCCGCCACCGCCGACTACACCCAGGCGATGATCGAGACCGTGGACAACAACGGGCCCTATATCGTCGTCGCCCCCGGCTTCGCCTTCGCCCACGCGCGGCCCTCGGAGGCGGTCCGCCACACCGCCATCAGCTGGGTGCGCCTGGCCGAGCCGGTCCGCTTCGGCCACGGCACCAACGACCCGGTCACCCTGGTCGTAGCCCTGGCTGCCCGCGACGACTTCGCCCACACCCGCGCCATGAAGGAACTGGCCCGCGTGCTCGGCGATGCCGACAAGCGCGAACTCCTCGACGTCGTCACCTCCGAAGGCCAGCTGCGCAACGTCCTGGACGGCTACGTGCCCACCGCCGCCGCCAACGCCATCGCTATGCGCCGCGAGCGCGAGGCCCGCGAGGCCGAAGAGACCGCGGCGGCCGCCGCAACCGGCGCGGCGGTCCCCGCCGCGCGCCCCGACGGCACGGTCGAGAGCAAGGGCAAGATACTTACCGTCTGCGGCAACGGGCTGGGCACCTCGCTGTTTTTGAAGAACACCCTGGACGGCGTGCTTGACGAGTGGGGCTGGTCGCCGTATTTCACCGTCGAGGCCACCGATACCATCTCCGCGAAGGGGCGCGCCAGCGAGGCCGACGTCCTGCTGACCTCCGGCGAGATCGCCGCCGCCCTGGGCGACGTGGGGGTGCCGGTCTACGTCATCGACAACTTCACCTCCGCCGCGGAGCTCGACCGCGCGCTCCGCGAAATCTACGACATCCCCGCCGCACAGGAAGGCCGGTAAAAACATGAACATCCTGGTAGACGCCGCCAATTTCGTGGTCAATGAGATCCTGGCCGTGCCGGCCTTCCTCATCGGCATCATCACCGCCATCGGGCTGGCCGCGCTGGGCCGCGGCATCGGCCAGGTGCTGGGCGGGGCGATCAAGGCCACGCTCGGCTTCCTGCTCATCAACGCCGGCGCCGGGCTGGTCACCGCCTCCCTGGAGCCACTCGGCGTCATGATCACCGGCGCCACCGGCGCGCACGGGGTAGTGCCGACCAACGAGGCCATCGTGGGCATCGCCCAGCAGCAGTTCGGCAGCCAGGTCGCCTGGGTGATGATCCTGGGCTTCGTGGTCTCCCTGCTGCTGGCCCGGTTCACGCCGCTGCGGTACGTCTTCCTGACCGGCCACCACGTGCTGTTCATGGCCACCCTACTCACGATGGTCTTCGCCCCGGCCGGCTATCCCGCCTGGGTGGTCATCGTCTTCGGCGCCGCCCTGTTGGGCATCCTGATGGTCTCCCTGCCGGCCATCGCGCACCCCTGGACCTGGCGCATTACCGGCGACGACTCCGTGGCCATCGGGCACTTCGGCGCCGCCGGCTACGTCGCCGCCGGCGCGGTGGGCAAGCTGGTCGGCGGCAAGCGCAAGCCTTCCGCCTCCACCGAGCAGCTCCACCTGCCGGAGGGCCTGCGCTTCCTGCGCGATTCCATGGTCGCCACGGCGCTGTCGATGGCGCTGATGTACATCGTGCTCGCCCTGCTGTTCCTGGCCCGCGCCGGCGACGAGGCCTTCACCGCCTTCGAGGACGGCGCGACCGGGGTGGGCAACTACCTCATGCAGTCGCTGACCCAGGGCCTGCAGTTCGGCGTGGCCGTCGCCGTCATCCTCTTCGGCGTGCGCACCATCCTGGGCGAGCTCGTGCCCGCCTTCCAGGGGATTGCCGCCAAGGTCGTGCCCGGCGCCATCCCGGCCCTCGATGCCCCCATCGTCTTCCCATACGCCCAAAACGCCGTCCCGGTCGGCTTCCTGACCTCCTTTGCCGGCGGGCTGGTCGGCCTGGCGGTCCTGTCGCTGTGGCTGGGCCCGGCCTTCGGGGTCGCACTCATCCTCCCCGGCCTCGTCCCGCACTTTTTCACCGGCGGCGCCGCGGGTGTCTACGGCAACGCCACCGGTGGGCGCCGGGGCGCGGCCGCCGGGGGCTTCGTCAACGGCCTGCTCATTACCTTCCTGCCGGCCTTCCTGCTGGGCGTTTTGGGCTCCTTCGGCTCGGCGAACACCACCTTCGGCGACGCCGACTTCGGCTGGTTCGGCATGCTCATCGGCTGGGCGTCCGCGCCCGGCGGGGTAGTGGGACTCGTCCTGGTCGGCCTCGTCGGTTTGGCCGTGCTGGGGCTCGGCTGGTTCTGCCAGGTCCGGCTCGTCGACGCCCACTGGGACCCCACCCCGCACCGCCCCGCGCCAACCGCGCACGACGATGCCGCCGGCGCAGGCGCCGCCACCGATGCCCGCCGCGGCACCTGGCGGCACTACCCGCGTATCACCCCGCCGGCGGGAGCGCCGAAACCACCCGCGCCCCGGAACTAGCCCCGTTCTAACCCCCTCCTTACTTGCGGGGGTGTTCCGGCGGGCGTGCAATTAAAGGCATGAGCCTCGACGTCAATACCGCCCTGATCGATCGCGTGGCCGCGGCCAGCGATGCCTCCCACTTCCTGTTCACCCCACAAGCCGTCATCGAAGCCAAAAACGCCGATGACGTCGCCGCCGCCTTCCGCGCTGGGCGCGCCAACCACATCCCCGTGACCCTGCGCTCCGGCGGCACCTCCCTGGCCGGCCAGTCCGCCGGCGATGGCTACCTGGTGGACGTGCGCAAGCACTTCCGCGGCATCGAGGTCCTCGATGGCGGCGAGCGCGTGCGCGTCCAGCCCGGCGCTACGGTCCGCCAGGTCAACGCCCGCCTGGGGCTCTACGGCCGCAAGCTGGGCCCGGACCCGGCCAGCGAATCCGCCGCCACGATGGGCGGCGTGATCGCCAACAACTCCTCCGGCATGGCCTGCGGCACCGAGCTGAACACCTACCGCACCCTGGAGTCGATGACCCTGGTCCTGCCGTCCGGCACCGTCCTGGACACCGCCCGCCCGGACGCCGACCAGCAGCTGGCCCAGCAGGAGCCGGAGCTTTTCGAGACCCTCCAGCGCCTGCGCCGCCGCGTGGTGGACAACCCGGCCTCGGTGGAGAAAATCACCAAGCACTTCAGCCTGAAAAACACCATGGGCTACGGCCTGAACTCCTTCCTGGACTATGAGACCCCGGCGAAGATCCTGGAGCACCTCATCATCGGCTCGGAGGGCACCCTGGCCTTTATCGCCGAGGCCGTCTTCCGCACCGTGCCGATTGCCCGCCTGACCACCACCTCCGTGGCCGTCTTCCCGGACGTGGACGCCGCCACCCGCAGCCTGCCGGACCTGCTGGATACCGGCGCGGCCACCCTGGAGCTGATGGACTCGGCCTCCATCCGTGTGGGGCGCACCTTCGACAAGGTCCCGGAGGCGATTACCGGCTTCGACGTCGACTCCCAGGCCGCCCTGCTCATCGAGTACCACGCCGACAGCGAGGACGAAATCAACGCCAAGGAGCAGGCCGGCTCGAAGCTGCTGGCCGAGCTCAACCTCCAGTCCCCGGCGCAATTTTCCGCCGATGCCGCCACCCGCACCGCCGCCTGGAACTTCCGCAAGGGCCTCTACGCCCAGGTCGCGGAGGCCCGCCCGTCGGGCACCACGGCGCTGCTGGAGGACATCGTCGTGCCGGTCGCCGACCTAGCGGACGCCTGCGCCGGCCTGCAGGACATCTTCGCCCGCTACTCCTACGACGACGCCGTCATCTTCGGCCACGCCAAGGACGGCAACATCCACTTCCTGCTCACCGACCGCTTCGAAGGCGACGAGGCCATCGGCCGCTTCAACAACTTCAACGAGGACATGGTCTCCCTGGTCCTGGAAGCCGAGGGCAACCTCAAGGCCGAGCACGGCACCGGCCGCGCGATGGCGCCGTATGTGCGCCGCCAGTACGGCGACGAGCTCTACGCCGTCATGCAGGAGCTCAAGCGCGCCTGCGACCCGGGCAACACCATGAACCCGGGCGTCATCCTCGACGACGACCCGGACGCCCACGTCAAAAACATCAAGCTCAACCCGACCGTCGAGGAAGAGATCGACCGCTGCGTGGAGTGCGGCTACTGCGAGCCGGTGTGCCCGTCGCGGGATCTCACGCTCACCCCGCGCCAGCGCATCGTGGTCCGCCGCGCCCGCCAGCGCGCCGAGGAGGCCGGTGATAACGCCACCGTCGCCGAGCTCGACGAGGCCTACCAGTACGAGGGCATCGAGACCTGCGCCGTCGACTCCATGTGCCGCACCGCCTGCCCGGTGGGCATCGACACCGGCAAGTTCATCAAGCGCCTGCGCCGCGAGCAGGCCCAGCCGGTCCTGCAGGCCGGGTGGAAGGCCGCGGCGAAGGGCTGGCCGGTGGTCAGCGAAGGCGCATCGGTGGCGCTGACCGGCGCCCACTTCCTGCCGACCTCCCTGGTCAAGGCCGTCACCGACGTCGGCCGCCGCCTGGTCGGCTCCGACGTCATGCCGCAGTACCAGCCCGAGCTGTCCAAGGGCGGCAAGCCGCGCGCCCGCCTGGGCCGCCGCGTCGGCGACAACCGCGCCGCCGTGACCGGCATCTTCCTGCCCGCCTGCGTGAACACCATGTTCGGCCCGCAGGGCGACGGCCCCGGCGCCACCGATGCCTTCGTCAACCTCCTGGAGCGCGCCGGGCTGGCGCTGGAGGTGCCCGGTGGCATCGACAAGCTCTGCTGCGGCACCCCGTGGTCGTCCAAGGGCCTAAGCGAGGGCCACGACGTGATGGAAAAGCGCGTCGTGGACACCGTCGTGCCGCTGACCGACGGCGGGAAGCTGCCCGTTATCGTCGACGCCTCCAGCTGCACCGCCGGCTTCCGCGACCTGCTGGAAGCCCACGGTGTCACGGTTATCGATGCCATCGCCTTCACCGCCGAGCACATCCTCCCGGCCCTAGATGTTGCCCACCCCGCCGAGTCCGTCACGCTGCACCCGACCTGCTCCGCCTTCCAGCTGGGGCTCATGCCCGACCTGGAAAAGGTCGCCGGGGCCGCCGCGCGCGAGGTCAACGTGCCGACCGCCTGGAACTGCTGCGGCTACGCCGGCGACCGCGGCATGCTCCACCCCGAGCTGACCGCGTCCGCCACCCGCGCCGAGGCCGCCCAGGCCAAGGAATTCGGCGCCCAATACCACGCGTCGACCAACCGCACCTGCGAGCTGGGGCTGACGCGGGCGACCGGCTCCGACTACCACCACATCCTGGAGCTGCTGGACAAGGCCAGCCGCTAGCGCGCGGAGTTTCGGCGTAGGCTGGCTCCGTACGTTCTAGTGAACCGGAAGGAGCCAGCCCATGGCAGTAGGGGACATCGTTAGCGGCTACGACGGGATTCGGGAGAAGCAGGAGGCGCTGTACGTCGACCTGCACCAGCACCCCGAACTCAGCATGGAAGAGGAGCGCACCCGCGGGATCATCGCGGACAAGCTGCGCGAATTCGACTACGACGTCGTGGAGGTCGGCGGCGGTGTCGTCGGCGTCCTAGAAAACGGCGACGGGCCCACCGTGATGCTGCGCGCCGACTTCGATGCCCTGCCCATCCAGGAGGACACCGGCCTCGAGTACGCCTCCACCGTCGACGGCGTCATGCACGCCTGTGGCCACGACTCCCACGTCGCCGCGCTCATGGGCGTGGCCGCCCTCATGAAGGACGCCACGGATGCCTGGTCCGGCACCCTGGAAGTCCTCTTCCAGCCCGGCGAGGAAACCGCCGAGGGCGCACAATCCATGGTGGACGCCGGCGTGGTGGACAAGGTCGCCAAGCCGGACGTCATGCTGGGGCAGCACGTTTTCTGCAGCGTCGTGCCCGCCGGCAGCGTGGCCATCAAGCCGGGCCCGGTGCTCTCGACGGCCACCAGCGTGACCGTCAAGGTCTTCGGCGCCGGCTCCCACGGGTCCATGCCGCACTTAAGCGTCGACCCGGTGGTGCTGGCCAGCTCCATTGTGATGCGCCTGCAGACCATCGTCTCCCGCGAGCTCAACCCGAGCGAGTTCGGCGTGGTCACCGTCGGCTCCGTCCAGGCCGGTTCCAAGGCCAACGTCATCCCCTTCGACGCCACGCTGAAGATCAACATCCGCGCCTACGACGAGGACGTGCGCGACAGGATCATCGCCGCCATCGAGCGGATCGTGAAGGCCGAGTGCGAGGCCGCGCGCTCGCCGAAGGAGCCGGAGTTCAGCTTCTCCGACCGGTACCCGCTCACCGACAACGACGCCGAGGTGACCGCCCGCGTGCGCGAGGCCCTCGAGGAACACCTGGGCAGCGACCGCGTCCAGGACGCCGACCGGTTTACCGCCTCCGAGGACTTCTCCGTGGTCGCCGACGCCTTCGGCACTCCGTACTGCTACTGGATCTTCGGCGGCGGCAAGGAGGGCGAGGAGATGCCGAACCACAGCCCGTTCTTCGCCCCCGTCCAGCAGCCGACGCTGCAGACCGGCACCGAGGCCCTCATCACCGCCGCTTACGCCTGGTTGGGCAAGTAGTTGCCCCGCCCCGGTTGCGGGGTGGTGGGGTCTGCCTTAGTGTGTGGGGCATGACATCGGGGGATTGTTTTTCTAGGTTTGTGGCTGCCGTGACCCAGCCCGGCATTGAGATCGTGGAGGGGGCTTGGCACGCTGACTGGGATGCCGAGCGCGCCGCCGCCGGCTCCGGCCGCGACGAGTTGGAGCGCCTCTTCGATTTGGCCGGGGTGTTTTTCGGCCCGGTCAGGCACGCGGGCCGCCAGCGGCGGGTGCGCGCGAATGCCGCCCGCCACGGGCACTGCCTGCCCGTGCTGGATGTGCTGCGCGGGGTGCTGCGGCGGGTGAAGAACAAAAACGATGCCTGGCGCATCATGGAGGAGCTGTCTGCCCAGCCGGTTGGTGCCCAGGAGATGGCCGCCACGGCCCGCCGCAAAATCCAGGAGGCCCGGCCTGCCCCGACGCCGCAGCCGGGGGTGATCTACCGCCGTTCGGCTGAGGGGTTGTGGTCGATGCGCCTTATCGCCGACGCCGGCCTCGTCGCCGATATCAAAGCCCAAGTCCGCACCGTCGAGGATGCCCGCGCTGTCTTCACCGACGGCGACGGTGATGGTGCTGGTGTCGGCGGTGGGGTGCGCGCGTCGGTGACCACCAACGTGGTACTCAATCTCAAGGATTTCGGGCACTTGGTCGGTGGCAAGGATGCCGCGGATATTACCGTGCAGTTGACCAACGGCGCGGTGATTAGTGGTGCGGAGTTGGTGACCCGGGTGTTTGAGCAGGTCGGCTACGTCGGGGTCTTCGACCCGGTGGCCGGGCCGGTTAATTGTTACCGGGATGAGCGTTTGGCGTCCTGGAAGCAGCGGCGTTTGGCTCTGATGGAGCATCCGGTGTGTGCCTGGCCGGGGTGTTTGGCCGGGGCCGATGAGTGCCAGGTCCATCACCTGCAGTCCTGGGACTCAGGTGGCCCGACGAATGCGGCGAACCTGGCCACGTTGTGTCCGCACCATAATGGTGCCAACGAGGATGGGCCGGGCCCGGCGCAGACTCGGGGCCGGATGGCTAGGGTTGGTGGCCGGGTGGTGTGGATACCGCCCGAACGCGTGCCGGCTTAAATCGCCGGCGTCCCACCCTGCGGCCAAAACTAGCGGCCAGGTCAGCGGCTAACTCGGCAGCAGGCCAGCACCCTGCAGCCAGCCCGGCTGCCAATTTGGCAACGGCAAAATGCGCGCGGTTAGCCCGGCGGGAAACGCGCAGCTAAGCAGCAAGAACACCGCGACAAGAACACGCGAAGAGGCGTCCACGGAACACACCGTGAACGCCCATTCAGCGTGCCTACTCGGCGTACCAAGGTTGTGAGCCTGCGCTGCGCGACTGGGGTGTGCGCCGAGGCGGCGCGCCTAGATTGCGCACCTAGATGGTTCTTACGGAAATCAGTAGGCGGAATCAGTAGTGAGGTTACCCTCGAGTAGTGGACACCCTATTAGTACGGATCTTGTGTCCGTAGGAGAGGATGTTCATTGTGAATTC
>NZ_JBPPVW010000011.1:0-79900 GCF_053546955.1 Corynebacterium sp. 32222D000AT | reverse complement strand
GCGCGAGCTGCCGGGCGGCCTGCTCGCGGGCGGACTCGGTCTGCTCGGCGTCGCTGACCACCCGGCGCAGCGCCGCCACGAAGACCGGCACGGACAGCACCGAGACCTGCAGCGGATCCACCTCTGCCCCGTCTGGCAGCCCCGGCGCGCTCGGCGCCGGGGCTGTGGTGGGCAGGGCGCTGGGCACGGGCTGCGGGTGGGACTCGGCGGCCGGTTCGGGGACGGTCAGGCCCAGTTCCTTGGGCCACACGCTAGCGCGCAGGCGGCGGGTGGCCGCGCGGCGGGCGAACAGGGCCGGGAAGTTGATGGCCGGGGTCGCGAAATCCGCGATGAACCGGGAGGGTTCCTGGACCTGTTCGGCATCGGGGGCATCGATAGCCACGACCAGCAGGCGGGACGTGTGCCGGGTGGTGGCCACGTGGAAGAGGCGGCGCTCCTCGTGCAGGCGCTCGCGCAGGTGGCTGACCGGTACGTCCGGGTCAATGCCCTCGTCCACCAGGTCGACCAGGTCCGCCTGGTCGAAGATGGTGCCGGTCTCCCCCAGCGACGGCCACTCGGTCTCCTGGGCGCCGACCACGACCACGGTGTCGAACTCGCGCCCCACCGCGCCGTGGGCGGTCAGGATGTTGACCGCCTGCGGGGTGGCGTTGCGCCTGTCGCGCACGCCGGTGGGCAGTTCCTGCTCGGTGATGTGGCGGACGAAGGTCTCCAGGCCGGCGCCCGGGTAGCGCTCCACGAAGTCGCCGGCGGCGTCGAAGAGCGCCATCATGGCGTCCAGGTCCCGGTCCGCCTGGGAGCCGGTCGCGCCGCCGCGCAGGGCGGCCGCCTGCAGGCGCTCGGCCAGGCCCGTGGCGTTCCACATGGCCCACAGGATCTCCTCCACGCTGGCGCCGGCTGCGGCCTGCTCCACGCCCGCGCCCAGCACGCCGCGGACGCGCTCGAGCACGGCGACTTCCCGCTCGGTCAGCAGGTCGCCGAAGTCCGGCAGCGGGCCGGTGAGCAGCTCCCGCAGGGTCTCCAGGCCGCGCTGGGCCGGATTCCAGCGCCGCAGGCCGCGGATGAGCCGGCGCAGGGTGACCGGGTCCGCGCCGCCGACGGGCCCGGTCATGAGCTCCTCCAGCTGCGCGGTGCGCAGGGGCTGGTAGACCGCCTCGAGTGCTTGGACCATGGCCGCCACGAGGCGCTGCTCGGCCAGCACCACGTCCGTGGGATTGAGGTGTACGGGCACGCCGGCGGCCAGCAGGCCCCGGCGCAGCGGGGTGATATCCGCGACCGAGCGCACGATGACGGCGATATCGCGCCAGTCCACCCCATCGCTTAGGTGGCGGCGGCGGATGGCGTCGGCCACGGAGGCCTGCAGCTGGGCCGCGGTGGACACGATGTCCAGGCAGGCCGGCTCCGGCCGCCGCTGCGAGGCGCCCAGGTCGATGTGGTGCTCGGCGTCCAGCTCGTCGAAGAAACGGGTGTTGGCGCCGCGGAAGGCGAAGACCGCCTGCTCCGGGTCGCCGCCCACCACGGCGAGCTTCGCCTGCGCGATGATGAGGCTAAGCAGCTCGCCGGAGGCCGGCGCCAAGAGCTGCGCGTCGTCGACCACGATGGTGTGCCACTGGCCGAAATCCAGCTGCCCGGCGCGCAGGAGCACCTGGCTGACCAGCTCCGCGGCCGAGTAGGAATGCGCGCCGCTGAGTGCCATGACCTGTTCGTATTCCTCCAGGAAGTCCCCGGCGGCAATCCACATGGGGCGGGAGTGCTCGCGGCCTTTTTCGCGCAGGGATTCCGGCGACTGGCCGCGCTCGATGGCGCGCAGCAGGAAGTCGCGCAGCTGCCGGGCAAAGCCCACCATGCCCAGCGCCGGGCGGATTTCCTCCGGCCAGCTGGCCCCGCCGCCGGCGGCGTGGCCTTCCAGCAGCTCGCGGATGACAGCGTCTTGTTCCGCGCCGGTGATAAGGCGCAGGTCTTCGTCGCTGGCCTGGCGCAGGAGCGAGAAAGCCAGCGAGTGTACCGAACGCACGAGCGCCGCCGAGGAGGCGTAGTCGCCCAGGTGCGCCGAGATTTCGCGCCGCAGCGCCGCCGCGGATTCCTTGGAAAAGCTGACCACCAGCACCCCGGCCGGGTCCGCCCCGGAGCGCAGCACGTTCAGGACGGTGTCCACCAGAAAGCTGCTCA
This sequence comes from Corynebacterium sp. 32222D000AT, assembly GCF_053546955.1. Taxonomy (NCBI): domain Bacteria; kingdom Bacillati; phylum Actinomycetota; class Actinomycetes; order Mycobacteriales; family Corynebacteriaceae; genus Corynebacterium; species Corynebacterium sp. 32222D000AT. The sequence continues at coordinate 77,734 of NZ_JBPPVW010000011.1, read as the reverse complement.
CCCCGGCCCCGGCCTGGCCGGTCACCTTCCATACCCCGCGCTCCGGCAGGGGGTGCGGCCACTCGCGGGTGCCGGCGGGCTTCTCACCGGCCACGAGGCGCACCTCGGGCGAGGGCGGGAGGACTACGCCGCTGCGGGCGGTGTCATGGGGGTCATAGCGTCCGGTCATGCCCTAAAGTTTGGCACACACGCGGGACACGAGCATCTGCTCCACCCGCTGGATCTCCGAACGTACGTTCACGCGCGATTCCTCGTGCAGGGAGTTCACGTGGCGCCGGTAGGCCGCCGCGCGCAGCAGCAGCTGGTCGAGTCCCTCGATGTGGTCGAAGCGATCGCAGATAGCGTCATCCACGGCGCGGTTAATCAGCCCGTCGACAATCACCAGGGCCGTGGTGTAGCCCTTCGGCCGGGGCGCGGCGGTGGGCACGACTTCCACGAGGGCCGGCGGATTGTGGCCGGAATACAGCGTGGTGGCCAGCAGGTCCGCGTGCCCGACCACCCGCGGCAGGCCGGAAAGGTCCGCGTAGTACTCGCTGGTTTCCTCCCAGGCCGCGCGCTCGGCCTGAGCGAAGACGTCCGTGCGGCTTTCCGCGGTGCCGGCGAAAGGCGCCGAATAATCCGCCAGCTCGGCCTCCAGGCGCCCGGCCAGCAGCGCCGTCTCATCGACGCGCTTTTCCAGGTCCCCGGCCACGAACTGGGTCGCCTTCCAGCCGGCGACGGTGTAGCGCCCGTCCGTGGTCAGCAGGGGGCGGGCCACCCGCGCCCCCGGCACGCTGAGCTTCTCGCGCACCCGGGCCGACCAGGTCGCCGTGTCAGAGGCGAGCGCGTAGACCACGTCGCCCACGCGCAGGCCGTTGTCCCAGGCATAGCCCAGCTGCTCGGGCTGGCCCACGGCCGGACGGCCGCTGCTACGGAATGCGCTTAAGACATGCTCCGGAGGGTTAGAAATCACGTCCGGCTCCTTCACTCGGTTCGGGTTGGGGTTACGTCTCTAGTTGAGGTGTTTAGTCGTTACGGGCCTTGCCGTGGCCCGGGTCGTGGGGGTCTTCCACCCCCGGGACCGGGTAGGGCCACGGGTTGGGCTCGCAGGTGACGTCCTCGTCCGGGTAGACCTCGTCCGGGGCCTCGGCGTGCAGGGCCTTGTTGTTGAGCGAGATGGTCTGCTGCATCATCACCGGCGCCAGCTTGCCCTCGCCGCCGCAGGCCTGGTGCTCGGCGTAGCCGATGGCGTGGCCGAACTCGTGGTTGATGAGGTACTGGCGGTAGTTGCCCACGTCGCCCTCGAAGGCGCGGGAGCCGCGTACCCAGCGCGACTCGTTGACCACCACGGTCGAGTCCCCGGTGATCGTGGTGTGGCAGGAGGTCTCCATGCCCAGCTGCGCGCCGCAGAGCTCCGCGGTGGTCTCCAGGGAGGTCAGCTGGAAGCGGGTGTCCGGGTCCTCGTCGGCGCCCACGTGGACGAATTTGAAGGCCGGGTCGTTGGTCCAGCCGCGCGGGTCGGACAGGGTGGCGTCCACCATGCTGGCGAAGGCGGCGTCGCCGCCGTAGCTGGAGGTGTCAATGCCGTTTTCGATCTCCACCGAGTAGCGCACGGTGCGCACCTCGCCCTCCCCGACGTCGAGGCCTGGCGTGCCGACCTCGCGGTAGGTCTTGTCGCCGGCGCGGGTGAATTCGCCGCCCGGCGGCAGCTGGTCGATAGCGCCTTGGACGTCGCCGGCATCCGCCGGGTCGGGGCCGACGGCCGTGGCGTCATGGCCGGCCGTGGCGCTGTCCTGCTCCTGGGCGCGCGGGGAGCCGGCCTCCTCGCTGGGGCCGGTGAAGATGTCGATGAGCACCCAGACGGTGATGATCGCCAGGACCGGGATGGCCACCACGCGCCACCAGCCGTAGTCCGCGGCGAAGCGGCGCACCGCCCCGCCGGCGCCCCGGCTGCTGTCCTCGGCGCCGTGGCGGGCGGGTTCGGACAGGCTGGAATCCCCGGCCCAGCTGCGCTGGTCGTTCTCACCGCGCGGCTCGGCGCGGCGGTGGTGCCGGGGTTGTGGAAATTCCGAGTTCTCCATGGCCCTTAAGGTTACCCGGTGCCCGCCGGCGCGCCGCAAGCGGGCGGCCGGGCCGAAGGCCCCGGGCAGCGGTGGGAAAACTAGGCGCCGGCGAAGCCGACGGCGTGCGGCTTAACCGCGCCGATCTCGACGTAGACGACGCGATCGGTGCGCACCAGGTACTTGCGGCCCTTCTCGTCGGCCAGCTCCAAGGTGGAGTTGTCCGCCAGGGCGGCGTTGATGCGCTGGGCCAGCTCGTCCTGGGTGCCTTCGGCGTTGATGACCAGTTCCCGGGCCGTATCCGCGAAACCAAACTTGATATCCATGGGGTGAAAACCCGCCTTTCTGCGTCTTCTTCGTCTGCGGCGCACCGCGGTGCGCCAATTCCTGTTGTCTGAGCGCGAAGCCAAACAATCTAATGGCCCCCACTATAACCGTGACGGTTAGTATCGAGGTGTGTCTGACTCGCAAACGCCTTCCACCGTACCGCCGACCCCGACGTTTTCTCGCCTAGGTGTGGCCGCCGAGATCTGCGATGCCCTGGCCGCCCAGGGTATTACCCGCACCTTCGCCATCCAGGAGCTCGCGCTGCCGCTGGCGCTCAAGGGCGCCGACATCATCGGCCAGGCGCGCACCGGGATGGGCAAGACCTTAGGCTTCGGGGTTCCTCTACTCGACCGGGTCTTCGACGACGCGGCCCTGCCGGAGTGCGACGGCACCCCGCACGCCCTGGTCGTAGTCCCCACCCGCGAGTTGGCCCAGCAGGTCGGCGAGGATCTGCGGGCGGCGGCGGCCAACCTGCCGGTGCGCGTAGTCACCGTCTTCGGCGGGCGGCCCTATGCCGAGCAGATCGCCGAGCTGGAACGCGGCGCGGACGTCGTGGTCGGCACCCCGGGCCGCCTGCTGGATCTGCACTCCCAGCACCACCTGCGCTTGGACGCGGTGGCCATCCTGGTCCTGGACGAGGCCGACGAGATGCTGGACCTGGGGTTTTTGCCCGATATCGAAAAGCTCGCCGCCGCGGTGGCCGGCAGCCTGCAGCAGACGATGTTGTTCTCGGCCACCATGCCGGGCGCCATCTTGTCGCTGGCCCGCGGCTTCATGGACAAGCCGGTGCACATCCGCGCCGAGTCCGGCGAGGCCGACCAGACCCACGCCTCGACGAAGAAGATCAGCTTCCTGGCCCACCGCATGGACAAGCTGGCCGTGCTCTCCCGCGCCTTACAGGCCCGCGGGCGGGGCCGGACCATCATCTTTACCCGCACCAAGCGCTCGGCCGCCCAGGTGGCCGAGGACCTGGCCCAGCGCGGCTTCGCCGTGGCCGCCGTGCACGGGGACATGGGCCAGGCCGCCCGCGAGCGCTCCCTGGAAGCCTTCCGCTCCGGCGCGGTCTCGACGCTGGTGGCCACGGACGTGGCCGCACGCGGCATCGACATCGACGACGTCACCCACGTCATCAACTACCAGGTCCCGGACGATCCGCAGACGTTTGTCCACCGCATCGGCCGCACCGGGCGCGCCGGCCACACCGGCACCGCCGTCACCCTGGTCGGCTACGACGAGCAGGCCAAGTGGGAGGCTATCGATGCCGAGCTAGATCTCGGCCAGCACGACCTGCCCACCTGGTTTAGCACCTCCCCGGAGCTGGCCGAGGCCCTGGACTTTCCCGCCGAGGCCGGCGAGTCGGTCGGCCCGGCCCGCGCCGTGGTGGGCGGGGACCGCAAGCGCCCCGGGCGTGAGCGCGGCTCCGGACGCCCGCGCCGCCCGCGGACTCATGCCCGAGGCCGGGGCCGGAAGCGATGAGCCGCGCGGTAGTGCTGCGCGCTTCCCGCCGCGACTGGGTGCTTACCGCGGTCATCGCGGTGGTCTGCGTCGTCGCCGTGGTCGGCGCCTATTTTTCCGGCTCCCTGCGGGCCGCGGATCTGCAGCCGGCCGACGAGGCGGTCCCGGAACTGCCCGCCACGCTGGCGGAGATCCCCGCGCAGCTAACCCCAGCCTTCGAGCTGGCCAACGGCGCTGCCCCGCGGACCTCGGCCGGGGTCCAGCCCATCGCCACCAACGGGCTGATCATCGCCGCCGACGGGGACACCGTCCGCGCCGTCGATGCCGACGGCCACGACGTCTGGTCCTATACCCGCACCGATGCCCCGCTGTGCAGCCTGGCCACCGCCTGGGACAAGGTGGTGGCTACCTATCGCACCTCGGTCGGTTGCGGTGACACCGTGGCTATCGATGCCACCACGGGCCAGTACTCGGACACCCGCAGCGCGCTGAACTCGGAGGAGACCGTGCCGGTGGCCTCCAACGACCGGGTGGGCACCGCCTCCACCGACCGCGTCGAGCTGTGGCGCTCCGACATGGTGCGCACGGTGGAGTACGGCGAGATCCCCGCCCCGCAGGAGGCCAACACGCAGCCGCACCCGGAGTGCACCATCAACTCGGCGCTGACCCGCACCGAGCTACTCGTCGTCTCGGAGACCTGCCCGGACGCCGCCAACCGCGACTTCCTGCGCTTCCAGACCACGGAGCCGGAGGATTCCCGCGAGCCGGACGTTTCCGCCACCGCCGAGGTCGAGGCCGCCTCTGCCCGGCTGGTCGCCGTCGGCCAGTCCGCGGCCACCGTCTACGCGGAAGGTGAGACCCCCGAGCTTATTTCCTTGAGCGACGACGGCACCGTCACGCACCGGCAGGCAGTGCCCTCCTCGCCGGCGGTGAGCGAGTCCCCCACGCTGTTTCAGCCCGCCACCGCGGACCTGCCGCACCACATGACCTGGTTCGACGGCGCCCGCCTGTACCTTTTCAGCCCCAACGAGCTCAAGGTCACCCGGGTCATCGACGGCGCGCTCGGCACCGGGACCGCCATCGGCGACCGCCTGCTAGTGCCCACCGCAGACGGCATAGCCGTCTACGACTGGAAGACCGGCCAGACGGAGCGCACCGTGCCGGTCGACCGCGGCTCCTACCGCGGCCCGGTCCACCTGACCGTCGCCGGCACCAACCTGGTCGAGGCCCGCGGCGGGCAGCTCGTGGCCCTGCAGGCCGCGCCGGCTTAGAAGTTCTGCTGGAACCATTCCTGCGAGATGGGGTTGACCATCAGCAGGTAGATGCCCGCCAGGGCGGCGACCAGCGTGGCGATGCCGAGGGCGATGGCCCCGCCGGAAAACATCTGGAAGGAGCTGGCGGCCAGGATGAACTGCACCAGCAGCACCGCGCCACGCCCCCACCGGCGGCCGCGGGTCATGGCGATAGCGCCCACGATAACGAAGCCGAAGACGATGAAGATGAAGATCGCGGTGCCCAGGCCCAGGTAGTCGGTCGCGGCGGTCTCGGAGACCAGCGACGGGTTTTCCGGGTGGGTGGCTTCGTGCACGATCAAAAAGATGCCGAAGATGATGACGGCGATGGACTGGACGATGCCGATCCCCGCGCCCAGGCGGACCGTGGCCGGGGCACCCAGACCGCCGGCGCGGCCTACCGAGTTGCGGGCGGCAGAAGCAACGGATGTCGATTTCTTAGAGCTCACGGAGCTTAGTCTACGTTTTCCCGCCCGCGCGCCTCCACTCACCGTCGCGCTGGGCGCCGCACGGCCCGTTTACCCGCCGTAATGTTAACCGCGTTGTCTAGGGCACTGAGCGGGCGCCCGGTCCACCGCGCTCGGGTGTGGTCCGCCGATCCGGATTTGACCTAGGCATACCTTAGGTATTTAGCAGACAAAAACTGTCCGCGCAGGCCAGCGCCCTACCACTACCTGTCAGCTGCCTGAAATTCGGCAGAAGCTCCCCAAGCCACCGACATATAATTCGGTGATGTTGGCCACAATTTAGCCTTTAACCCTAGCGAAGTCTTTGTAAACGTGTCATTATCTTCAGGTAGCAAAAAAGACGAGCTGCCTAACCAGCTCCAAACTCTGCGCCAACGCAGAGTGAACGCCAGGTAAACCATGGCGGCAAGCGGAGGACTGACCTCGAGACCAGACACCCCGCGTTGCAGACCGGTCCTGGCACGCAAACCCCATGACATTAGGGCTTGGCTCTGATTTTCGGTGCGCCATTTTTGGTTGCTCCCGAATTCGGTTCCAAGTACCGGTGTTAAACGCTGTCGAAAATTTGTTAGGAGATATCAATCATGGATTGGCGCCACGAAGCAATTTGCCGCGACGAGGACCCCGAGCTGTTCTTCCCGGTCGGTAACTCCGGCCCCGCCCTCACCCAGATCGCCAAGGCCAAGCTGGTCTGCAACCGCTGCCCCGTTTCCTCCCAGTGCCTGAAGTGGGCCCTGGAGTCCGGCCAGGACGCCGGCGTCTGGGGCGGCCTGTCCGAGGAGGAGCGCCGCGCCCTGAAGCGCCGCCGCAACCGCGGCCGCGGACGCGCCCGCGTCTCCGCCTAAGGTAGGGCAATTTCGCCCCCGGCGTTGCCTGCCGCTACAGTTATTACCAGTTCATCTAACCGCTCTCTGCAAAGGAGTACCACCATGAGCAAGCGTGGCCGTAAGCGTAAGGATCGCCGGAAGAAGTCCGCTAACCGCGGCAAGCGTCCTAACGCATAATCACAGCTAAAAACACCGAGCCCGCCGCAGCGGGGATAACGCCTCCAAGCGTTAGGCCCCGTCGCGGCGGGCTTGTTGTCTCTTGGCCTCCCCCGCCGGCGCACCGAGACGCGGACAGCGCCGGCGCGGGGAGGCTTTGTTATTTACTGGTAGCGGATGGAGCGGATCTGGACGGTGATCCGCTGCCGCAAGGTCTCTGGGGCGTGGGTGGCCTTGTCGCAGGTGCGCACCAGCCGGCGCACGATCTGCTCGGTCTCCAGGCGCTCCATGCACACGTTGCACTCGGCGATGCGCGCCTGCACGGCCGCGCGCTGCTGCGGGCTCAGCGACTCGTCCAGCAGCTGGCACAGCAGTGCCTCTATCTCCTGCGAAGAGCAGTTACAAGCCCCGCGGTGGTTGCAGTTGCTCACTTGTCTGCCTCCATATCTGGGTGGTTTAGCCCGATGCCGTGCTCACGTGCTACATCCTTCAACGCTTTTCGCAGCAGTTTTCTTCCCCGGTGCAGCCGCGACATGACCGTCCCTAAGGGGATATCCATCACTTCCGCGACTTCCTTGTAGGCCAGCCCCACCACGTCGGAGTAGTAGACCACCATGCGGTAGTCCTCCGGCAGGTCGTTCATCGCCTCCGAAATCGTGGTATCCGGCATGGCCTTGAGCGCGGCGACCTCCGCGGACTCCAGGCCCGTCGAGTCGTGCCCGGAGGTCGTGTACAGCTGGAAGTCGGTCAGCTCGTCCGCCGAGGACTGCGTGGGGCGGCGCTGCGCCTTGCGATAAGAGTTGATGTACGTGTTGGTCATGATCCGGTACAGCCACGCCTTCAGGTTGGTGCCCTGCATGAAGGAATCGAAATTCTTATACGCCTTCAGGTAGGTCTCCTGGATCAGGTCCTCGGCGTCCTGCGGATTGCGCGTCATGCGCATCGCTCCCCCGTAGAGCTGATCCAGAAGCGGCATGGCCTGTTCCTCGAACGAGGCGGCCCGGTCTTTCGCCATTAACGTACTCCTTTAAATGAGCTTTCTGCCATAACCATCCTAGGCCCCGGCCCCTTGGGGCAGAAGTTCCGGGTAATCGTTGCGGATATTGCCCACTTCCTTCGCCGCCTGGTCCACCTGCCAGCCGGTGACCGGGCTGGGGTGCAAAAGCTCGGCGGCCTCTTCCGGGCTACCCTCCACCCACTGCCGGATTTCCTCCGGCGCCAAAAAGCGCGGCAGGCGGTCGTGCAGCCAGGCCATCTCCTCGGTGGCCGCGGTGGTCACGATGGTCGCCGAGAGCTGGTCCAGACCCGTGGCCCACAGGCCGGCCGCCCACATCATCTGCCCTTCGCCCAGCCACACGTAGTAGGGCATCTTGCCGTTGCCGTCGTCGTACCACTCGTAGTAGCCGTCCATGGGGATGAGGCAGCGCCCGGAGCCGGCCCGGCCGGCGAAGGCGTCGCGAAACGACGGCTTCTTCTGCACCGTCTCCGCGCGGGCGTTAAACAGCGGCGGGCCGTCCAAGTCCTTCTTCCAGTGCGGCAGCAGGGCCCAGCGCCCCGGATCCACCTGCGCGTAGGCCTCCTGGATGCGCACCACGGGCACCTTCTGGGTCGGCGCGATGTTATACCGCGGCCCCGGCAGGCCCGCCGGCGCGGAAACTTCCTCGATTCCGGCCAGCGCACCGACGGAATCGAGCAACGACTCGCTGAACAAGACAAAACGACCACACATGAACCTCTATTATGGCCTATATGGCAGATTTTTGGTTAGCCCCGCATCCCACCGGCCCCCTGCGCTGGGAGCAGCGCGTGCCTGGCTCTAAGTCCATGACCAACCGGGCCCTGGTCCTAGCCGCGCTTGCCGATGCCCCCTCGGTCATCACCCAGGCACTCATCGCCCGCGACACCGAGCTGATGATTGCCGCCCTGCGCGAGCTCGGCGCCGAGATCGAGGTGAAAGACGCCACCACCGGCCCGGAGATCCACGTGACCCCGGGCGAGCTGCACGGCGGGCACATCGACTGCGGCCTGGCCGGCACCCTGATGCGCTTTTTGCCGCCGGTGGCGGCCCTGGCCGGCGAGCCGGTCGCCTTCGACGGCGACGAGCAGGCCCGCGTGCGCCCCATGGGCGCCATCCTGGGCGCCCTGCGCGACCTGGGCGTCACCGTCGAGACCGCCGACGACTGCCTGCCCTTTAGCATCTCCGCCGAGCACACGCCCGCCGGCGGTAAGGTCACCATCGACGCCTCCCAGTCCTCCCAGTTCGTCTCCGGCCTGCTGCTGGCCGCCCCGCGCTTTGAAAACGGCATCACCGTCCACCACGTCGGCGGCGAAATCCCCTCGCGCCCGCACATCGAGATGACCCTGGCCATGCTGCGCGAGACCGGCGTGACCGTCGACGAGGACGGGGACACCTGGACCGTCCACCCCGGCCCCATCAACGGCCGCGAGTGGAGCATCGAGCCGGATCTGTCCAACGCCACCCCGTTCCTGGCCGCCGCGGCCGTGGCCGGCGGGCGCGTGACCGTGCGCGACTGGCCGGCCGTGACCACCCAGGCCGGGGATCTCATCCGCGACGTGCTCTTCCGCATGTCCGTGACCGTCGAGCAGGCCCACGGGCAGGTCACCGTCGTGGGCTCCCCCGGCGCCCGCCTGCGCGGCATCGACTACGACATGTCCGCCCTCGGCGAGCTGACCCCCACCGTGGCCGCCCTCTGCGCGCTGGCCGATAGCCCCTCCCGGCTGACCGGCATCGCCCACCTGCGCGGCCACGAGACCGACCGACTCAGCGCCCTAGCCACGGAGCTCAACGGCCTGGGCGGCAACGTCCGCGAGCTGCCCGACGGGCTGGAAATCACCCCGGCGCCCCTGCACGCGGGCCGCTGGCACACCTACGCCGACCACCGCATGGCCACCGCCGGGGCGATCCTGGGCCTGGCCGTTGAGGGCATCGAGGTCGAGGACATCGCCACCACCGCGAAGACCCTCCCGGGATTTGCCGAGCTGTGGGAGACCATGGTCTCCGAAGGCAGCGCGCATGCCTAGGCGCCACTACGACGAGTCCGACGTCCACGTCCGCCCCGGCAAGGGCTCGCGGCCGCGCACGAAGGACCGGCCCAAGCACAAGGACGCCAAGTTCGGCATGGTCATCACCAAGGACCGTGGCCGCTGGGGCGTGGCCTTAGACGACGGCCCCGTGGTCACCTGCATGCGCGCCCGCGAGCTGGGCCGCACCGCCATCGAGGTCGGCGACCGCGTCGGCGTCGTGGGCGATACCTCGGGCCGTAAGGACACGCTGGCGCGCATCGTCAAGCTCGCCGAGCGCACCTCCGTGCTGCGCCGCACCGCCGACGACACCGACCCCTACGAGCGGATCGTGGTGGCCAACGCCGACCAGATGCTGATTGTCACCGCGGTAGCCGATCCGCCGCCGCGCTCCGGCTTCGTCGAGCGCGCCCTGGTGGCCGCCTTCGTGGGCAATGTTCACCCCATCCTGTGCCTGACCAAGACGGACCTGGCCGACCCGGCCCCCTTCGCCGCGGAATTCGCCGACCTGGACATCAGCGTGGTCTACGCCGGCGTCGAGGACGGCCTGGAGCAGGTCAGCGACGCCGTCACCGGGCACATCACCGCGCTCATCGGCCATTCCGGGGTGGGCAAGTCCACGCTGGTCAACCGGCTGGTGCCCGACGCCGACCGGGAGACCGGCGAGGTCTCCGCCGTGGGCAAGGGCCGGCACACCTCCACCCAGTCCGTGGCGCTGCCGCTTCCCGACGATAACGGCTGGATCATCGACACCCCCGGCATCCGCTCCTTCGGGCTGGCACACGTCGATGCCGACACCGTCTTAGGCGTCTTCGAGGATCTCGCCGAGGCCACCGAGTCCTGCCCGCGCGGGTGCACGCACGCCGGTCCCCCGGCCGATCCCGAGTGCGGGCTCGACGATCCCGCCCTCATCCCCCCGGATTCGGCCTCGGCCCGGCGCGCGGCCGCGGTGCGCAAGCTGCTGGCCGCGCTGCGCACCAACGTCGACTGGGAAAACTAGAGCAGCTCCACCAGGAAGGGCAGCTCGCTCGGGTCGTAGAAGGCCATGAAGTTGTCGAGGGCGTCGCCCACGGCCAGCTCGGCGTCCTCGTCGCCCAGGTCCGCGGTGTCGATGGCCTCGATGGCCTTGGCGGTCGCGGTCTCCGATTCCGCGATGTCGACGTGGATGGCGGCCAGCTGCTCGGTGGTAATCAGCGCCGGCTCCAGCTTCACCACGGGCTCGCCCATCTCCGGCTGCGGGGTGACCGCCTCGGCGGGCACGTCCACGGAGATGACCACGCGCCGGTGCGGGAAGTGCTCCTCGTCGCCGATGGCCAGCAGCCGCAGCGACGCCATGGAGGCCTCCAGGAAGGCCGAGTAGGCGATTTCTTCCTCGTCGCCGGCGGTGTAGAACTCACGCAGGGCGTCGGTGACCATAAAGCCCCAGCCCGAGCGGGCGTGCAGCTGGCCAGTCTCCTTCAGCTCCGTGAGCATGGCGAAGGTGGCCGGCAGGTAGACGCGACAATCAGCCATCTTAGAACTCGCCCTCGATGTCGAAGACGGCCTGGATCTCAATGCTGGAGCGGTCGAAGACCGTATAGAGCATGCCGAGCAGGCCGAACTCCACCGACGCCTTGACGTTGACGATGTTGTCGTCCACGAAGACGCAGTCATTGACGGGCAGGTCGAGGGCGTCGGCCGCCGCTTGGAAGGCCGCGGGCTCCGGCTTTTCCGCCCCGATCTCGCCGGAGAGCATGACCGCGTCCACGATGCCGCGGTACTCCCACTCCCGGATTGCCTCGGCGCCGGGGCCGCCCGGGTCGTTGGACAGGATGGCCGTCGCCACGCCCTGGGCCTTGGCTGCGGCCAGGAGGTTGCGCCAGCGCTTCACGTCTTCGTCGGTGCCGTCGAGCACGCCGACGTAGTCCACAATCAAACCACGCATGAGTTCTCTTTCTTCTTTCGCTTCGGGTTCTATTTCCCTCTAACCCCGCAAATTATAGCGAAGAGGCATTTCACGCGCCTCCACCCCTTTCAGCAAACTCCCAGCTTGGGTTCCTCGCCCTGCGCACCACCCCGGCGCGTGCCAGAATACGGCCTATGTACGCCCCCATTCCCGGATTCGCCCACCTGCAGCTATACGTGCCGGCCGACCCCATCTCCTATGACCGTCAGCCCACGCCCATGGACGAGGAGGTCAAGGAGCGCGCCCAAACGCTTATCCGCCAGGTCATCGAGACCGCCGCCGGGCGCCGCCCGCTCAGCCACGTGCGCTCCGAGCGCTTCCCGCCGCGGCTGGCCAACCACCTGTCCGCCTGGCTGCGCACTCGCGGGTTTAGCCTGCCGGCGCGCCACGATCTGGTCGCCGTGCACGCGCACGCCAACGGGGAGTTTTACGGCACAGCCACCATCGGCGTCACCCAGCACGCGTTCACGGGTTCCTACGAGCAGCACCGGCTCGTATCCTTCCGGCTGCTCTAGCCTAGAGCGAGCCCAAAAACATCAGGACCTGCGTCCAGTCGACGGCCGACCACGCGGCCGCCGATGCCCCCACCGCCGCCAGGATCCCGCCCAGCGCGGCGCCGATGCCCCACACGGGCACCCCGGCGTCGGCATCGCTAGCGGCGCCCTTGTCGTTTTGAAAGTCGGCCGCGCCCGGCGCGGCGGCGTCCTCGGCCGGCTGGGGTAGCGCGCTATCTTCTGCCTGGCCTGCTTGGTCCTGAGCGGCCTCGACCCGCTCGAGCCACTCGCCTACTGTCTCCTGGCCGCCGCTTAACGCGGTACGGGACTCGTAGCTATCGGCGCGGTAGTTTTCCGTCGGCGCGGCGCTCGCCCCCGCCGGCGCGCCGAGCAACGCTGCGGTCACCAAAGCCGACAGGGAAGCCAGACGGCTTCGGCGGCGCGGCGTTCGCATAAAAACTCCAGTCGATTAGTAGGTACTTATCAAGGGCTTAAGCCTACCTCAAGCCGGCTCCCGACGCAGAATTTCCGTGCTCCGCGCGGCGGCCGGCCCAGAACACGAGGCCGACGACCACGCCCAAGCCCACCACCAGACCGGTGTTGAGCAGCATGAGGCCGACCGGCCACATGCCGGTCGAGTCGCTGAGCCCCGCCTGCACGGACCAGGCGAAGCCAAAGCCCAGCGTCGGACCCGTCACCGCGCCCAGCGCGCCGGCGCCGGTGCGGGGCACGCGCCAGGCCACCGCGGCGGTCAGCGCCACCATGGCGATGGCTGCCACGGCAATTTGCCACGCGGCGTAGTGGGCGTGGTTGCCCCAGCCCAGGCCCAGCAGCCAGGCGCCGACGCCCCCGACGAAGCCGGCGGCGACCGCCTCCCCGGCGCGGGCCCGCCAGACAGAAAAAATGGCGGCAGCTACCAGCAAGGCGCTAAACAGCGCCCAGGTCAAGGTAACTGCCACCACGGAAAACCTGCTTTCCTAGCGGGGTGAGGCTTCTCTACGCCTCAGAGGCGGAGCCGGACTCGGCGTTTTCTTCCTCGGTCGCGAACTGCTTGCGCAGCAGGAAGAGCTGGCGGACGGTCTCTTCCTTCACGCCCTCGTTCATGGCGCGGAACATGTCGCCGCCCTCCTTCTGGTACTCGACCAGCGGGTCGCGCTGCGCCATCGCACGCAGGCCGATGCCTTCCTTCAGGTAGTCCATCTCGTAGAGGTGCTCGCGCCACTTCTGGTCGATGATCGGCAGGATGACCATGCGCTCGGTGTTGCGCATCTGCTTCTCGCCACCGATGGCGGAGATCTTCTCCTCCAGCTCGTCGTACTGGTGCTGGGCGTCGTCGGTCAGGGCGTCGCGCAGCTGCTCCGCGCTCAGCTCGCCCGGCGAGCCGTACTCGGAGCCGTCCACCAGTTCCTCGGCGCTGACCGACGGGCCGTAGAGGGAGTCCAGGGCCTGCCAGAGCTTGTCCAGGTCCCAGTCCTCGACGTAGCCGGCGGCGGTGGCCGCGGCCACGTAGTCCGAAACCGTGTCGTCGATCATGGAGCGGATGTTGTCCTTGATGTCGCCGGCGTCCAGGATCTTGTAGCGCTCGCCGTAGACGACCTTGCGCTGCTCGTTTAGCACCTCGTCGTACTTCAGGACGTTCTTGCGCATTTCGAAGTTCTGGTTTTCCACCTGGGCCTGCGCGCCCTTGATGGAGTTGGAGACCATCTTGGCCTCGATCGGGACATCGTCCGGCACGTTGAGCCGGTTCATCATGTTCTCCATGGACTGGCCCACGAACCGCACCATGAGCTCGTCGCGCATGGACAGGTAGAAGCGGGTCTCGCCCGGATCGCCCTGGCGGCCGGTACGGCCACGCAGCTGGTTATCGATACGGCGGGACTCGTGGCGCTCGGTACCAACCACGTAGAGGCCGCCGGCCTCGCGCACCTCGTCGCCCAGGCGCTTGGAGCGTTCCTTCTCCTCCTCGATGTGGTTATCCCAGGCTTCCTGGTACTTCTCCTCGTCCTCGAAGGGATCCAGGCCCTGCTCGCGCAGCTTCATGTCCAGGATGACCTCGGGGTTACCGCCCAGCACGATGTCGGTACCGCGGCCGGCCATGTTGGTGGCGACGGTGACCTGGCCCGGGCGGCCGGCGCGGGCGATGATGTTGCCCTCTTCCTCGTGGTGCTTGGCGTTGAGCACGGTGTGGTCGATGCCGCGCTTGTCCAGCAGCTGCGACAGGTACTCGGAGCGCTCCACGGAGGTGGTGCCCACCAGCACCGGCTGCTTGTTCTGCACGTGCTCCGCGATGTCGTCGACCACCGCGGCGAACTTGGCCTCCTGCGTCTTGTAGATGCGGTCGGAGTGATCCTGGCGCTGGTTCGGCTTGTTGGTCGGGATAGGCACCACGTCGAGGCCGTAGATGGAGTGCAGCTCGGCGGCCTCGGTCTCGGCGGTACCGGTCATGCCGGAGATCTTGTCGTAGAGACGGAAGTAGTTCTGCAGCGTGACCGTGGCCAGCGTCTGGTTCTCGTTCTTGATCTCGACGTTTTCCTTGGCCTCGATGGCCTGGTGCATGCCCTCGTTGTAGCGGCGGCCCGCCAGCACGCGGCCGGTGAACGAGTCGACGATCATGACCTCACCGTTGCGCACGATGTAGTCCTTGTCGCGCGTGAACAGTTCCTTGGCCTTCAGCGCGTTGTTGAGGTAGGACACCAGCTGCGAGTGCTCCGGGGCATAAAGGTTATCGATGCCCAGCTGGTCCTCGACGTATTCCACGCCCTCTTCCAGCACGCCGACGGTGCGCTTTTTGTGGTCGACCTCGTAGTGGATGCCCTCGCGCATGCGCGGGGCCAGCTGCGCGAAGACCCCGTAGAACTGGGAGGAGCCGTCCACCGGGCCGGAGATGATGAGCGGGGTACGGGCCTCGTCGATGAGGATGGAGTCCACCTCGTCCACGATGCAGAAGTTGTGGCCGCGCTGGACGATGTCGTTCAGGCTGCGCACCATGTTGTCGCGCAGGTAGTCGAAGCCCAGCTCGTTGTTGGTTCCGTAGGTGATGTCGCAGGCGTAGGCCTCCTTGCGCGCCGGCGGGCGCATCTCGGAGAGAATGACGCCCACGGACAGGCCCAGCCAGCGGTGGACACGGCCCATCATCTCCGCGTCGCGCTTGGCCAGGTAGTCGTTGACCGTGACGATGTGCACGCCCTTGCCCTCGAGGGCGTTGAGGTAGGCCGGCAGCAGCGAGGTCAGGGTCTTGCCCTCACCGGTTTTCATCTCGGCGACGTTGCCGAAGTGCAGGGCCGCGCCGCCCATCAGCTGGACGCGGAAGTGCTTCTGCTGCAGCACGCGCCAGGCCGCCTCGCGGACGGTGGCGAAGGCCTCCAGCAGGATATCGTTGAGTTCCTCGCCGTCGGCGAGGCGCTGCTTGAATTCGTCAGTCTTGGCCTTGAGCTCGTCGTCGCTGAGGGCGGCGTACTCATCTTCCAGGGCGATTACCCGGTCGGCCATCTTTTCCAGGCGCTTGACGGTGCGCCCTTCGCCGGCACGCAGCAGCTTCGAAAGTCCTAACACGTAGTAGTTTCCTTCTTTGTCGCGACACGTAAACTAGTTAACTCCGTGCCATTGTACCCACCAGAGGCGGTCTCACTATCTCCGCCCCGGCCCAAAAAGACACGAAAAAGCGCCCAGCACCCGGCGGGCGGGCAGCTGGGCGCAGGATGGGCTAGCTAGTTGTTAGCCTGCGCACCCTCGGCGTCTTCGGTCAGGGTGATAAGACCGTAGTCGAAGGCGTGGCGGCGGTAGACGACCGCCGGCTGCTGGGTCTCGGAGTTGATGAACAGGTAGAAATCGTGGCCCACCAGCTCCATCTCGCTCAGAGCATCATCCACGGTCATCGGGTTGGCCGGGTGCTCCTTGGTGCGCACGATCTGGCCCGGGCGCTGCTCCTCGATGGAGTCTGCGTACGGATCGACGTAGCGATCTTCCTTCGCCGGAGCGGCGTTGCGCTCGGCCTCGGCCTCGGCGACCATCTCCGCGGCGATCTCGCCGGTGCCCTTCTGGGCGCGGTGGCCGGACTTGACGTTCTCGCGGCGGACCTTCACCTTGCGCAGGGAGCGCTCCATCTTGGCCAGGGCGGTCTCCAGCGCGGCGTAGAAGGAATCCTCCTTGGCCTCCGCACGGGCGATGTGCCCCTTGCCGGTGGCGGTGATCTGGATACGGTCCGACTGGGAGTCACGGCGCGGGTTCGGCTCGTGCTGCAGCTCGACGTGGAAGAAGGTCAGCGTCGGATCCAGCCGCTCGATCTTGGCCAGCTTGCCGGTGACGCGCTCCTGGAAGTGCTCCGGCACCTCCACGTTGCGTCCCGTGATGGTTACCTGTGCGTTGGTGGCCTGTGGCTCGGTCATTGACTTGCCTCCCTAGATTTGGCTGGGGGCGCGCAATCCCGGCGCCCCCGGGGGACTATTGGACTCGTCCTGCTGAGATCCCCACCCCGGTCATCCACCGGCGGAAACCGTGTGAATCCGGAGGCTCAAACCTCAACCTGTGACACCCCTCATCATACCAGTGGTCATAACCATTCCCCACCAAAGGTTGGAATTACATTTCTGTTCACCCCCACGCCAGTCCCCCTCTAGGCGTCGGCGAGCACCAGCCCCGCCCGCACCAGCGCGCCGGCCGCGCGCAACTTGTCGGCGGTGTTGATGAGGGTGGCGCCGGTGGTCACCACGTCGTCGACCACGACGGTGGCCCGGCCCACCAGCCGCGGGTCGGCATCGACGGCCACGGCGTCGCGCATATTCGCCCACCGCAGGTCCGCGTTCAACCGCGACTGGTCGGCCACGCCGCGGCGCAGGCGCGCGCAGTTGACCACGGTCAGCGGCAGGCCGTCGCCCAGCAGCCGGGCCGCGTGCTGGCACATGTGCAGCACCGGGTCCCCGCCCCGGGCCCTGGCTGACGATGCCCGCGTCGGCGCCGGCACCACCACCAGCCGCGGCGGCAGCACGCCCTGGGCCACCAGCTGCTCCAACCCGGCGGCGATGACCGCGCCGGCGTACGGGCGCACCGCCCGGTTGTGGTACTCCTTCATCTGGATGATGAGGTTGCGCCGGATCTCCGAGTACGGGCCCAGCGCAAAGATGGGCGGGTCCAGCAGCGTGCGGCGGGAAACGCGGTGCGGCGGGGTGCGCAGGTGCTCCCGGCAGGCCGCGCACAGCACCTGGCCCGGGGCCTTACACCCGGCGCAGGCGCGCGGGACTAGCAGCTCCCCGACCTGCTGCCAGACCCCCATCGCGCGCCGCCTAGTTGCCCACGATCGGGGCCGCGCGCACGCCCTGGAGGCCGGGGACCTCGCGCCAGAACACGGAGTCGGACTCGCCGGACGGCAGCCGCAGCAAGGCGTTGGCGTCGGTCAGATAGACGGTCGTCGGCGAGGCCGCGACGGAGACCACCGGGGCGGTGATGTTGCCGCTGGGCAGCGTGGTCAGCGAGGACCCGTCCTGCTCGATGCGCCAGACCGGCGTCTCCGTGGACGAGGTGCCCACCACCAGCGAGCCGTCCGGCTGCCAGTCCAGCGACAGCGCGTTGCGGCCCAGCTCCGAGGCGAGTTCGCGCACGTTGACGATCCGGTAGTCGCCGTCGGTTTCCTGCGCCACCACGCCGGAGTAGACCGCGCCGCCGATGATGAAGGCCACGCGCGCGCCCGTCGACGACAGCCGCATCACCGAGATCTCGCCGTCGATGCCATCCAGCGCGTCCGCGTTGATCTGCTGCTCGCTCACCTCGCCGGTGGTCGAGCGCACCACGCGGTAGATCTTCTTGCCGTCGACCGCGACCCACGCGCCCCGGCCGGTAATGCCGAAGGTGGGCCGGGTAATGCTCTCGCCCTCTAAGGACTCGGCCACGTCGCCGTTGAGCGTCCCCAGCACCAGCTGGGTCTTATCCGCGCCCTTCTTGCGCACGGCCGCGAACGTCTCCTCCGCCGAGATCTCCGCGGACTCCACGTTGCCGGCGTTCGCCGCCGGGTTGTTCAGCGGCTGCGTCTCGTTGCCGCTCAGGCGCACCACGTTGCCGTTGGTCACCGCGTACAGCGAGGTGGCCGCGTCCGTGTTCGCCTTCGGGTTGTAGTCCGCGAAGTCGTCGGTGGTTAGTTCGTCGAGGCCTTCGACCAAGGGGGCATCGTCGGCCACGACCCGGTAGGGCCCCGGGATGCCGGCGGTGGACAGGGTCCAGACCAGCTCGGCGGCGAACCGGGTGCGGTCCTCCTGGCTCATATCCGACATGCCGGTGAAGTGGTAGACGCCGTCCTCGATGCCGCCGAAGTTGGCCTCCCGCGGCACCACCGACATCGTCGCCGGCGCCAGCTCCTCGGCCGGGCCCTGCAGCAGCAGGGTGATGAGCTCGGTGTCCAGGGACTCCTGGCCCGTGGACAGCCAGCGGCGGTCGCTTTCCAGCGCCTGGCCGGTGTGCTCGTAGAAGAATAGGGAGTGCGGCTGGTAGCGGTTGCGCAGCTCCGTGCGCTCGATGACCACGACCTCCGGCAGGTCCGAGATCCGCCACTCGCCGTCCACCTGGGTCATATGGATCTGGGCCTCGAAGTCGCCGTTTTCGGAGGTATAGGACCCGCCCTCCGAGAGCGTACCGATGACCGATCCGCGCACGTTGAAGCTGCGGCCGCCCTCGGTGGAATCCGCCTCGGCGTTGGTGATGATGTCCAGCGAGTCCACGATGAGCACCTGCTGGTCTGGGTCCCAGTCCCCGGCCGCCTCCTCGGTCATAAAGGAGCGCGCGGCGGAATAATCGCCGGCCGGCAGCGCCGAGGCAGCGTAGAAGTCGCGCAGCAGCAGGTCCGGTTCCTCGCCGGCGCGCGGGCCCATGGACGGCTCCGGGGTGGCGGCCGGCTCGAAGGAGTGCAGCACTTTGGGGCTGGAGTTTTGCGGCAGCGTCGAGCACGCCGAAAGCGTCAGCGAGGTCGCGGCCAGCACGGCGACGACGGCGCGGGCCGGACTGGCCGTGCTGGCCGAGCGCCGGTGGGTCTGTGGCATCACGGCTGACCTCCCTTCGGGTCATTCGGGGCCTTCGGGTCCGCTAGCGGCGTGGGCTCCGGCACGTAGAGGTCCAGCGGGGCCTCCTCCACGGCCTCGCCGGGCACGCGCGGCAGGATCAGGCGGAAGCAGGACCCGCGGCCTAAGGTGCCCGTCGCGTCCAGCGTACCGCTGTGCAGCACGGCGTCCTCGCGGGCGATGGCCAGGCCCAGGCCGGTCCCGCCCGAGTGGCGCTTGCGGGAGGAATCCGCGCGCCAGAAGCGGTTGAAGACCAGTTCTTCCTGGCCCTCCTTCAGGCCCACGCCCTGGTCGGTGACGGTCACGGCCACGGCTGTGTCGTTGGCGCCCAGGTGCACGTCGACCGGGTTGCCCTCCGAGTGGTCGATGGCGTTGGCCAAAAGGTTGCGCAGGATGCGCTGGACGCGCCGGTCGTCGCCCTCGAAGTTGATGGGCTCGTCCGGCAGGTGCAGGTTGACCGCCACGCCCAGCTCGTCGGCCAGGTGATCGACCTGCCCGAAGGCGGCGGTCACGCAGTTGCGCAGGTCCAGCTTGTTGGTGGACAGGTCGGCCACGCCGGCGTCGTGGCGCGAGATCTCCAGCAGGTCGGCCAGCAGCTCCTCGAAGCGGTCGAGCTCGCGGCTCATCAGCTCGCTGGCGCGGCGGGTGGAAATATCCAGGCTGTCCGCGTTCGCGGCGATCATGTCCGCGGCCATGCGCACCGTGGTCAGCGGGGTGCGCAGCTCGTGCGAGACGTCGGAGGTGAACTGCCGCTGCAGGTCGCCGTATTCCTCCAGCTGTGTAATCTGCTTGGACAGCTTGTTGGCCATGTCGTTGAAGGACTGGGCCAGGCTGCCCATCTCGTCCTCGCCCTCGACGGCCATGCGCTCGCGCAGGTGGCCGGCCGCCAGGCGCTGGGCAATCCGCGAGGCCGAGCGGATGGGCGTAATCACCTGCTGGGTCGCCAGCCAGGCGATGCCCACCAGCAGCACGATGACCACCACCGCGGCCGCCGAGAGCAGGCCGCGCATCAGCGCCAGCGTGGATTCCTCCGACTCCATGCTCATCACCAGGTAGACCTGGGTGTCCGGGATGTCGGACTCGGTGGGCGTGCCGACGATCATGGCGTTGTACTTGGTACCATCCCCGTGGTCGATGGGCGCGTACTGGACCATCACCTGGTCGTGGGAGACGCCGTTGCGCAGCTCCGTCGGGATGCGGTAGCCCTCCGGCGAGGTGGTCACCGAGCCGTCGGAGCCGTTGACCACGATCACCGGCTCGTAGGAGGCCTGCGTCTCGCCGCTCTGGGAGCCCAGCTGCGTCAGGGAGGCGCGCGCGGAGTTAATGCGCACCTGCACCGAGTTGGCCGTGCCCGTGGCCGCGATCTGTTGCTCCACCGCGATCCGGGCGCGCTCCAGCTCCTGCAGGGCGACGTCCTGCTTCTGATCCACCAGGCGGGAGGTCAGCACGGAGACCAGCGCGTAGGTCAAAATGACCATCACCACGGTGGCGGCCATAAAGATCAGGCCGATGACGCGCACCTGCAGCGAGGTGCGCCACCACTGGATGGCGGAGTCGCGGAATTGTCTGAAGCGGTCCAGGATGGCAGTTACTCCCCCGGCTTATTCGGCGCCGGCCGGCTTGCCGGCCTTGTAGCCCACGCCGCGCACGGTCAGCACGATCTGCGGATCCTCCGGGTCGTGCTCAATCTTGGCGCGCAGGCGCTGGACGTGCACGTTGACCAGGCGGGTATCGGAGGCATGCCGGTAGCCCCAGACCTTCTCCAGCAGCTCCTCGCGGGTGTGCACCTGGCCCGGGCGGCGGGCCATCTCCACCAGCAGGTCGAATTCCAGCGGCGTCAGGTTCAGCTCGCGGGAGCTCCCGTCCGCGTTGCGGCGGGTCACGGTGTGCTCGGGCACGTCGATGACCAGGTCGCCGACCTCGATCATCTCCGTGGTCGCGGTGTCCGTGCGGCGCAGGCGGGCGCGGATGCGGGCCACCAGCTCCTTCGGCTTGAACGGCTTGGTGATGTAGTCGTCCGCGCCGGACTCCAGGCCCAGCACGACGTCGACGGTGTCCGTCTTGGCGGTCAGCATGACAATCGGCACCGAGGAGACCTGGCGGATGCTGCGGCAGATGTCCACGCCGTTCATGCCCGGCAGCATCAGATCCAGCAGGATCAGATCCGGGTCGTGGCGTTGGAACATGGGCACCGCGTCGTTGCCGTCGGTCACGGCGATGGGCTCCATGCCCTCAGACTCCAAGACGATGGTCAACATCTCCGAGATCGCCGGGTCGTCATCGACCACCAGGATTGTCGGTGCCACTACTTCTCCCCTACCAGTTGTCGTACAGCTTGAATAATCATATCGCTATCGGCTGTAGCTATCCAACGCGCCGCCCACTCGCGGTCGGCCAGCGCGCGGTAGGCCGCGGCGGTGCGGGCCTGGAGGCCAGCGTCCTTTTCGTAGGCGTCGCGGGCCCGGGTGGCATCGTCAGCCGCGCGGCCCTGGGCGCGGGCCCCGGCCAGCTCGACGTCGGTGTCCAGGAAGACCTGCAGGTGCGGCTTGGGCAGGCCCAGGCGCTCGAACTCCAGGTTATAGACCCAGTCCGTCACCGCGTCATCCTGCAGGCGCGCGGCCGAATACGCCGCATTCGATGCCACGTAGCGGTCCAGCACCCACACCTCCGGCGCGCGGTGGGCCGCCAGCAGCTGCTCCTTGGCGCCCCAGCGGTCCAGGGCGAACATCGTGGCCATCGCGTAGGCCGAGTCCGTCATATCCCCCATGCGGCCGTACAGCGCGTCCTGGGCCAGCTGCGCGTGGATGGAGTCGGCGTACCGCGGGAAGGCCAGCGTGTGGATCTCCCGGCTGATGGCCTCGCGCAGGCGGGCCACCAACGTGTTCTTGCCCGCGCCATCGATGCCCTCTATGGCAATAATCACAGCAGTGCGTCACCTTCTCCTTTAAGCCAGGGCCTCGAGGAAGGGCTCGATGTCGGCGTCGCCCGCCTCGCCCGGCTCGGCCGTTTCCAGCAGCTCCGCGGCCTTTTCGTTGAGCTGCTCGTCGGAGCTGCCGGCCAGGGAGCGGATGAACGGGTACTCCGCCACGACGTCGCCGGCGCTGAACGGCGCGCCCGACCAAATGGCGGCGATGGTGGCGGCGGCCAGGCCGTTGGCGAGCTCCTCGTCGGTGGGCTGGGCGGAATCGGCAGCGAGGACAACGGCGTCCCGCACGGCTTCTACGACCTCCTCTTCTTCGAGGGCAGACAGCTCATCGAGAAAATCGGTGTTGCTGTCGCGGGTGAAAATCTCTTCGTCCCAGGTGCTCACTGTGATCTCCTTCGCAAGGTGAATTTGGCTCCCGCACTAGCGGAAGTCGGGTATCAGACGTTAAAGTGCATGGTACTGTTGTTATCGACTTGTTACCATGGAAGGGGACCGCACGGTGAATACTGATACGCGCCGCGTCGTCATCTTCGTCGTCGTGGGCCTGCTCGTGGCCGCCGGCGTCGGGGTGAGCGTCTGGCACCTCGGTGCGCCCAAATCCTCTTCCATGGACGATAATGCCACGCCGGTGGCCAACAAGCAGCTAACCAGCTCCGAGGAGAAAGCAACCACCTCGTCGAGCTCCACGTCCAGCACCGCGCCTTCCGACCGCCGCGATCGCGACGACGCGAAGGACAACGACGGCAACCAGCACAGCTCCCGCGAGGACGCCAAGTTCTCGGCCCCGCAGGCCAACGATCCGTTCCTGGCCCCCAACTCCGTGGTGGACGCCCAGACCGCGCCCGCCGCGCCGACGACGTACTACCGCCCCGACAACCTCTCCGCGTCCCAGGGCCAGCAGAACCAGCAGGGTCAGCAAGGTCAGCAGGGCTCGCAGAATTCGGGCCAGCAGGGCACGCAGATTCAGCCGACGCAGCCGGGACAGCCGACCCAGCCCGCGCCGACTACCCGCCCGGATACCAGCGAGGAGCCGTCGACGACCACCGAGCCGCAGCCCAGCAGCCCGAACCAGCCCGCGCCCTCCCCGACCATCCCGGGCCTGCCGGCCGAAGAGAACAACGGCCACCTGGAGATCCAGATCTCCGATCTCCTGCCGGAGCCGGCACAGCAGCAGGCCCCGCCGGCCGAAGAGCGCGGCGAGACCCGCGACGCGCCCGAGCCCACGGAGGAAACCGCGGGCGAGCCGGGCAACAACTAAGCGCGGCGGCACTGGGCGCGCCGGCGCTAAAAGCGCCCGGGGCTCAAGGCGCCCGGTGCTAGGGCCGCCTGCAGCTTAGGCGCCTGGCGCTAGAGCGTTTGGCTCCTAGACGCTGGCGACGAAGAATTCCGCCGGGCTATCGCCG
This sequence comes from Corynebacterium sp. 32222D000AT, assembly GCF_053546955.1. Lineage (NCBI taxonomy): Bacteria > Bacillati > Actinomycetota > Actinomycetes > Mycobacteriales > Corynebacteriaceae > Corynebacterium > Corynebacterium sp. 32222D000AT. The sequence continues at coordinate 54,321 of NZ_JBPPVW010000011.1, read as the reverse complement.
GCTGCCAAGTTGACGCGGCCATCGGCGGCCGGGGCCCAGGCGCCGCGGCCCGGGGTGAGGCGGACACCGCCGGCGGTGGCGCCGTCGCCGCGGGTGCACAGCACGATGGCCGGCCCGTCGAGTTCGACGGTGGCCTGCGCGCCGGCATCGAGGGCGTAGCGGCGCAGGGAGAACTCGTCGATGGGCACCGGGTAGTCGAAGACCTCGCAGCCGGCCGCCGGGTTCGCGTGCCCCGGGTGGACCTGCGGGTCGGCGACGGCCTGGAAATCCAGCACCTTGACCAGCTCGGGCACGTCGACGTACTTCGGCGTGAGCCCGCCGCGCAGCACGTTGTCCGAGTTGGCCATCAGCTCCACGCCGAGGCCGTGGACGTAGGCGTGCAGCTGGCCGGCCGCCAGGAAGACGGCCTCGCCGGGCTGCAGCACGATGTGGTTGAGCAGCAGCGCGCCCAGCACGCCGATGTCCCCGGGGTACTGCTCGTTAATCCCCAGCACGGTGCGCACGTCGCGCACGATCCACTCCGGGGTGCCCGGGGCTGGGGCGGCGACCAGGCGCTCGCCCGCCGTCACGATGTCCGCGATGAGCTCCTTGCGCACGCCCGCCGGGATGGTGATCCAGGTGGTAAACAGCGCGCGCAGGCTGGCGCCCTCGGCGGCGGGGTCGTCGTCGAGCATGGACAGGTAGCGCTCCAGGCTGGGGCAATCCAGCGCGGCGAAGAGCTCGCGCGTGCGCGCCAGCGGCCTAAAGCCCGCCATGGCATAAAACTCCGTCAGGGCGACGATGAGCTCCGGCTTGTGGTTGTCGTCCTTGTAGTTGCGCTGGGACGAGTCCAGGGCCACGCCCTGGGCGTTTTCCCGGGCGAAGCCCTCCTCGGCCTGGGCCTTGGACGGGTGCGCCTGCAGCGAGAGCACGTCCTCGGCCGCCAGCAGCTTCAGCAGGAAGGGCAGGCGGTCGCCGTGTGTGCTGCGCACGCGGTGGCCCAGGTGGGTCTCCGGGTCGCCGGCGATGACCTCGTCGAGGCGCGTGCCGTCCAGCGTCGCCGGGGCGGCCGGGTGGGCACCGAACCAGAGCTCGGCCACGGGGTTGTCCCCCGCCGGCTGGCCTAAGAGCTGCGGGATCATGGTCTTGGATCCCCACGAATAGTTACGCACCGAACTATCGAGCAACTTCATGCGGTTTATGGGTCCTTTTCCTCATTCATCAAAGGCGGTCGCGGCATAGGCGCGCGTGAAAAGCTGCAGCGCCCGGGAGAATTCGCTTCCCTCGGCGGCGTTGACAGCCAGGCTATGGGGCAGGTTCGCCTCCTCCTGCCCCCAGAAAATCACCCTCCAGGTTAGCGCACCATCTATAAAAGGATCGTAGAAGATATCGTCAGCCGCCTGTGTGTCGGCGCCGTCCAGGGCCTGCGGCAGCTGGGCGGCCTCCACGACGGTCCCGGAGCGCCCGCGCGTGGCCCAAACCGCCGCGGCTACCGATGCCACCGCCTCACCCACCCGGTCCCCCGCCGGCGCCGAGTGCATCACCCCGCTGCCACCTGCCTGCGCGGTGAAGGCGCCCAGCTGCCGGGCCGGGTTGGTATCCGCGCTGCGGTCGGGGGCGCAGGCGGCCAGTTCGGCATCGACGGCAGCGGCGGCCTCGTCCAGGGCCTGCGGGTCGCCGCCCAGGACCAGCCAGACTGCGCCCGCGGCGCGGGCCGGAGCGGGGCCGGAGACGTTGGGCAGGGCGGTGAACAAGAAGGCATCGTCAGCGACGTCGTCGGCCAGGGGCCCGGGCGGGCCGGCAAAGACCGTGGCGGCGCCGCGCTGCTGGGCGGTGAGCAGGGCCCGCGATACCCACTCGCAGTCCGCGGCCTCCCCCACCGTCAGCACGATGTCCAGGGCGCCGACGTAGGCCGGCAGCGCGCGGGCCACGACCACCGGGCAGGCGGCCTGGGGTTGGTAGACCTGGGCGATCGCGCGGGCGGCCGCGGCGGCGACCTGGTCGGTGGCCAGCACCACGACCGAGCGCGGGCGCAGGCCGGCCAGATATTCATTCAGGCCCGCCACCTGGCCGGCGAGCGCGCGTAATTGCGCCCCTTCGTGCGCAATGTCGAAAAAGCGCACCTGCTCCGGGGTCCACTGTGTGCTCTCCATGGTTTCTCACCTTAGTAGCGCCGGTTATACTATTTCGACATCATGACCGGAAACACTGTTGTTCATCCCGTCCAGCTCATCGGGGGCGGCCCCGGCGCCTGGGACCTCATCACCGTGCGCGGCATGCACGCCCTGCAGGATGCCGACGTCATCCTGGCCGACCACCTCGGCCCGACCGCGCAGCTGGATAAGCTCTGCGATATCGCCAGCAAGGAGCTCATCGACGTCTCCAAGCTGCCGTACAAGCGCCAGACGTCGCAGGACAAGATCAACGAGATGCTCATCTCCCACGCCCGCGCCGGCCGCCGCGTCGCCCGCCTCAAGGGCGGGGATCCCTTCGTCTTCGGCCGCGGTTTCGAGGAGGTCCAGGCGCTGGCTGCCGCCGGCTTAAGCTGCGAGGTCATCCCCGGGGTCACCAGCGCCGTCGCCGTGCCGGGGGCCGTGGGCATCCCCGTGACCCAGCGCGGGATGGTGCACGCCATGACGGTGGTCTCCGGGCACCTGCCGCCCGGCCACGAGCGCTCCCTGGTCGACTGGGAGGCGCTCGCCCGCTCCGGGGCCACCCTGGCGGTCATCATGGGCGTGCGCAACGCCGGCGCGATTGCCACCGCGCTCATCGATGCCTCCCTCCCCGCCGACACCCCCGTCGCCGCCATCCAGGAGGGCACCCTGTCCGGCCAGCGCGTGGTGCGCACCCAGCTGTCCGCCTTAGGTGCCGTGGTCGAGGAGGAAAAGATTCAGCCGCCGGCCGTCTTCGTCATTGGAAACGTCGCGGGCCTGCGCGCGGAGGGATAAGTTCTGCACAGTCCCGACGCGTATAGGGACCAGCTTTGCGCCAACTTGGGCACATTGCTCCATTTTTCAGCCTTTAGGCAGGTTGAACCGTAAATCCGGGCGTTTTCGGCTGTTTTGGTGCCCGCGCAGGATGGTTACTTTGGCCTGAGTTATCCACAGATTGGGTTTCCGGGCCTTGTAGGGGGTTGTCAGGGGCTTCTAGCGTGTGGGTCATGACGACGACAGCCATGGACACTTTGAAAGCAGCGCACTCCATCTTCGCGGACGGGATCCAGTATTTGGGCCTGTGCCGCGAGTTGAGCCTGCCTGCCCTGAAGGCTGTCATGTCGGATGTTGCCGCGGCCGCGCACTACCGTGCCTGCCAGACCTTCTTTGGGCACACGACCTATACGCGCAAGCAAGACGCCGCCCGCCGGGGTGCCGCAGAATCCGGACACCACCTGGACACGTTGCTGGTGTTGGACAACGCCTTCCGGCGGGTGCGCAACCAGGGCGAGGCCTGGGCCATGCTCATCGAACTGTGCAACACCCCCGGCACCACCAAACAGCTGAAACGCCTAGCCAACAAGAAGGTCCTGGAGCTTAACCGCCCGGCCCCGCCGGCCGAAGGCGTGCGGGTCACCCGCCGCAAAGACGGCCCCAGCACGTTTTCGGTGACCGGGGACCCGGAGCTGGTGGAAAACCTCTGGGCGTCGATTAAGACCATCCCCGACGTGGAAGCCTTGTTCAGCGGCGGGCTGAACAAGCAGCCGAAGGCCACGCACGTGGTCATCTCCCTGCCGGACTGGGTTCGTATCCTGTCCGGCGATGGGGACGAAATCACCCTGCAGCTGACCAACGGGACCACCATGACGGGTGCCGAATACGTCCGCCAATGCCTGTGGGACGCGGGCCTGGCCACCCTGGTGGATCCTAGGCGCGGGCCGGTCAACCAATACCGCTACCAGCGCCACGCTTCACCCAAGCAGAAGGACATGACCAAGGCGGAGACCACCACCTGTGCCTGGCCAAACTGCCGCAAGCCGGCCGATGAGTGCCAGGTCCACCACATCCACCCCTGGGTAGACGGCGGTGAGACCAACCAAGAAAACCTGACCTTGTTGTGCGAGTTCCATAATTCCTGGAACGACGACGACCCCACCTACCCCAGACACGGCAGGGTCAACCGAAGAAACGACAAGGTGACATGGGACCCGCCCTGGGGCGGCGGCACCTAACGGCTGACGGCGGACGGCTGAGACGGGGGCAGCCGCAAACCCAAGGGAACAAACCCCGCCAAAACACGCGAAAGGCGCCACGGACCACGTCCGTAGCGCCTACTCGGCGTGCCTACTCGGCGTGCCTAGCGACTGGAAGGCGCCGGCACGGGGTCGGTCGTCTCCACGGCCGGCGCCTGGTCGGCGGCGGCCTGCCGGTTGGTGCGGGCGCGCTTACGCCCCCGCAGGGTCAGGGCCACTCCCCCGGCGGCCAGCGCGAGGTAGAGGGCGATGGTGAGGGCGGTGGGCATCGTGAAGCCAAAGGCGTTCTCCGCCCCGTCCACGATGGTGCCGACGTTGAGCAGCACGATCGCGGTGCCCACGAACCCGCCCAGCACGATGGGGTTCAGCCGGCTAATCAGCCACGCCGCGACCGGGGCGGTCAGGCAGCCGCCGACCAACAGCGCCACGACGGCGGCCGCGTTCGAGACCAGGTCGTCCCACAGGCCCACCACGAAGCCGAGCGTCGCGCCGAGGGTGACCAAAAACTCCGCGGTGTTGACCGTGCCCACGATGCGCCGCGGCTGCTGCTTGCCCAACGACAGCAGCGTGGACGTCGTGACGGGACCCCAGCCCCCGCCGCCGGTGGCATCGACGAAGCCGCCGACCGAGCCCAGGCCCAACAGGAACGGGGTGGAATGCGGGGTCTCGGTGAGCTTGCGCGTGACCCGCCCACGGGAGAAGCGCCAGACCAGGTTCAGGCCGACGGCGAAGAGAATGGTCGAGGTGATCGGCGCCGCGGCATCCAGCGAGAGGCTGGAGAGCACCGTCGCGCCGGCAAACGCCGCGATAGACCCTGGTACTGCCAGGCGCACGACGGTCTTCCAGTCGATATTGCCGAAGCGCCAGTGGCTGATCCCGGAGACCAGCGTGGTGCCCAGCTCCGCGGTGTGCACGACGGCAGAAGCCTGCGCCGGCCCGAGGCCGGCCAAGAAGATGAGGATGGTCGTCGACGTCACGCCGAAGCCCATGCCGATGCCGCCATCGACCAGCTGGGCAGCCGCGCCGCCCACCGCAATCAAGAGCAATGCCGTCATCTAGACACCTACCTTCAACAGTTCCCGCGCCGGTAGCGTCTGGTGCTGCCTGTGCTTGTCGTGCTTATATGCGGCACCGTACCGCGCCGCGACGATGCCCGCGAGCGCAGCGCCCAGCGGCGGCCGGCAGGTCACGCTCGCGCCCGTCGCCGCCTCGATGTGCGGCACGGCCGCGGTCAGGCGGTCGAGCAGGAGGCCGTCGGTGACGAACATCGGCACCACGTGCAGGCGTGCGTGCTGCTGAGTGCGCTGCGGGGCGGGCTGTTGAGCCTGTTCCTGGGCGTTTTGCTGAGTGCACCGCTGGGCGTGCTTTCGGGCTAGGTGCTCCAAGCCGGCCGCACCCCGCGGGGCGTCCGGGGATGCCTTCGTTGCAAAGAGCGTGGACCAGCCCAGCTCAGACGCCAGGTCGGCCACGGCGGCGTTGGCCTGCGGGTCGGCAGAGCCCACCGCGTAGAGCACGCCGTGGCTACCTGCCGGGCAGCGCGGGGCCAACACGTCGGCAAGATCCGCGCCCGTGCCCAGGCCGGCGGCTGCCTTGAGGGGCAGGCCGGTGGCGGACTGGGCATCGGCGAGCACGGCTGGGTAGTCCACGCGCTGGTGGTAGCCGGGTGTGAACAACAGCGACACGACGACGGCCTCGTCGGCCCCGCGATCGCGCAGGCGGGCGGCGGCGCTGGCCAGGTCCGGGTCGTTGAACTCCAGGTGCGCGGCGGCGGCCAACGGCACACCGGCCCGGCGCGCGGCGGCGGCCGTGAGCCGCTCGATGCCGGCGGCCGCCCCCGCCCGGCGCGAACCGTGGGCGAGGGTGATGAGGGCGCGGTTAGGCATCGTTGGCCTCCTGCCGGGCCGTGGCGTGACCGTGCCGGCGCAGCGACTGCTGCAGCGCCTCCTGGGACGACGGAGCCGGCGACGGGGCGACCGGCGAGTCGTCCTGACCGTGGAAGCGCACCGAGAACACCCGGCGGCAGTCCTGGCAGTTCCAGGCAAAGTCGTCCTCGGTGTCCGGGAAGAGCTGCGTGCCGGCGCAGTAGGGGCAGTACGTCGGGTGGTTGCGGTTCGGGTTGGGCTGGCGGCGGAATCTCATTGCAGGTCCTCGTCGTCCGCGCGCAGCACCCACTGGCGGAACTGTTCGCCCTCGGTGCGCTGCTCCTTGAACTTGGTGACCACGCGGATGACGTAGTCGGTGACGTCGTCGGCCAGGACCTTGTGGCCGCGCAGCTTGCGCCCGAAGTCCGGGTCCAGGCCGAGCGCGCCGCCCAGGTGGACCTGGAAGCCCTCCACGCGGTTGCCGTCCGGATCGGTCAGGGTCTGGCCCTTGAAGCCGATGTCGGAGACCTGCGTGCGGGCGCAGGAATTCGGGCAGCCGTTGAGCGCGATGGAGATCGGCACGTCGAGGTCGTCGAGGGCGTCCTCGAGCTCGTCGACGAGCTGGATGGCGCGCGCTTTCGTGGTCACGTGGGCGAGCTTGCAGAACTCCAGGCCGGTGCAGGAGATGACGCCGCGACGAAACTCGGAGGGGTGCGAATAGAGGCCGGTGGCGTCGAGGGCATCGCTGAGCTCTGCGACCTGGTCCTCCGGCACGTCGAGGAAGAGCAGCTCCTTCATGGGCGTGGTGCGGATGCGGGTGAGCCCGAAGCGCTCGGCGACGTCGGCGATGGCGATGAGCTGCTCGCCGGTCGCATGCCCCACGGTGGGCTTGACGCCGACGTAGTAGTTGCCGTCCTTTTGCTGGTGCACGCCCAGGTGGTCGCGGCTGCCCGGGTTAATCGGCGTGGGCACGCCGTCGGCTAGCGGGGCATCCAGGTACTCGTCCTCGAGGACCTGGCGGAACTTCTCGACGCCCCACTGCGCGACCAGGAACTTCAGCCGCGCGCGGTTGCGCAGGCGGCGGAAGCCGTAGTCGCGGAAGATGCCGACCACGCCGGCCCAGACCTCCGGCACGCGCTCCAGGGGCACGAAGGCGCCGAGGGAGCGGGAGAGCATCGGGTTGGTGGACAGGCCGCCGCCGACGAAGCAGTCGAAGCCCGGGCCGTATTCCGGGTGGTTGGTGCCGATGAAGGCGACGTCCTGGATTTCGTGGGTGACGTCCTGGCGCGCGTTTCCGGAGATGGCAGTCTTGAACTTGCGGGGCAGGTTCTGGAATTCCTCGCGGAGGAGGTAGTCGTCGACGATCTCCTCGATGGCGGGGGTGGCGTCGATGATTTCGTCGGCCGCGACGCCGGCCACGGGCGAACCGAGGATGACGCGGGGGACGTCGCCGCAGCCCATGAGCGTGGACAGGCCGACGGCCTCGAGGCGGTCCCAGATTTCGGGGACGTCCTCGATGCGGATCCAGTGCAGCTGGATGTTCTGGCGGTCGGTGAAGTCCGCGGTGGAGCGGGCGAAGTCGCGGGAGATTTCGCCCACCACGCGCAGCTGCTGCGGGGTCGCGCGGCCGCCGTCGAAGCGGATGCGCATCATGAAATATTCATCCTGCAGCTCGGAGTTGTCGAGCTGGCTGGTCAGCTCCCCGCCCAGGTTCTGCTTGCGCTGGGTATACAGGCCGAGCCACTTGAAGCGCGGGGCGAGGTCGTCGGCCGGGATGGAGGAGAAACCTTGTTTAGAATAGATGTCGATGACGCGCTGGCGCGCCGACATGCCCCCGTCTTCCTGCTTGATGACCTCGTCGTTGTTGAGGGGCTTGTGGCCGTCGATTTTCCATTGGCCCTCGGGCTTTTTCGGCCGGGCGGATCGCTTTCGCTCTTTGACGTCGGTTGCCATAGTCGTGTGCCTTTCCGTGTGGCGCGGGGCGGGAAAATTGTGTGACCAAAGTCTAGCGAACAAACAGGTACGGTCTAGCTAGACCGCTCGGTCTTGGGTGGGCGTGGCGGATAAATATGCCCTGTACTGGGGTTTGCTCGGCGGCCCGGTTAGAAATTAATTAACTCGGCGGGGCCACCTGAATTCGGTTAGCCAAAAGTTACGCGGGCCACAATCGCGAAAAACCCGCCCTGCGCTGGGTTAATCAGCGCCGGGGCGGGTTGTTCTAGACGGCTTGGTATGCCGCGGGGGATGACTAGCGCGGCAGGTGGATGCCGAACTTGTCCAGCTGGGCGGCAATCGTCCGCCAGTTGAACGCCAGGCCGATGCCCGCCGCCAGAGCCGCGATAATCGCGACGATGGAGCCGGCCTTGCTGGAGCTGGAGTCAGAGCTGGAACCGTTGGAGCTCAGGTCGGAGCTGGAGCTGGAGCCGTAGCTGGAACCGTCGGAGCTGGAATCGGAGCTGGAGCCGTCGGCATCGCCGGCGTCGTGGGCGCGGGCGGTCAGCCACTCGTCCTCGCCGATGACGCTGTTGACCAGGCGGGTCTCGCCGATCCAGCCGTACCACGGGTCCTGCGGGCGCTTGTTGTCCATGCCCGCGCCCATGACCCAGCGCAGCTCGCGCGGCAGCAGGCCCTGCGCGCCGGCGGCGTTGCGCAGGATGGGAGCGCCGTTGATGAACATCTCGACAGTGTCGCGCTCCGGGTCGTTGACTACGGCAACGTGCATCCACTCGTCGGTGGGCACCTCGTGGGACCAGACGGTGCTGCCACTGCCCTCCTCCGGCTCGGCCCACCAGCGCAGCTCGCGCAGGTTGGACACGCCCATCATCACGGTCGGGTCGGTGTCGGTGGAGCCCTCGACCAGGTCGGCGATGGAGGAATCGCGCGCGATGGCGTTGCCCCAGCCGTGCTTCTCGCCGTCGAAGTCGGCCGGCAGCTTCACGAAGGACTCGAAGGTGTAGCCGCGGGAGGTGTCGACGTTGTTGATGGCGGCATCGGGGGCGGACTTGAACCAGGCCACGGCGGGCTTGCCGGCCGGGTCGGACCAGTAGAGGGAGCCGGCATCGGCGGACAGCGGGTGGTGCTCGGTGCTGTAGGTCACGCGGTTAGGCAGGCCGGACTCGCGGGTGAGATCGCCGTCGCCGTGGATGTCCGGGATGATAGCGCCGCGGCCGGCGGCCTCGCCCTCGGCCAGCTGCTTGCCGTCGAGGGTGGTCTGGCCCGGGCGCCAGTGGAAGACGGTGTCCTCGGCCTGGATGTAGTCGGCATCGTCCTGCGGCAGCTCGTCGTCGGTGATTTCGTAGGGCTTGTAACCCTCCGCGACTACCTCCTTGGCCTTGCCGGCCAGGTCGCCTTCCTGGCCGTCGCCGGCCTCCCACTCGGGGGCGAAGCCGGCGAAGCGCTCCTTGAAGTTCAGCGGGATGTGGTAGCTGTCGCCCTCGCCGTCCAGGATGAGCTTGTCGAACTGGGTCAGCTCCTTGTGCGGCTTCTTGGCCACCCACGGCGACAGCGCGGCCATCTCCAGCTCGTTGCCGGCCAGGTCGAATTCCAGCACGCCCAGCAGGCCGTTGCCGCCCTGGTAGGCCATCTGGTAGTCCTGCAGGATGGAGACGACCTCGTTGCCGGCGTCGTTGGTGTCCACGCGGTAGCCGGCGCCGTGGTGGTGGCCGCCCATGGTCAAAAAGATCTGGTCGTTTTTGCGGATGAACTTGTTCCACAGGCCGCGGCCGTAGTCGTCGGAGAAGTAGACCTGGCCCTGGCCGTCGATGTTGAGCACCTCGTGGGTGGTCAGGATGACCGGCAGATCGGGGTGGGCGTCGAGGACGCCTTGGGCCCAGTCCAGGGTGGCATCGTTAGCGCGCCAGGCCAGCGCCAGGACTAGGTACTGCTGGCCCTCGGCCTCGAAGATGTGATACTCAGACTCCTGGTTGGGCACCTCGTGGCGCTCGCCGAAGGTGTCGTTGCCGGCCGCGCGGGAGGCCGGGAAGTGGGTGCTAAAGGGCGCGCCTTCGGCCATGTCGTGGTTGCCGGGCAGGATGGAGTAGTTCAGGTCGGAGTCGTCGAGGACCTGCATGGCCTTGTCGGCGACGTCCCACTCGCCGGCGACGTCGACCTGGTCGACCACGTCGCCCAGGTGGGTGGCGAATTCCATGTTGAGGGCGTCCTGGTTGTCGGCCAGCCACTCCATCTGGGTCTGGTAGGGCTCGCTGCCGTAGCGCTCGCTGGCCAGGTTGCCGGTCTCCGGGGTGGAATAGCGCGAGTAGAACTGGGTGTCTGGGATGACGCCTAAGGTAAACCGGGAGCCGGTGTCCTCGGCGGCGGTAGCGGGGGCGATGACGACCAAAGAAGATGCCACCGCGGTGGAAACCACGGTGGCGGTGAAACGACGGTTCGGCATGACGGCCTTTCCTTTTACTAGAACGGTTCAATACGCGATGAATATTAAAACCGGCTAGTAAACGGCTGGGGACGCCAGCGTGAACAGGAGCTTATGCGCGGATGAAGCTTAGGACTTCCTGGACGATGCCGTCCACCTCGTCCTTGGTGGGCGCCTCCACGTTCAGGCGCAGCAGCGGCTCCGTGTTGGAGGCGCGCACGTTGAACCAGGCCGGGGTGTCCTTGAGATCCACGGTCACGCCGTCGAGGCGATCGACGCCGGCGATCTTGTCGGCCATGCCGTCCAGCACGGCCTGGGTGGCCGCGTCCTGGTCGTCGACGGTGGAGTTGATTTCGCCGGAGGCCTCGTACTTGAGGTAGTCGGCCATGAGCTCGCTGAGCGGCTTATCGCTGGCACCCAGGGCGGCCAGCACGTGCATGGCGGCCAGCATGCCGGAGTCGGCGTTCCAGAACTCCTGGAAGTAGTAGTGGGCGGAGTGCTCGCCGCCGAAGACGGCGTCGTGCTCGGCCATCTGGGCCTTGATGAAGGAGTGGCCCACCCGCGTGCGCACCGGCTTGCCGCCCTTGGCCTCGACCAGCTCCGGCACGGCGCGGGAGGTGATCAGGTTGTGGATGATGGTCGCGCCCGGGAACTTGTCCAGGTAGCGCTCGGCGACCAGCGCGCAGATGGCCGACGGGGAGACCGGCTGGCCCAGCTCGTCCACGACGAAGCAGCGGTCGGCGTCGCCGTCGAAGGCCAGGCCGATGTCCGCGCCCTGCTCCTTGACGAAGGCCTGCAGGTCGACCAGGTTCTTCGGGTCCAGCGGGTTGGCCTCGTGGTTGGGGAAGGTGCCATCCAGCTCGAAGTAGAGCGGGCGGATGTCCAGGTTCAGCCCCTCCAGGACGGCGGGGACGGTGTGGCCGCCCATGCCGTTGGCGGCATCGACGGCGACGACGAGGGGACGGGTGTCGGACAGGTCGACGAGCTTGTTGAGGTAGGCGGCGTAGTCCTCTAGGACCTCGCGGGGCGTGGAGGCGCCCGGCTCGCCGTCGAAGTCCGGCACGCCGTTGACCAGCGCGTCCTTGATGTCGGCCAGGCCGGTGGCCTCGCCCACCGGCTTCGCGCCGGCGCGGCAGAGCTTGATGCCGTTGTACTTGGCCGGGTTGTGGGAGGCGGTAAACATCGCGCCGGCGCAGTCCAGGTCGCCGGAGGCGAAGTAGAGCTCGTCGGTGGAGGTCAGCCCCAGCATGACCACGTTGAGGCCCTGGGAGTTGACCCCCTCACCGAAGGCGGCGGCCAGCTCCGGCGACGACGGGCGCATGTCGTGGCCAATGGCGACGACGTGCTCGCCCTCGGCGCGCATCAGTGCCGCAAACGCCGCACCGACCTCGCGCACGAAGTCGACGTCGATGTCCTCGCCCACCACGCCGCGCACGTCATAGGCCTTGATTACTTGGTCCAGCTTTTCACGGTCTCGCATAAACGCCCAGTCTAGTCCGCCGCCGCGGCGACCGAGCCACGGGCCGGGCTCCCCATGGGTTACTGCTAGCTAACTCACAGGCAACCGGAGGCTAGCTGTTGCTGCCCGGATCCGGGACCACGGACAGGTGGGCGCGGCGCTGCTGCTTGGCGGTGGCCACGCGGCGGGTGCGGAAGACGGGGTGGTTGGAGCGGGCCGGATCGGCGCCGTCGAAGGTGGGCGCGTAGTCGATGGGGTCCGCGCCGGAACCGGGCTCGCCGCCTTCGACCAGCCCGGTGGTCACGCGCCCGCCCTCGCGGACGGCCTCGGCGAGGGCCAGGAGATCATCGTCGTCTTCGATGTCGACCTGGTCGACGCGCAGCATCTCCCAGCCTTGTGGGGCGGTAATGCGCTCGGCGTGCTCGGCGCACAGGTCCCAGGAGTGCGGGTCTTCTTCTTCCACGAGCGGGCCGACGACGGCGGTCTGCTCGGCGTAGGCGTAAGTCAACGTAGCCACGGCTTCACGGCCGCAGCCGGGGCGGGAACAACGTCGAGATTCAGTCACAGCCACACAGTCTAGACCTCAAGTAGTCATTTAGACAGACTCCCACCGGCGCGCCCCGGAAAAATCCGCCGCGCGGGGCCCTAGAGTAAGCCTCATGCCCGCTACCCCGCCGCTTTCCGTCCGCCGCGACCGCCACGGCCGCGGCCAGCGCGGCCCCCTGCTGCCGCAGCAGACGCCGCGTTTCCGCACGCGCGCCCAGAGCTTCGACATGGCCGTGTTGGAGGCCTACGCGCCCATCCAGAACGCCTTCGCCGACCAGCTGACCACCCTGGACCTGGCCGTCGATACCGTGCCGCGGATGCGTCTGCGCGCCGACATGACGGTGCTGCCCGACGAGATCATCGCGGACGGGCCGGTGCCGCTGGGGCGCATCGTGCCGGCAGGCGTGGATGCCAAGGGCCGGCCGACGCGCTCGCGGCTGGTAATTTTCCGCATGCCCATCGAAGCCCGCTGCACCACCCGCGAGGAGCGCAGCGAGCTCCTGTCGACCGTCCTGACCTCCCTGGTGGCCAATTACTTGAACCTCAGCCCGCAGGACATCGACCCGCGGTTTAGCTGGTAGCCGGTAGCCGACACCCGACAACCGGCACCCAGCGCCCGGCCGGGCCGCCCGCCCCAAAGATCTCAAAAACCCAGCCGGAGAAGGCTGGGAGCGGGTGCACCCCGCGACGGACAAGGGCTCTGACCGGTTAGTTGACGTGCGGTTTAGCTGATTTCGCGCTTCAGGCGGCGGCGTTCACGATCGGAGAGGCCACCCCAGATGCCAAAGCGCTCATCGTGCTCGAGCGCGTATTCCAGGCATTCGTCCCGTACGGCGCAGGCCTGGCAGATTCGCTTCGCCTCCCGGGTGGAGCCGCCCTTTTCCGGGAAGAATGCCTCCGGATCGGTTTGCGCGCACAGCGCCTGGTCTTGCCATTCTTGCTCGACCGCCCCGAAAAGCTCGTCGATGGACATCTCTGCAGCAGCACCGCCACGGGGAATGGCGCCGTTAGCCATGTCTTTCACGCCTCGTCCTTCCTCCGTAGTTTGCAGTAGTTTAAAATTCGAACAATCTTCGCCGACCCCGCTAGGGGCCGACCCACACCATCCGCCGCGGTACTCACGGGACCGCGCCAAGTGGTTACTTACACTGTTGTTATTTCACACTGTATCACTAAATATCGTCAACCTGTCGGGAGCTAAATAACCGAAAAGATCCCGAAACCCCACGTCACTATTCACATTTTTCACACTGACCACAGACGCGGCTTCCCCGGGGGAGATGGCGGGGGTACTACATATAGGGGCCACCCCGATCCCTGTTCACAATTCACAGGAATCCCCGGCGTGTCGCTACCCTTTTGCCAGGTATTTACTTCTGGCTGCGGGGCGCCAGGTGGCATCGGCAGCAAAAAAGCGGGCCACCAGCCGGTGGCCCGCCCCACGGGGAGGTTTTAGGCGTCGGAGGAGAAACGGACGCCGCGGTCCGGGATGACCACGCCCGGGAAGATGCGCATGCCGCCCTCGAGCTCGCAGCGGGCGCCGATCTGGGCGCCCTCGCCGATGACGCAGCCGTCGATGTGCGTGTTGGCGCCGATGTGCGCGCCGGAGGCGATAATCGAGTTCGTGATGACTGCGCCCGGCTCGATGGTCACGCCGTCGAAGACCACGGTGCCGTCCAGGCGGGAGCCGGCGCCGACCTCGGAGCCGCGGCCCACGGAGGTACCTGACAGCAGGAGCGCTCCCCCAGCCACGCCGGCGGAATCATCCACGATGGCCTCGCCGGTGCGGCCCTCCAGCAGCGGCGAGGGGGCGATCCCGCGGACCAGGTCGGAGGAACCGCGCACGAAGTCCTCGGGGCGACCCATGTCGCGCCAGTAGGAATTGTCCACGTGCCCGATGACCTTGCGGCCGGCCTCGAGGACCTGCGGGAAGGTCTCGCGCTCGACGGAGACCACGCGCCCGGCCGGGATGGTGGCGATAAGCTCCTTGTCGAACACGTAGCAGCCGGCATTGATCTGGTTGGTCGGCGGATCCTCGGTCTTTTCCAGGAAGGCGGTAACCTGGCCGTCGGCGTCGGTGGGCACGCAGCCGAAGGCGCGCGGATCGGCGACCTTGAGCAGGTGCATGGTCAGATCCGCGCCCTTGGAGTGGTGAGTTTCCAGGATGGAGTTGAGATCCATGCCGGAGAGCACGTCGCCGTTGAAGACCATGGCGGTGTCATGCCGCAGGTGGTCGTAGACGTTGCGGATGCCGCCGCCGGTGCCCAGGGCCTGCTCCTCGACGACGTACTCGATCTCCAGGCCCAGCTCGGAGCCGTCGCCGAAGTATTCCTCGAAGACCTCGGCCTTGTAGGAGGTCGACATGATGACGTGGGTGATGCCGGCGGCCTGGATGCGCGCCAGCAGGTGCTGCAGGAAGGGATAGTTGGCCGTCGGCAGCATGGGCTTGGGCGTGCCGATGGTCAAGGGGCGCAGGCGGGTGCCGCGTCCACCGACGAGGATCACGGCATCGGTAACCGCGCCCAGGTTCTCTGCGGCGGTCTCGTGCTCGGCCATAGAATCCATCTTTCTTTGGTTTAGGTAGAAATATTCTCGCCCGATTGTAGAGCCCCCGGCCCCAGCCGCCGCGCCTTGCCACGCGCGTGCCGCCGGCTTTTTACGTCACTCTCCCGCGCACTCGCGCGGGAACACCGCACGCACGCTGGTCAAACGCCGCCAAAGAGGGGCCGTGGCGTGACTAGACTTTGTCTGTACCTTTGGCCACAGCCAGCCCGGCGCGCAGGCGCAGCCCCGCCCGCAGCAGCCAGCGCAGGGGCGCTTGCCACACCGCGGGGTGCCTGTCCGCCTGGAAGCGGTAGGCCGAGTCGTGGTGGGCGCGCAGCATGGCCGCCGAGTGTGCCTTGGTGGAATGCCCCTGGGCGTGCTTGATGACCGCCTCCGGGCAGAAGACGTTGCGGTAGCCGGCCCGAGCCAGGCGGTCGCCCAGGTCCACGTCCTCCAGGTACATGAAGTAGCGCTCGTCGAAGCCGCCGACGGCCCGGAAGGCCTCCCAGCTGACCAGGAGGCAGGAACCGGACAGCCAGCCGGCCTCGCGCTGGCGGGCCATGTCCTCGCCCACGCGGTAGCGCGCCGACCACGGGTTGGACGGCCAGATATCGGAAAAGACTGCGTGGCCGACCCCGGTAAACAAACCCGGCACCGCGCGCGCCGAGGGATAGTTGCTGCCGTCCGGCTCAACGATGCGCGGTCCCACTGACCCCACCCGGTCCCAGGCCCGGGCGCACGCTAGGAGGGCATCGATGGAGCCGGGCGAAAACGCCACGTCCGGGTTGGACAGCAGCACCCAGTCCGGGTCGATCTCCCCGGCCGCGCGCAGCTTCTCTAGCGCCTTGACGCCGGAGTTCATGCCGCCGCCGTAGCCCAGGTTGCCGCCGGTCGGCACGAAGTCGACGCCGTCGCGCTCGCGCGCGGCCGCCTCCGGCACGCCGTCGGTGGAGCCGTTGTCGGCCAGCACGACGTGGGTCGGCTGGCTGCAGGCGCCGGCCAGCGAATCCAGGAAGTCCGCCAGGTAAGCGCCGGGCGAGTACGTCACGGTCACCACGGCCAGCGGGGTTTGGTTCTGAGTAGTCACAATGGTTTCCACACTACCCACCCCGCCTGTCGCTCTCGCCCACGACACGACCCGGCCGGCCCGGCTTCGGGGATCTACCCGGTTTCGCCTAAACTGAGTGCTATTATTTCCCAGTTCCAGTACCCCTCGCTACCAGCAGTCCAACGGAAGTCGAACTCGTGAACAAAGAACTCGCCCGCCCCGTGCGCGATATTCAGGCCGCCCCCACGCGCGGTCCGCAGACCGCCCAGTCCGGGTCCACGGCGCTGAAGACCGTGCTGACCATCCTGTCGGTGATCGTGCTGGTTATCAGCGGCATCGGGTACGCCACCATCGGCCGCCTGGGCGGGGACCTGTCTTCGGTGTCCAACCTGCAGCTCGGCGGCGGGGGCGGCTTTAAGGATAAGGACG
Organism: Corynebacterium sp. 32222D000AT; assembly: GCF_053546955.1. NCBI lineage: Bacteria > Bacillati > Actinomycetota > Actinomycetes > Mycobacteriales > Corynebacteriaceae > Corynebacterium > Corynebacterium sp. 32222D000AT. The sequence continues at coordinate 37,896 of NZ_JBPPVW010000011.1, read as the reverse complement.
CCGCGGACGGCGCCGTCGATATCCTGCTGGTCGGCTCCGACTCCCGCTCGGACGCCCACGGCAACCGCCTGAGCGACGAGGAGCTGGAAAAGCTCCACGCCGGCGTCGACGAGGGCGAGGAAAACACCGACACCATCATGGTCATCCGCGTTCCCAACGACGGCTCGCGGGCCTCCGCCGTGTCCATCCCGCGCGATACGTATATCTCCGACGACGAGCACGGCAACATGAAGATCAACGGCGTCTACGCCGCGCACAAGGGCGCGATGACGGACCAGCTGCAGGCCGAAAACGACGAGGCCGAGGCCGCCGGCAAGTCCGCCCCGCACGACGCCAAGGAGATCGAGCAAAAGGGCGTCGAGGCCGGCCGCGCCGCCCTGCTGGAGGAGGTCCGGGATCTAACCGGCATCGAGATCGATCACTACGCGGAGATCGGCCTGCTGGGCTTCGTCCTGCTGACCGAGGCCGTCGGCGGCGTGGACGTCTGCCTGAACGAACCGGTCGACGACGACATGTCCGGCGCCAAGTTCCCCGCCGGCGAGCAGACCCTGCACGGCGCCGACGCCCTGGCCTTTGTCCGCCAGCGCTACGGCCTGCCCCGCGGCGACCTGGACCGCATCACCCGCCAGCAGGCCTTCATGGCCTCCCTGGTCAACAAGATGCTGGATGCGGGCACCCTGACCAACCCGTCCAAGCTGGGCAAGATCTCCGAGGCGGTGGAGCGCTCCGTCGTCATCGATGAAAACTGGGACGTGATGAGCTTCGCCACGCAGCTGGCCGATCTGGCCGGCGGCAACGTCACCTTCAACACCATCCCGGTGACCTCCGTGGACGGCACGGGCGACTACGGCGAGTCGATTATCACCATCGACGTCGCCGAGGTCCACAAGTTCATGGACGACCTGGCCCGCAGCCAGGAGGAAAAGGACCAGGAGGAGGCCCCGGCCGAGGACTCCGGCGACGGCGCGGGCGCGGGCGATGCCCCGGCCCACGTCGACGGCGTCGAGGTCCACGTCCTCAACGCCGGCTCGGTCTCCGGCCTGGCCGGCGGCGTGGGCTCCTTCCTGGAGGGCGAGGGCTACACCGTGGCGCGCACCTCGAACGCGCAGCCGGGGGTCTACGCCGAGTCCCAGGTCGTCGCCGCCGACGCCAACGACGAGAAGGCCAAGGCCCTGGCGGAGAAGCTCGGCGGCCTGCCGGTCACGGTCAACGAGGGCCTGGATGATTCCACCCTCATCGTGGTCACCGCCGACGAGTACTCCGGCCCCTCCGACGAGGAGGCCCAGGGCCCGGCCGGCGAGGCCGACGCGGACGCCGATGCCCCCGTCGGCACCCCGGGCGGCGACTTCGGCACCGCCGAGGTCTCCCCGGAGATCGACGCCGGCGGCCACGGCCCGCGCTGCGTGAACTAGCCACCCAGCCGCACAGCCACACCGCCGTCTGCCACCGCCCCCCAGCGCCGTGGCAGGCGGCTTTTGCCTACCATGGGGTGCCATGGATTTCGTCAAAGCTTTGCTGGACCAGGATCCGGCCGCCCCGCGCATTACCGTCTACACGGAGGCCACCGGCGCCCGCCTCGACTTTTCCGCCCAGACCCTGCAGAACTGGGTGGCGAAGATCGCCAACATGCTCGCCGAGGAGCTCGACCTGGAGCCCGGCGACACCATCGCCGTGAACCTGCCGGTCAGCTGGCAGGCCGCCGTCATCTGCCTCGGCGCCCTGGCCCGCGACGTCCGCGTGCAGCTATCCACCCACGCCAGCACCGGCACCACCGACGCCAGCGCCGGCGCCGACACAACCGGCCCCAGCACCCCGCAGGTGGTCTTCACCAGCCCGGAGCGCTTCGAGGACTTCCCGGGCCGCGACGTCGTCCTAGTCACCGAGGACCCCTTCGGCCGCGGCGTGGTCGAGTCCGGCGGCGCGCTGCCGCTGGGCGCCATCGACTTCGGCCCCACCGTGCGCTTCTACGGCGATCAGTACTTCGAGCCGACCACTCCCCTGCCCGAGCTCGTGCCCACGAACGCGGCCGCGAACAACCCTGACAGCCACGGCGGCCACGGCGGACCCCGCGTGCTGAGCACCGGATGGCACGATTGGGACAGCTTCCGCGCGAATGTCTTGGAACCGCTGGCGTTGGGTGGGTCCGCGGTAGTGGTCTCGGGCCTAGCAGATGCCGCCCGTTTAGAGGAAATCCGGGCCAACGAAAAGGCCACTGAGCTGCACTAACAAAAAGTTTGTGCTTTGGGCGTGCATTTTTTGCCGACCTACGTTAGTATCGTAATTGCGAGGCAGCGTGGCGCCGGAACATCACCCCCCGAGCGTTCCGGCCGCCCCACCTCGCACCCGTTGCCCCTCTGCCTATCACCCCCCGAGCAAGCGGAGGGGCAACTTCATGTCTTTAGCCCCTTCGCGGCGGGCACGCGCTGTCGAGCCAATGATATATGTCACCGTCGCGGGACTTTTATTCTCCGGCGCGCGGCGTATATTCCTTTGTCGTGGCAATGCATCTTCCCCGCCCGCACAAGCCAGTGCGGAGGGACAATTTTTCCTCGGACCCCATTCTTGAACGCACCTACCCGTGGTGGCAGGTGATGTGCCTGTCCGGGGTGGACTATTTCTCCACACTGGGATACCAGCCCGGCATCGCGGTGCTGGCCGCCGGCGCACTGGCCCCGGCCGCGACCCTCATCCTCGTTGCCGTCACCCTGGCCGGGGCAGTGCCGGTCTACCGGCGCGTGGCGGCGCGCTCGCCGCACGGCCTGGGCTCCATCGCGATGATGGAGGCCCTCACCCACGGCTGGTGGGGCAAGTTGCTCGTGCTGGTGCTGCTGGGCTTTGCCGCCACGGATTTCATGGTCACCATCACGCTGTCGGCCTCCGATGCCTCCGCGCACCTCCTCGGCGCCACCGACGGCCCGCACCAGCTGGCCGTGACCATCGCCCTGGTGTGCGCCCTGGCCGTGGTCTTCCTGGTCGGCTTCCGCGAGGCCGTCGGCGTGGCCGTGGCCCTGGTCGTCACCTACCTCGCGCTGACCCTGGTGGTCATTGGCGCCGGCTTCTGGCAGCTAGCCACCCACCCGGTCCTCCTGGGCGAATGGGCCACTACCCTTAACGCCCAGCACCCGCACCCGGTGGGCATGGCCGTGCTTAGCCTGATTGTCTTCCCGAAGCTCGCCTTGGGACTGTCCGGCTTTGAGACCGGCGTGTCCGTCATGCCACTTATCCGCTCGCAGTCCCTGCCGCAGCGCATCAAGCGCGCCCGCCGGCTAGTGACCACCAGCGCGGTGATTATGAGCCTGTACCTGCTGGCGACCTCCCTGCTGGTGACCACGCTTATCCCCACCGACCAGTTCGGCGCGGGCGGCAGCGCCGACGGGCGGGCGCTGGCCTGGCTGGCCGAGCACTACCTCGGGGCTTCCTTCGGGCAGTTCTATGGCTACGTCACCACGGCCATTCTGTGGTTCGCCGGTGCGTCGGCGATGTCGGGCATGCTCGCTTTGATCCCGAAGTACCTGCCGCGGTTCGGCATGGCCCCGGAGTGGGCCAAGCGCTCTCGGCCGATGGTGCTGCTGCTCAGCGTTATCGCCGTCGGCATTACCTGCCTCTTCGACGCGGACGTGGACAAGCAGTCCGGGGCCTATGCCACCGGCGTGCTGGTGGTGATTTTCTCCGGGGCCGTGGCGGTTACCTGCACTGCGCGCGCCAAGGCCTGGTTCGCCGCCATCGCGGTGGTTCTGGGGCTGACCCTTGCCGCCAACCTCGTGGAGCGCCCCGACGGCCTGCGCGTGGCCGGCTTTTTCATCGTGGCCATTGTCTTGAGCTCGCTGGCCTCCCGCGCCGCGCGCTCCTACGAGCTGCGCGACAACGGCATCTGTTGGGACGCAGCCGCCCGGGCGTTGCTCGAGGTCCCCGGACCTAGCGTCCAGCTGATGCCGGCGGCCCCCTGCCCCGACCTGAGCACTAAGAAGCGGCGCGTCTGCCGCGCCCACCACCTGGCCGGCACTGCGGAGCTGGTGGCGCTGGAGATTTCCGTTCGCGATCCCAGCGCCTTCACCGAACCCTACACCGTGCGCGGCGTGGACGGCGCCCTGGTGGTCGAGGCAGCCTCGGTCTCCAACGCGGTGGCCGTTATCGCCCTGGACATCCAACGCCTCACCGGCAAGCCGGTGGAGGTCTACTTCGAGTGGGCCGACGACGGCCCGCTCAAGGCCGCCCTGCGCACCGTCTTCCTGGGCCGCGGCCAGGTCGCCACCGTCACCCGGGAGATCCTGCGTCGGACAAGTCTGGACACCGGCCAGCCCAGCCCCAGCGTGCACGTGGCTTAAGCAGGCGCCACACAGGCTGCGTCAAACTCCCCCGCCCCGCCGCGCCCACCTGCACCGAGCCGCACAGGGCAGCAAAGCCGCAGCAAAGCCCCAAAACTCGCGGCAGCCTGCCACCTGCGACGGGCGAAACACCCCGAAACAGCTGTCCCAGTGCCCAGCTAGACCCAAGATTGCAAAACTTTCATCACTCGCCACCCATCTACAGAGGTCAGCCTAACCAGCGTGACATAGTTAACCTTCCGTTAACTTGACGCATTAACCAAAATGATCCACAACCCTCGACGATCTCGCAAGCTCCAGCTCAATAACGCTTTTTATCACTGTTTACCCGTTAGTAACGTCTGAGAGTTTCCTGATCAGCAAGCTTAATTTCACCCCCATATCGGTGTGCCGGCTATTTCTGGAAATTCCAATTGTATATACCTTTAAAGGTCCAGTAGATAATGATTTATCCCGCCGTAGCCAGCGAAAGTCCAGAAAAAGCTCAATAAAGGGTGAACCAGATGTCCGACCCTGAAAAACGATCATTTGTCTAGACATCTTGGCTATTGCGGTTCTTTCCAGCGGCCTTTACGTTGGATTCCATCACGCCTTGAGGAATGCGTGTCGTACTGTCAAAAACCATCCCCTACTTCAGGAGACTTTCTTTATGAATATCCGTCGTCGTTTTGCCGGCCTGACCGCTGGCATCATCGTTGCGGGTACCGCCCTGACCGCCCCGGTCGCCGGTGCCGCTACCCAGACCGAGTCCTACCCGGAGACCCCGGCGCTGAACCCGAAGCTGCCGATCATCCACACCACCCACGGCTCCGACCACATGAAGGCCAACGTGCTGAACCCGCGTCCGGTCTGCAACCCGTGGGAAGACCACCGCACCGTGGTCTACAAGGCCACCGACACCTTCATGCCGGCCGGCACCATCTCCACCACCAACCAGACCAAGAAGGACATCCCGCTCAGCCAGGACCTGTCCAAGTCCCAGTCCATCAACGTGGAGATCAACGGTGACCGCACCTCCACCACCTCCATGAACCTGGGTGGCGGCTACTCCAAGGACGGCGGCGAGTCCTCCGTCGGCATCTCCCACTCCATCGCCACCAAGATTGGCGCTTCCGCTTCCTACTCCCTGTCCTGGGACGCTGGCCAGACCATTGGCCCGTACGACGTTCCGCCGAACCACACCGGTGAGGCCACCTACGGCTTCCGCGTCCTGAACATGACCGGCACCCAGCAGTACTGCAAGCCGAACGGCACCTGGTCCACCCCGACCTTCTGGTCCGCTCTGCAGCCGGTTAAGAACGAGGTCCGCGTCAAGCTGTACGACGACCTGGCTGACTCCTTCGCTCCGAACAAGGACGCTCAGAACACCACCGACGTCAACGACCCGAAGGTTGTCGAGGAAGACAAGGACCCGAAGGCTGACGCCGAGGTCATCGCCGAGAACGAGAAGCCGGTTAAGGAAGAGGTTGCTTCCGAGGCTGAGGGCGAGAAGGAAGAGGCTGCTGACAAGAAGAAGCAGGAAGAGGTCGACAAGGGCGAGGCCACCGAGGAAGACTCCGAGCTGGACCTGAAGCCGTTCATCAAGACCTCCGACGCTAAGCACGCTGGCTTCGCCGGCACCGTCGCCATCGGCGCTGAGAACGTTGGTTCCAAGCGCTACTACGGCGAGTTCCCGGCCGTTCAGTTCCGCGTCGATGTCAAGACCGACAAGGGCCCGGAGGGCGTTGACCGCCTGATCACCCCGCGCTCCACCAACGGTGCTCACATCCGCGACCTGGGCTTCAACGAGAAGACCTCCACCCGCTCCTTCGAGGTCAACCTGTCCAACCCGATCAACAAGGGTGACAAGCAGGAGCTGGCGTTCCTGGACTTCGGCGACGGCAACACCAAGGAAGGCCGCCTGAAGAACTACATCACCGTTACCCAGACCTCCCGCCTGGACGGTGACAACTCCAAGGGCAACGACCAGAACGTTGACTCCCGCAAGGTTGGCACCAACGACTTCGACAAGAAGCACAGCGGTCTGTACTAAAGACCACTAAGTTCCTTAGGGACAGAGGAACTACATGGGACTAACTGCTCATCGCCCGCGGCGATGATGCACTAAACTCCCTTGGTTGCGCACTGAGAAAGTGATTCCTTCTCGCGCAACCAAGGGAGTTTTCTTTTTGTTTTTCTTCCCAATTGTCTTGGCCCGGCCCGGCTGGGGCCATAAAATTGGTTCCATGTCCGATAACACTAAGAACCCGCCGCGCATCCTGGCGATCACCGCCTGCCCCACGGGCATTGCGCACACGTATATGGCGGCCGAAAACCTCACCGCGGCCGCGCAAGAATTGGGTTTCGATCTTCAGGTCGAAACGCACGGTTCCATCGGCGTCGAGGGTACGTTCACCCCCGCTGATATTGAGGCTGCCGATGCCATCCTCATCGGCGCCGATACCGTCATCAACAAGGAGCGCTTCGTGGGCAAGCGCCTACTGGCCACCGGCGTCGACGACGCGATCAAGCGCCCGAAGGAGCTGCTGCGCCAGTCCCTGGAGGCCAACACCTTCACCGACCGCCAGCTGCAGAAGCAGCAGGCCGACCAGGACGCAGGCGCCGAGTCCTCATCCTCCGGCATCGCGGGCGTGGGCCAGACGATGTACAAGGCCCTGATGAACGGTGTCAGCCACATGATCCCGTTCGTGGTCACGGGCGGTCTGCTGCTGGCCGTGGCCCTGTCCATCGGCGGCACACCCACCCCGGAGGGCCTGGCCATCCCGGAGGACTCCTTCTGGTTCACCATCTCTGAGCTGGGTACCCTGGCGTTTTCGCTGATGGTGCCGGTGCTGTCCGGCTATATCGCCGTCGGCATCGCGGACCGGCCCGGGCTGGCGCCCGGCCTGATTACGGGCTTTATCGCCACCACCGGCTCCCTCTACGGCTCGGAGGCCGGCGCCGGCTTCCTGGGCGGCATTGTCACCGGTATCTTGTCCGGCTACGTGGCCCTGGGGATTAGGAAGATCCCGGTCCACAAGTTCATCGCGCCCATCTGGCCCATCATCGTCATCCCGATCCTGACCACCCTCATCGTGGGCCTGGCCTTCATCTGGCTCATCGGCGCCCCGATTGCCAGCGTCTTCGCCGCGCTGACCGAATACCTCGCCGGCATGCAGGGCGCCTCGGTGCTGGTGCTGGGCGCCATCATCGGCGCCATGATGGCCTTCGATATGGGCGGGCCCTTCAACAAGACCGCCTTCCTCTTCGGCGGCGGCATGATTGCCTCCGGCAACGCGCTGCCCATGGGCATGGCCGCGGCCGCCATCGCCGTCCCTCCGCTGGCCGTGGGCCTGTCCACGCTCATCCGCCGCGCCTGGTTCACCAAGGCCGAGCGCGACTCCGGCATCGCCGCCCTCTTTATGGGCTTCTTCGGCATCACTGAGGGCGCCATCCCGCTGGCCGCGGCCCGCCCGCTGCAGGTCATCCCGGCCAACGTCGTCGGCGGCGCCATCGCCGGCGCCCTGGCCGGTGCCTTCGGCGCGGCCGACCACGTCATGCACGGCGGCCCCATCGTCGCCCTGCTGGGCGCCGTGGACAACGTCGTCGGCTTCTTCATCGCCATGGCTGCCGGCGTGGCCGCCACGACCATCCTCATCCTGGTCCTGGTGGGGCTGACGCAGAAGAAGAACCCCGCCACCACTGAAGAACAGAACACCGACGCCGACGCCGCCACCGACGCCACCAGCGCCCAGCCCGGCACTGAGACCACCGGCACCGAGACCACCGGGACCGACACCACCGGTGCCGCGGTCCCGGCCGGCGCCGCGGGTGCCACCACGGCCGCCACGAGCGCTACGGCGACTGCCACCACCCCCAGCACGCTCATCGACCCCTCGGTCGTGCTGCTGGAACCGGAGGCCGTCTCCAGCCGCGACGACGTCATCCGTGAGCTCGTCGCCGCCGCGGCCGCAAGCGGGCGCATCACCGACGCCGAGGCCGTCATCGACGCTGCCCTCGCCCGGGAGGCCAAGCACTCGACCTCCGTGGGCAACGCCGTGGCCATCCCGCACGCCCGCGTGGCCGGCGTGGCCGCCCCGACGCTGGCCTTTGCCCGCCTGAACGAGCCCGGCATCCCCTGGGCCGCGGACGAGGGCCCCTCCCGCCTGGTCTTCCTCATCGCCGTGCCCGACGATGCCGGCAAGCAGCACCTCAAGCTGCTCTCCAAGCTGGCCCGCAGCCTGATGAAGCAGGACTTCCGCGACAAGCTCTACGCCGCCGCCGACCGCCGCGCCGTCGTCGCCCTCGTCGAAGAGGCCGTGGCCTAAAACCCGCACTACCCTGCCGGGTACAGAAAACAGCGGCCGAGGACCGGATCCAGAATCCGACCCTCGGCCGCTTTTGTCATTCCTGCGCTACCACCAGCGCGCGCCCGCCTAGTAGCGCAGGTGCTCCGGGCGCTGGTAGCCGAACCACTTGCCGGCGGCGTCCCGCATGGAATCCGCCATCTTCGAGAACGGATAGGGCTCCGCGCCCGCGTCCACGACGGCCTTGACCACCGCGTCGCGCACCAGCCAGACATCCGCCGGGTCGCAGGCCGCAGTCACGTTCAACGCCGCCGCAAAGCGCCCATCCGGCAAACCGGTCAGGGCCTGCAGCGCCGGCTCATCGATGCCCGCCCGCCGCAGGTTCTCCGCAATCTCCGCCGCAGCGGCCTGGCGTTCTTTGTTATTCAGACTCATGGGAGAAAGAGTACTCCGGTTTAGAGGACTCCATTCCCTATCGAGCCGAGTCTCGAGTGTTTGCCCGACATGGTCGGCATACTTCGGCATACTGTTAGATATGTCGTCGTTTGCTGATTCCGTCAAAGCCCTGCGTGATCTCCCCTCGGACGCCAAAGCGGGCCTCGCCTTCGAAAAGCTCATGGTCAACTACTTCACCGTCGACCCCGTTCTATCGAAGACCTACAAAAACGTCGCCCGCTTCAACGACTCCCCCCTTCTTTAACGGCAAACCCGAAACAGGCATCGACCTGGTAGCCCAACGCGTCGATGACGACTCCTGGGCCGCGATCCAGTGCAAGTTCTACAGACCAACCACCACCCTGGCCAAAGGCAACCTCGACTCGTTCTTCGAGGCCTCGGGGCATACCTTCGACATCGACGGGGAGACGGTCGAATTCAAGCAGCGCATCATCATCGCTACCACCGACAAGTGGAGTAAGAACGCCGAGGAGATGCTCAACGACCAGTCCATTCCTGTCTCGCGTATCGGTTTGTCAGACATCGCCGAATCCGAGATCAACTGGGACATCGCTTTCCCCGGCTCCGAGGTCACCATCAACCTCACCCGCCGACAGACCTTTGAGCCCCGACCTCACCAGATCGAAGCCATCGATGAATGCATGGCCGGCTTTGCCACCCGCGACCGCGGCCAGCTGATCATGGCCTGCGGCACCGGAAAGACGTTCACCTCTCTGCGCCTAGCCGAGAAATTCGCGCGCGAAAACGGCGGACGCGCACGCGTGCTCTTCTTGGTTCCCTCGATCAGTCTTTTGTCCCAGTCCCTGCGCGGCTGGCACTCCCAGGCAGAGTTAGACCTTCGCACTTTCGCGGTCTGTTCCGATAAGAAGGTCTCCCGCGACGCCGAAGACATCGCCACCTATGACCTCGAAGTCCCCGTGACCACCGACGGCAAAGTACTCGCCGAGGAACTCTCCCACCGAAAGCGCGCGGCAGGTCTGACGGTAGTCTTCTCCACCTACCAGTCCCTTCCCTCCGTCCACGACGCTCAAGCTGCCGGTGCCGATGACTTCGACCTGGTCATCTGCGATGAGGCCCACCGCACCACCGGGGTGACCTTGGACGGTGTGGACGCGTCGAACTTCGTTCGAATCCACGACGCCGATTACATCAAAGCCCAGAAGCGGCTGTACATGACCGCCACCCCGAAGCTCTTCGACGATACGGTCAAGGGCAAGGCCGAAGAATACTCCGCCGAAATTGCCTCGATGGACGACGAGGCCGTCTTCGGCCCCGAATTCCACCGCCTCGGCTTCGGTGAAGCAGTCGAGCGCGGGCTTCTAACCGACTACAAGGTCGTGGTCATGACCGTCGACGAGAAACTCGCCGCCGACGCGATGGCCAAGGTAACCATGGCTGAGGGATCCGAGATCACTCTCAACCTGGCAAGCGCCATGATCGGCACGTGGAACGCGCTAGCCAAGCGCTCCGGTGACGAGCAGGACACCCGCTCCGGATTCTCCTCGAACGAGACCCCTATGCGGCGCACGGTCGCCTTCGCCAAGGACATCAAGACCTCCACTCGCATCGCCGAAATCTTTCCCCGGATTGTCGGCGCCTACACCGAGACGATGCGCTCGAAGGCAGTCGCCAATCCGCATGTCAGCCTGCACAACATTGACCTGACTGTCTCGTCGCGCCATGTCGACGGATCGATGAACGCGCTGAAGCGTAACAACCTTCTGACCTGGCTGAAAGCACCTACCGGCGAAGAAGAATCGAAGCTTCTGTCCAATGCACGCTGCTTGGCCGAAGGCGTCGACGTGCCGGCGCTGGATGCGATCGTATTCTTCAACCCGCGCAACTCCATGGTCGATGTCGTTCAGTCCGTCGGCCGTGTCATGCGTAAGTCCGAGGGCAAGGACTACGGCTACATCATCCTGCCTGTCGCCGTGCCGGCGGGCGCTTCCCCGTCGCAGGTACTCGACCACAACCAGCGCTTCAAAGTTGTCTGGCAGATCCTCAACGCCCTTCGTGCCCACGACGACCGGTTCAATGCAAAGGTCAACTCCATCAAACTCAACGAGGGCGACCCGGAGCTTCCCATCGTTGTCGATCCAGTCGTCGACCCTGACAAGGCCCTCGAGGAGAAAAAGCGTAAGGCCGAGGAGAAAGCCCGGCTTGCCGCGGAAGGCGACCACACCGACGACAAGTCGCCCGCGGACGAGTCGGACCTGGCTCAGCAGGTGCTGTTCTCCTTGGAGGAGTGGCAGGAGGCGATGTACACCAAGCTCGTCGACAAGGTCGGCGACCGCACCTACTGGGCGGACTGGGCCGACGACGTCGCCGACATCGCCCACGCTCAAACCGCACGCATCAACGCGCTTCTCGCCGACGCCAACCCGAAGCTGAAAAAGGAATTCGATCGCTTCGTCGAGGGGCTGCGCGGCAACCTCAACGAGTCGATCACCGCGGAAGAAGCGGTCAACATGCTCTCTCAGCACCTGATCACCGCCCCAGTGTTCAACGCGCTGTTCACCGAGGTCGAGTTCGCCGATCAGAACCCGGTTTCCAAGGTCATGCAGACTATGGTCGACGCGCTTAACGACAAGCAGCTGGACAGCGAGACCGAGAAACTCGAAGGTTTCTACGAGTCGGTGCGCAAACGCGCCGGCGAGGTGACTTCGGCCTCCGGCAAGCAGCAGGTCGTCAAGGACCTCTACCAGCGCTTCTTCCAGAAGGCGTTCAAGAAGCAGTCCGAATCACTCGGCATCGTCTACACCCCGGTCGAAATCGTCGACTACATACTTCGTGCCGCCGACGAGATCCTCAAAGCCCACTTCGGCAAGGGCCTGACCGACAAAGGCGTGCACATCCTCGACCCGTTTACCGGTACCGGCACGTTCATCGTGCGGCTAATCCAGTCCGGGTTAATCAAACCGGAGGATCTCGCGCGCAAGTACGCGACCGAGTTGCACGCCACGGAAATCATGCTGCTGGCCTACTACGTCGCTGCGGTCAACATCGAGACAACCTACAACGCCCTAGCGACCGAAGCCGCACAACGCGAGAATCGTGAGGCTCCCGCCTATGTGCCGTTCGCGGGGATCGCTCTGGCGGACACGTTCCAGATCAGCGAGGAGGATGACACGCTGGATCTTGAGGTCTTCAAGGACAACAACGAGCGTATCCAACGTCAGCAGGACGCCCCGATCCACGTGGTGGTCGGTAACCCGCCGTACTCGGTCGGGCAGAGTAACGCGAACGACCTCAACGCGAATCTGAAGTACCCGACACTCGACAGTCGAATCCGCGAAACCTATGCCAAGCTTTCCACCGGAGGCCGCAAAGCGCAGCTCTACGACTCCTATATGCGAGCATTCCGGTGGGCGACCGACCGTATCGGGGACAAGGGTGTGGTCGCCTTCGTGTCCAACGGCGGATGGATCGACGGCAACACCGCAGACGGGGTACGGCTGTCCTTCACTGAGGACTTCAACGAGGTCCACGTATTCAACCTGCGCGGAAACATGAGGAATGCGAACTGGCGCGAGGAAGGCGGCCAAATCTTCAAAGGCGGCTCCCAGACCACGGTCGCGATCACCATCGGGGTCAAGGACCCGCAGGCGACCGGCTGCAGGATCTTCTACCGGGACATCGGTGACTACCTGAGCACCGAGGAGAAGCTCGACATCGTCGACCATGCCGCCACCGCACTGGCCGACGATGCCGAATCCCACGGATGGTGGGCCATCACCCCGAACAAATACGGAGACTGGGTGTCTCAGCGCCACGAAGAGTTCGAGACGTGGCCAGTCCTCGGATCCAAGAAGCCCGCGGAAGGCACGCCGATTTTCGGTAGACACTCCCTAGGCCTTGCGACTGCACGAGACGCGTGGTGCTACGGGCCTAATAGATCGAAATTGTTAAACAATATCGATCTTTTAGCTACCGCTTACAACCAAGCCCGAAATGACTTCCACGACTGGGCGGCGTCTGCGGGGCTTCAGAAGCTTACGGAGCGAGTCGTTGACGAGTTCCTCAATGAAAATCCTCAGTACACAGATCGATCGAAGATCTCCTGGGACAGCAACCTGAAGTCTAACTGCGCGCGTAACAAGAGCATTTCAGTATCTGCTCCATCCATCCAAAAGAGTTTGTACCGCCCGTTCACTAAGCAGAACGTCTACTACGACACCCATCTGAACCAACGCATTTACCAACTCCCACGGTTGTTCCCCACCCCGTACCACAAGAACATCGGCTACTACGTCGTCAACCCTGGTTCGGCCAAGCCGTTCAGCACCATCGCCACCAATCTCCTTCCGGATCTCGCGATGTGGGGGTCGAATGCTGGCCAGTTCTTCTCGCGCTTCACCTGGCAACCCGTCGACGCGCCCGAAGGCGAACTCAACCTCGACATGAATACCACCACCGAAGCCGAGGCGAGCGTCTACGGACAGATCGGCGAGGTCGTCGACGGCTACCGACGCGTTGACAACATCACCGACGAGATCAAGACGATCTACCGGGACAGTCTCGGATCTGACGTCACCGGCGACGACATCTTCCACTTTGTCTACGCCGTGCTGCACTCCCCCGACTACCGGGAGACGTACAAGACAGACCTGAAGAAGATGCTGCCTCACATCGAGACCCCCGCCGACCGGGACTTCTTCGACGCCTACGTCTCCGCCGGCAAGGAACTTCTCGACCTCCACGTCAACTACGAGGACGTCGAGCCCTGGCCCGTCGACGTGCAACTCAAGAAGAACGCCGACCCCGACGACCCAGATACCTGGAAGGTCACCAAGCCGAAGTGGGCTAAGACCACCGACCCGGAGACCGGCAAGAAGGTCAACGACACCACCCGGATGATCTACAACCCCAAGATCACCATCGCCGATATCCCCGCCGAGGCCGAGCGCTACCAGCTCGGCTCCCGCTCGGCGCTAGCGTGGATCATCGACCGCTACCAGATTAAGAAGGACAAGGCCTCCGGCATCGTCAATGACCCGAACGACCTCGCTGCTGAAGCCGGGAACCCGCGCTACATCGTGGATCTGGTTGCCAAGGTCACTCGTGTCGCTATGGAGACGAACCGTATTGTCGACAATCTGCCTCAGCCGTAAAACAACGCAGCGCAGGCACGCTCCCTAAAGAGCACTCCTCAGTGGTCGTGACTGACTGGGGACTTACGGGTGTGGTTCTGGCACACCGCGTACACCGCGGTAAGAAGTTGCGGGTGTAACTGAGGCCTAGCCGGTTAACCCCGCCGCGCACATTATCGTTTACACCACAGTCTCCCTTCGGTAGGCTCCACATCACATTGTGGTTTCGTGGACGCGAGGAAAGGACGCTGTGATGGTGGAGGCGGCAAAGCGCCGGGTTGGGTACGTGTGGGACACGCTTTATGGCTGGGTGGATACCGGCACCGGCGGGATGGAGGCCGCGGACCCGGCGCGGGGCCTGCAGCCTATTTCCCACCACGTCGCGCACGCGGATACTAAGCGCCGCTTCCACGAGCTGGTGCAGGTCAGCGCCTTGCGCGAGCACTTGACGCCGCTGCAGGCGCGGTACGCGAGCGAGGACGAGCTTGCGCGGGTACACACCCGCGAGCACATCGCGGAGATGAAGCGGCAGTCGCAGCTGCTGCGCGGGGGCGATGCCGGCGACGACGCCAGCCCGTTCGGCCGGGGCGGGTTCGACATCGCGCGCCTGGCCGCCGGCGGGGCGATCCGCACGGTGGAGGCCGTGGTCACCGGCGAGGTGGATACGGCCTACGGGCTGGTCAACCCGCCGGGCCATCACGCCGAGCGCGCCCGCGGCATGGGCTTTTGCCTGTTCGGCAACGCCTCCGTGGCGATTGCGCACGCGCGTGAAGTGCACGGGGTTCGGCGCGTGGCGGTGGTGGACTGGGACGTCCACCACGGCAACGGCACCCAGGATATCTGGTGGGACAACCCGGAGGTGCTGACCATCTCCATCCACCAGCACAACAGCTTCCCGCCGCGCTCCGGGCACCGGGAGCACAACGGCACCGGCGCAGGTAAGGGCGCGGCGCTGAATATTCCCTTGCCGCCGGGCAGCGGCAACGCGGTCTACGACCTGGCTTTTGCGGACGTCGTGGTGCCTGCGCTCGAGCGCTTTAACCCCGAGCTCATCGTGGTGGCCAGCGGCTTCGACGCCGCCGTCATGGATCCGTTGGCGCAGATGATGGTCACCCAGCGCGGCTTCAAGGCGCTTACCCGCCGGCTTTTAGCGGCTGCCGATGCCCTCTGCGGCGGCCGGATCGCCTTCCTCCAGGAGGGCGGCTACAGCCCGTACTACCTGCCCGTCTGCGGGCTGGGGGTCATCGAGGAGCTGACCGGCCGCGAGTCCGGCTTCGGGGACCCGCACGCGGCGAACCTGGACACCAAGGGCGTGGACGATCTCTACGATCACCAGCGCGCCGAGGTCGCCCGCGCCGCAGCGCTCGTCGAGCAGGTGCCGGCCGGCTAGTGCCCGGGGCGTGTTCCCGGGAGAGTTAACGCGAAGTTTTCTTTTCTGTCATCGTCCCGAGATGTTCGGAGATTAGAGTTCCTTCACGTGCGGCTGTGATTGACCTGTCAGGACCATAACGCTGTGCTTGGCACAGCGTGGGGACGCGGGCGAGCCACCGCCTGTGCACTGTCTCATCTTGTCTCTATTCCGTCTTTGTGAAGGACTCTTCTTATGCGTTTTTCTCTGCGCGCCGGCTCCGTGGCTGTGGCTGCTTCCCTGATTGCCGCGGGCGTTGCCCCGGCCACCGCCCAGGAATCCAACGGCCCGAAGAACATCATCTACATGATCGGTGACGGCATGGGCTACGGCCACGTCGCCTACAACAACCTGTATGAAACCGGCCAGTCCAAGTACCTGGTCGACGGCGAATTCAGCGAAGCCGGCCCGCAGGAGCTGGACGGCGAGTCCGTCCAGGCCTACGAGGACTTCAACCGCCTGTCCATGTCCACCTACTCCCAGGGCGGTTCCTACGACCCGTCCCAGGCCTGGGCCACCCACGATTACGTGCAGAAGGGCATCATCACCGACTCGGCTGCGGCAGGTACCGCCATGGCCACCGGCGTGAAGGTCGAAAACGGCGTCCTGGGTATGTCCAACTACGGCATGGCCCAGAAGAACTTCCAGGAGACCGCCATGGAGCAGGGCAAGTCCGCCGGCGTGGTTTCCTCCGTACCGTTCTCCCACGCCACCCCGGCCGCCTTCGCCGCCCACAACCAGGACCGCAACGCCTACGGCGAGATCGCCAAGGAAATGATCGACTCGGATCTCTCCGTCGTCATGGGCGCGGGCCACCCGTTCTTCGACAAGGACGCCCAGCCGACGGAGACCGGTTCCTTCGGCTACATCAACGAAGCCGACTACAACCGCCTGGCCGAGGGCGAGACCGACTGGGAGTACTTCGACTCCAACGACGGCTTCGCCAGCCTGGCCGAGGGCAACGTGGAAGAGGGCAAGAAGTACTGGGGCCTGGCTCCGGTCCACTCCACCCTGCAGCAGGAGCGCTCCGGCGAGGGCACCACCCCGTACTCCGATCCGCAGAACGACGTCGTTGACCTGCCGACCATGACCACCGGCGCCCTGAACGCCCTGGGCCAGGACGAGGACGGCTTCTCCGTGATGATTGAGGGCGGCGCCATCGACTGGACCGGCCACGCCAACCAGTCCGCCCGCGAGATCGAGGAGATGCAGGACTTCAACGCCTCCGTCGACGCCGCCATCCAGTGGGTCGAGGAGAACTCCAACTGGGACGAGACCCTGCTCATCGTCACCGCTGACCACGAGACCGGCTACCTGTCCGGTGAGAACGAGCCGGACGAGGGCCGCTTCAACCAGATGGCCGGCGACGCCGAGTCCCTGCCGAGCCACCAGTGGTACTCCGACGAGCACACCAACCAGCTGGTTCCGTTCTTCTTCAAGGGCGCCGGCTCCGAGGACATCATCTCCCGCGTCAAGGGCACCGACCCGGTCCGCGGCGACTACATCGACAACACCGACGTCGCCCAGCTGGCCATGAAGAACTGGTGGTCGGATGGTTCCGGGCAGCCGGGTGATGGCAACCAGGACGACAACGCTGGTGCCTCCCAGGGCAGCTCCAACGCCGCCTCCGGCCTGGCGGGCGCGGGCATCGTGGCCGCTATCTTCGGCGCCATCTTCGCCGCCGCGCAGGCAGCCGGCATCCTGAAGATTGACTTCTCCCCCATCCAGAAGCTGCTGCGCCAGATCGGCCTGGCTTAAGCTTTAAAAAAATTCCCATCGCCTCGCTGGAGGTGATGGGAATTTTTTATGCGCTCTTGCTCGTGCGCGCGCTGCGGGCGCCGCTTAGCGCAGCGGGTCGAACGGGTCCAGGATGGGATCGATAACGCCGGTGGCGATCTGCTTGGCCAGCAGCTTGCCGGAAATCGGGCCGAGCACGACGCCCCACATACCGTGGCCGCCGCAGGTGTAGACGTTGGGCACCTGGGTCTGGCCGATAAGCGGCAGGCCGTCCGGGGTGACGGGCCGGGAGCCGACCCACTCGTCCTGGATGTCATCCCAGTCGATGCCCTTGAACATCGGGGCGGTGACCTTGATCATGGACTCGATGCGGCCGGGCTGAAAGGCCTCGTCGGGGCCACGGAACTCCATGGTGCCGGCGATCTGGAAGCGGCCGCGGGTCGGGGCCGGGGTGCAGGCCACGCGGGTCTCCGGGAGGTAAACCGAGTGCTTGGCCTCCTGCTCCGGCTTGACGGTGAAGGAATAGCCGCGGCCGGCCTGGACCATGGTGCGCACGCCCAGGGACTTGGCCAGCTTCGGCAGCCAGGCGCCGGTGGCGATGACCACCACGTCGGCGGGCTTCCACTCGCCGGTGGCCAGCTGGATGGCCGGCTTGCGGGTGGACTGGACGTCGGTAACCTCCGCACCGGTGGTAATCGTGCCGCCGCGGGCGACGAAGGACTCGGCGATGGCCTCGCAGAAGTACTGCGGCTCGATGTAGCGCTGGCCGCCCAGCTTGTAGACGGTCTGGACGCGCTCCGAGAGCATCGGGGCGTATTCCAGGGCCTGGGTGTGGTTGAGCTTGTCGAAGGGGATCTCCTGGCCGTGGCGGATGGCGCCCTCGACCTCGTCCAAGAAGCCCTTGGCCTGGTTATCGTTTTCGAAGCCGACGATGAACGGGCCCTCGTGGGTCACGGCGTCGACGCCGCCGTCGATGAGCTCGTCGTAGGCGCCCAGGGCGGCCGTGTCGATGGGCGTCAGGGCCGCCATGGTTTTGTCCCAGGAGCGCTGGTTGGCCCGGGCCATGAACTGGGCGACGAAGGCCCACAGCTTCGGGTCGATGCGGGTGGGCACACTCAGCGCCGCATCTTTGTCGAACAGCGCGGTGGGGCCGTAGCCCCACAGGCTAGAATTGGACAGCGGGATGGTCTTGCCCGGCGCCAGCCAGCCGGCGTTGCCCCAGGACGCGCCGGCGGCGACGCCGATCTTGTCCACGATTTCCACGTCGTAGCCGTGTTCCTGCAGGTACCACGCCGTCGACAGGCCGGTCATGCCGGCGCCTACCACAATAGCCTTAGTCATGTGCTCCTCCTCACATATGATTTGAATACCTATATCATCCACGGAGGATAGAGTGGGCGGGTACACATTGGCGGGATCCCCCAGAATCCGCCCGATTTTGCAAGCATCCCCCACCGCGGAGAACAAAACCCCATGCAGCTGGATCAGATTGAGGCGGCCATCTGCCGCGAATTAGCGTCCGATGCCCGCCTACCCATCTCCGAACTCGCCCACCGCATCAACGTCAGCGAGTCCACCGCCCACCGCCGGCTGAACTCGCTCATCGCGCGCGGGGTCATCACCGGCTTTTCCGCACACGTGGACCCGGCGGCCCTGGGACTGGGCACGGAGGCGCTCATCCACATCCGCCTCCACCCCGGAGCCCGCGGCGCCCTGCGAGACTTCTACCACTACCTGCTGGAGCTAGAGCCGGTGCGCCACGTCTTCTTCGTGGCCGGCAACCAGGACTTTGTGGCGCACGTGCAGCTGGCCAGCGCGGCCGGCCTGCGCGATTTCATCTCGGACGTGGTCAGCGCACGCCCCGAGGTGGCCTCCACCAACACCTCCCTGGTCTTCGACCACCGGGCGGGCTAGCCGTCCTCGCGCTTCGGCTTCGTCAGATCCTCCAGCGTGGGCAGGCCCAGCGCCTCGAGGATGCCGGCCAGGGCCGTAATATCGGCCTCCAGCTGGTCCAAGCGCGCGGCCTGGTTCTCGCTGAGCTTGCCGCACAGGGCCTTCAGCCGCGGGTAGCGGCCGGCCAGCAGGGTGCCCCAGTAGATGCGCAGGTCCAGGATCTCCTGGTTACCCGGCACCGGTTCGCCGTTGTGGAAGGCGACGATATCGCGCAGCTGCTCCTCCAACATGGACAGGTCCATGTCGGCGCCGGGCAGGCCGGCATCGTGAGCATAGGCGTTAACCCCGGTGGGCCGCGGCGGGTCCTCGGCGCGGTAGAAACGGTCCAGGGTCATGGCCTCGCGGGCCAGGACCGGGTCGTTGACAGGCAGGCGCGGGGCATCGTCCTCGCCCAGCAGCTGCCCGCGGCTTATCCGGATGAAGGTGCGCTGGTCCTCCATGCCCGGGCGGGTGCACTGCAGGCCCACGCCGAAGGACTCCAGGTCCTCGGCCTGGAACATGTAGCCCAGGTAGCGGGCGCGCGGGTTGATCTCGAAGTCGTCCGGGGTGGCGCCCGGCAGGCGGAAGTCGACCTCGTGGAGGTAGTCGCGCACGCGCTGCTGCTGCTCGGGGCTTAGGAAAATGTCTTGGTATAACGCTCGTGACATGGTGTGTCCTCCTTAGAGCATCTGCAGGCGGTCGTAGGAATCGGTGTCCTCGAAGAAGCCGCCCATCCCGTTGCCGATGATGTCGAAGCGGTTGACCACCTCGATCCGGTCCAGCCACTTCGCCGAGCGGAAACCGGTGGAGGTCTCCAGGCGCAGGCGCATGGGCGCGCCGTTCTTGATGGGGATCTCGTCGCCGTCGTAGCCAATGGCGATCAGCGACTGCGGCTGGCGGGCCTCCTCCATGGGCATGGACTCGTAGTAGTAGGAACCGTTGTAGTTATCGTCGTCGCGGGTCATGTTCTGGAAGCTGTGGACCACCACGTCGCTGGCCCCGTCCAGCGGGCCGGCCAGGTCGAGCAGCTTGTACAGCGGCACGCCGTCCCACTTGCCCACCGAGGAAAAGCCCTGCACGCAGTGGTGGACGGTGTTCTGCGAGTGCCCGTCGGCGATCTTGCGGATATCCGCCATGGTCAGACGCATGGGCTTTTCGACGAATCCGCCGATTTCCAGCACGTAGTCATCCTCGTAGTCGTTGCAGACCAGGGACATATAGGCCTCCGTTGACGGCGGCATGCCCGAGGCGCGGTGGTGCGGCGCCTTGGTGATCTCGGCATCGCTGTAGGCGTTCTGGCGCGAGGGCAGCTTGCGCAGCGCGCGCGTGAACGGGCGGACCACCACGTTGTGCAGGCGCTCGATGACCTTCGGGCGCTCCAGCGAGGTCTTCGTGGCCCAGACGTGGAAGGCGACGATGCCGACCAGGCCCAGGGTGAAGATCACGCCGCCGGCGATCGGGTTCTCCGCGTGGCCGAAGACCATCTTGGAGACCTCGTGGCCGTAGCCGTGCAGCACCACCATCGCGACGTGGACGACGATGAAGACCACGTAGGCGATAAGGCCCCAGAAGTGCAGGGTGCGGATGACCTGGCGGCCGCCCATCAGCTTGGAAATGCGCGGGAAGTGGTTGTTGATGGCCGGCGACTGGAAGGCGCCGGTGATGATCATCCACAGCGGGAGGATGAGCACCACGAAGCCGTAGGACAGCTGCTGGATGGCGTTGAAGGGGTAGCCGTCCATCGCCGGCGGGATCTGGAAGGCCAGGTAGTGGATGAGATCGTCCCAGGCCTGGGCGAAAACACCCCAGTCCTCCGGCCAGTAGCGGCGCCACTGCCCGGTGACCAGTAGCAGGCCCCAGTAGATGACCATCAGCAGCACCCAGCCCATCACGCTGATGAAGTGCCAGTAGCGGCCCTGGCCCAGGGCGCCGTAGCCCGGCAGCGAGATGATCGGGGAATAGTCGTCATACTCGCCGGAGACCGGGAAGTACTTGCGCTTGCGCTTTTGCTTAATGGAAAACTGCGCCCACTGCCCGCCCAGCGGGGTGTGCACGGAGCGGTGCAGCTTGGGGAAGGTGCCCAGGATTTCGATGCCGCTGCGGATAAACAGCGTCACGAACAAGATGTTGACGAAGTGCTCGACGCGGAGCCAGACCGGAAATTCTTCTAACATGATTAATCCTCAAATCCTTGGGTATCCGGGTATGCCACCAGCACGCCGTAGTCCAGCGCCCAGTAGATAACGCAGTAGGCCAGGCTGGCGAAGAACATGGTGTTCCAGCCGGCCGCGAGGTAGACGCCCGCGCCGTTGCCCACGAACGGCGCGTGCCCGAACAGGCCGCCGATGTAGACCAGGATGCCGGCGGCGGCCACCACGGTGCCAAAGCCCCAGATGCGCCACTTGGTCACCAGGCCCAGCACCAGGAAGATGGCGGCCAGGGCGATGACCAGGCCGAGCGCGATGTCGCTGCCGGCGAAGATATCGAAGCCGCTGGACAGCACGGCCCAGGCGCAGCCGCCGATAAGCGCCACGATCACCAGGATGGCGGCCTTGGTCAGGCGCGGCAGGTTAATGCGGATATAGCGGAAAAACGGCGCCCGCGTCTTTCCGGGTTTGACGTGGAGCTTAATGTCCTCGGTGTCCGGGTTCGGTTGCTGTGACACGGCTCGGCTCCTTTTCTGTTCAGATTGTTCTTTATCGACTTCGTCTGGCGGCGCTTCGCGTGTGCGCCGGCCGGTGACGTCGTCCGTTAGGTTAAAGTTCCGTTCGGATTGTGCGGGAGGTGTTGAGGCCTTCCCCACGGGCGCGCGGGAGGCTATGTTGGGCCTCCGTGCCCATAACCCCAAGGTAGTTTAAGCTGGGCAAACGCGCTGAATTGATCGTACGTTCAAGGGCGGGGCTATCCCATTTACCTGCGGTTTAGATCAAGCGTTCAAAACCGTATGCTCGTTCGACTTCGCATGGATTAAAAACCCAGCTTAGAGTCTATAAATGTAGCGCCCGCGGGGCGCTCCTGCGCGCGGCTAGTCGCGCTCCCATATCGCACACATTCTGAAAGGACCGTCGAACAATGTCAGCAATGGTCATCTTCGGGCTGATCGCCTCGGTCGCCCTGCTCTTCGCCTTCGCGATGCTCAACCTGGGCAAGTGGACGCCGGACGATTACCCCTACCAGATCCTGAACTTCGTCGGCGCCGGCTTCCTGACCGCCTCTGCCGCCAACCCGTTCAACGCGGGCGTGTTCTGGACCGAGCTCATCTGGTCCCTGCTGGGCCTCTACGGCATCATCAAGATCTTCTTGAACCGCCGCAAGAACAACCAGTCCCAGTCCGCCACCGCCTAGTCCGCAACGAACGAAAGGAATACCCTCATGGCACTCTCCTACGAAATTGGCATCATCGCCGGCATCTGCTTCGTCGTTGCCTTCGGCCTGCTCAACTTCAAGGTCCTGACCGCTACCTCCCCCATCTACCAGACCCTGAACTTCTTGGGCGCGATGGGCTTCGTCTACACCGCCCTGTCCCCGTTCAACCCGGGCCTGTTCATCACCGAGGCTGTCTGGGCGATTGTCGCCCTGTTCGGCCTGTGGAAGATTTTCACCTCCTCCAGCAAGCGCAAGGCTGCCGAGGCCGTGCCGGATACCCGCCGCAACGAGGCCTAAGACTAAGCGCCTAAATTTAACGCCACCACCCCCGACCCCTGCTTGCCGGTCCGGGGTGGGCAACTATACTTTCCCTAGCACACGGATTACTGCCGCGGCCGCCTGTTTTATTGTTGGCCGCGTTTCGGCTGCGTTGAGGAGCGATGGTTGCCCAAGAATAACCCCCAGTACGGCCCCCGACTGCGCATTATCGATGCCACCCTAGACTCCATCGTGCACAACGGAGTGGTCGGCACCACCATGCGCGTCGTCGCCGACAAGGCGGACGTGTCCTTGGGGTCCATCTCCTATTATTTCAACGACAAGGACGGCCTGCTGGCGGCGGCCTTTTCCGTCTTCGCGGAGCGATCCGTGGCGGATTTCGGCTCCTTTTTCACCGGCATCGACAGCCTTGCCGATGCCCGCGCCGCCCTGTCCCAGATGCTCATCGCGTCCGCGGCCTCCCGCAAGACGCTGATCCTGGGCACCGAGCTCTACACCCTGTCCCTGCGGCGCCCCCTGCACCGCATGAACCTGTTGGAGTGGACGCAGGGCTGCCGCAACGTGATGGGCCAGTACTTCGACGCCCACACCACCTACCTGCTCGACGCCTTCTACGAGGGCCTGCTGCTCCACCGCAGCATGTCGCTCGGCGAGTTCACCGAGGACCGCATCAACCTGGCGATCACCCGGCTGACCCCGCCCGAAAGCTATATCGGGCCGGGCGCCTAGGGTGCTGGCCTTTCTAGCTTTCTAACCCGCTAGCCGGTCGCTGACGGCGAAGTCCGCGTCGGTCACCGCGCGCACGGAGTCCACGGTCTCGCCCTCGGCGACCTCGATGAGCGTGAGCCCCTCCTGCGGGTCCACGTGGAAGACCGCGTAGTCGGTGATGATCAGGTCCACGCACTGCGCGCCGGTTAGCGGCAGCTCGCAGGTGTTGAGCACCTTGGACGCGCCGTGCTTGTTGGTGTGCGACATCATCACCACGATCCGCTGGGCGCCGTGGACCAGGTCCATCGCCCCACCCATGCCGCGGACCGTCTTGCCCGGGATCATCCAGTTGGCCAGGTCGCCGTAGCGCGAGACCTCCATCGCGCCCAGGATGGCCACGTCCACCGCCCGCGAGCGGATCATGCCGAAGGAATCCGAGGAGGAGAAAAACGCCGCCCCCGGGTTGACCGTGATGGTCTCCTTGCCGGCGTTGATAAGCTCCGGGTCCACCTCGTCCTCGGTCGGGTACGGGCCCACGCCCAGCACGCCGTTCTCCGAGTGCAGGATGACCTCCGAATCCTCCGGCAGAAAGCCCGGCACCAGAGTGGGCATGCCGATGCCCAGGTTCACGTACTGCCCGTTGGTCAGTTCCTGTGCCGCGCGCGCGGCCATCTGTTCCCTCGTCCAGGTCATTTACCTCACCGTCCTGTTTTCGATGCCCGTTTCCTGCGGTCCTACTTCCACCACTCGGTCGACGTGGATGCCGGGCAGGTGGACTTCGTCCGGGTCGAGCTGGTCGACCACGTGCTCGGCCTGCACGATGGTGGTCCGCGCGCACTGCGCGGCATCCGGGTTGAAGTTGCGGGCGGTCTTGGAAAAGACCAGGTTGCCCCAGCGGTCGGCGGTGTGCGCGTGGACCAGGGCGAAGTCGGCCACGATGGCCTCTTCCAGCACGTAGGTCCGGCCACCAAAGACGCGGGTCTCCTTCGGCTCGGAGACCTCGGCGACGGTCCCGTCCGGGTTGTAGCGCATGGGCAGCCCGCCGTCGGCGACCTGGGTGCCCACGCCCGCGGTGGTGTAGAAGGCGGGGATGCCCGCGCCCCCGGCTCGCATCTTTTCGGCCAGGGTGCCCTGCGGGGTGAACTCCACGGTCAGCTCGCCGGCTAGGTACTGCCGGGCGTATTCCTTGTTGGAGCCGATATAGGAGCCGATGGTCCGGGCAATCCGGCCGTCGGCCAGCAGGAGGCCCAGGCCGAAGCCGTCGGTGCCGCAGTTGTTGGAGATAATCGTCAGATCGCTGGCGCCCTTTTCGCGGAGCGCGTCAATGAGTCGGGCGGGGATGCCTACCAGGCCAAACCCGCCGACGGCCACCGATGCCCCATCCGGGATATCGGCCACCGCCGCAGAAATTTCGGGGAATGTCTTGTCAAACATGCCCCACAATGTACACTGATGTTCATACAGAGCACAAGGGTTCACCATGCGAACACCCAGCACACACGCTTAGGAGCAACCACCATGTCCACCTCGACCACCCAGCCGGTCCAGTCCCTGGTCCGCGGGCTGCAGGTCATCCGGTCTTTCGGACCGAGCGCGCCCCGGCAATCCCTCTCCGAGGTCGCCACCGCCACCGGCCTGGCCCGGGCCACCGCCCGGCGCTTCCTCCACACCCTGGTGGGGGAAGGCTACGCCGCCACCAACGGCTCCGAGTTCTGGCTAACGCCGAAGGTTTTGGAGCTCGGCTACAGCTTCGTCTCCGGGCTCGAGCTGCCGGCCCTGGCCCAGCCCCACCTGGAGGCGCTCTCCCAGACCATCGACGAGTCCAGCTCCCTGTCCGTTCTCGACGGCGCGGACGTGGTCTACGTCTGCCGCGTGCCCGTGCGCCGCATCATGACGGTCAACATCACCGTCGGCACCCGCTTCCCCGCCCACGCGACCTCCATGGGGCGCGTCCTGCTGGCCGGGCTTGACGATGCCTCCCTGGCCCAGCACCTCGACCACACCCAGCTCGCCCCGCTCACGCCGCGGACGGTCACCTCCCCGGCGCAGCTGCGCGAGATCCTGCACGAGGTCCGCCTGCAGGGCTACAGCCTGGTCGACCAGGAGCTCGAGCTGGGCCTGCGGTCCATCGCCGCGCCCGTAACCGATCCGGAAGGCAAGGTCGTAGCCGCGGTCAACATCTCCACCCAGACCGCCTCCTACGACCTCGAGCACATCGAGACCACCCTCATCCCCGCGCTGCTGCGCACCACGCAGGCCATCAGCGCCGATATCACCCACGCGAAGGAGCCTTATCATGCCTAAGTCCACCGCCCACGACGTGAGCGATGCCAACGATGCCGACATCGTCATCTGCTCGCCCCTGCGCACCCCGGTCGGCCGCTTCGGCGGCGCCCTGGCCGCCGTGCCGGTCCAGGATCTCGCCTCCACCGTCGTGCGCGCCCTGGTCGAGCGCACCGGGCTGCGGACCGCCGACGTCGACGACCTCATCCTGGGCCAGGCCGCCCCGAACGGCGCCGCCCCCGCGCTGGGCCGCGTGGTGGCGCTGGACTCCGGCCTGGGCGAAAGCGTGCCCGGCATGCAGCTGGACCGCCGCTGCGGCTCGGGCCTGCAGGCGGTGACCACCGCCGCCGCGCACGTGGCCACGGGGGCGGCCGACCTCATCATCGCCGGCGGGGCCGAGTCCATGTCCCAGACCGAATACACTGTCGACCCGTCCATCCGCACCGGGGTCAAGGCCGGCAACATGGTCCTGCGCGACCGCCTCCAGCAGGCCCGCGAGACCGCCGGCGGCAAGCACCACCCCATCCCCGGCGGCATGATCGAGACCGCCGAGAACCTCCGCCGCGAGGCCGGGCTAACCCGCAGCGCCCAGGACGAGCTGGCCGCCGCCTCCCAGCAGCGCGCCGTCGCCGCCCAGGAAGGCGGGCTCTTCGACGCCGAAATCGTGCCGGTGACCGTACCGGGCCGGCGCCGCAAGGACCCGGACGTCGTGGTCGAGCGCGACGAGCACCCGCGCCCGGGCACCACCGCGGACAAGCTCGCCGGCCTGCGCGCGGTCATGGGTTCCCAAGACCCGGAGGCCACCGTCACCGCCGGCAACGCCTCCGGCCAAAACGACGGCGCGGCCGCCATGATCGTGACCACCCGCGCCCGCGCCCGCGAGCTCGGCCTAACCCCGGCCGCCTGCCTGCGCGGCTGGGCCGTCGCCGGCGTCGAACCGGAGCGCATGGGCATCGGCCCGGTGCCCGCCACCGCCCGCGTCCTCGAGCGCCTCGGCTTGAGCCTCGACGACCTGGATCTCATCGAGCTCAACGAGGCCTTCGCCGCCCAGGCCCTGGCCTGCCTTCGCGAATGGGGCATTTCCGCCGACGACAAGCGCCTCAACCCGCTAGGCTCCGGCATCTCGCTCGGCCACCCCGTCGGCGCGACCGGCGCGCGCATGCTGGTGACCGCCGCCCACACCCTGGAACGCGAGGACCTGCACACCGCGCTGGTGACCATGTGCATCGGCGGCGGCCAGGGCCTGGCAGCCGTTATCACCCGCGACTAGCTCCCGAAAGGAAAAATCCATGACCGTCTTGCACTATCACGACTTCCCCGGCACCCAGGACGCTTCCGCCCCGGTGCTCCTGCTGGGCTCTATCGCCTCCACCACCGCGATGTGGGCGCCGGTCGCAGACGAGCTCGCCGGGACCCGCCGCGTTGTCGCCATCGACCACCGCGGCCACGGGCGCTCGCCGGATATCACGGAGCCTGCCAGCATGCAGCGCTTGGCCGCCGACGTGCTGGAGACGCTGGACGCAGCCGGCATCGATAGCTTTAGCGTGGTGGGCCTGTCCCTGGGCGGGGCGATCGCCCAGTACCTGGCCGCGACCTCGGAGCGCGTGGAGCGCGCCGCCTTCCTGTG
The DNA here is from genome assembly GCF_053546955.1 of Corynebacterium sp. 32222D000AT. Lineage (NCBI taxonomy): Bacteria > Bacillati > Actinomycetota > Actinomycetes > Mycobacteriales > Corynebacteriaceae > Corynebacterium > Corynebacterium sp. 32222D000AT. The sequence goes on along the minus strand of NZ_JBPPVW010000011.1, from coordinate 10,399 downwards.
CACCGCCTCCTATTTCGGCGGCCCGGACAAGTGGCTGCCGCGGGTCGAGCTGACCAGCCGCGAGGGCCTTGCCCCCATGGCCGAGTCCGTGGTCGAGCTCTGGCTGACTGAAGACTTCCGCCGCACCCACCCGGCCACCACGGCCGCCTGCCTCGACATGGTGCTTGCCACCCGCGGGTCCGGCTACGCCAGCTGCGCCCAGGCGCTCGCCGACTGGGACTTCACCGAGCAGCTCGCCGACATCACCTGCCCCGTGCTCACCCTGGCCGGCGCCGACGATGCCTCCACCCCACCCGCCACCGTCCACTCCATCGCCGAGCGCGTGGCCGGGCCGGCCACCACCGTGACCGTGCCCGGCGCGCACGTGCCGACCCTGGAATCCCCCACGGACGTGACGAAGGCGCTGGCAGACTTCCTGCCCGCCTAGTCGCGGGTGAAGAAATCCACCTTGTCCCAGTCCGGCTCGAGGCCCAGGCCCGGGCCCTGGGGCAGCTCGACCTTGCCGTCGCGGTAAACCAGGTCCTCGGTGGTATAGGACTCGCGCAACAGCAGCGGCCCGAAAAGCTCGGAGCCGAAGTTAATCTCCGGGGTAGCGCACGCAAAGTGCAGCGAGGCCGCCGTGCCGAACGGGCCCTCCAGGCTGGTCGCGCCGTGGCAGGCCAGACCCGCGGCTGCGGCGACCGCCACGGTCTTCTTCGACTCCTGCAGCCCGCCCAGCTTGGTCGTCTTGATGGCCACGACGTCGGCGGCCTGCTCGCGTACGACGCGCAGGGCATCGGCCGGCGAGCACACCGACTCGTCCGCCATCACCGGCACGCCTACCCGGGTGGTGATTTCGCGCAGGGTGGCCAGGTCGTCGGCCGGGGCGGGCTGCTCGAAAAGCTCCACGCCGGCCTCAGCCAGCCGCGGCAGGTAGCGCAGGGCCGTGAGCCGGTCCCAGCGCGCGTTGACGTCGATGCGCAGGCCCACCTCGCCGCCCAGGGCATCGGCCAGCTCCGCGATGCGCCCGGTATCCCGGTCCGGATCGCCCGCGCCCATCTTCAGCTTGAACGAGGTGTGCCCGAAGCGCTCGCGGCGGTCGTTGATTTCCTCCAGCGCTTCATCCAGCGGCAGCACGCCGAGCGCCCAGGTCACGTCGATGGTCTCGCGCACGCGCCCGCCCAGCAGGTCCGTGACCGGCACGCCCAGCGCGCGGGCCCAGGCGTCGTGCATGGCGACGTCGCAGGCGGCCTTCGCGAAGCGCATATTCGCCACCGAGCGCTCGAAATCCGCCACGATGCCCGCCAGCTCGTTGACCGGCCGGCCCTCCATGTGCGGGCGCAGGTGGCCGTCGATGATGACCTTCATCGTCTCCGCCGACTCGCCGCCCCACCAGGGCCCGCCGGGCACCACGCCCTCGCCGTAGCCGACGATGCCACCCTTCAGCCGCACCATCACCAGCAGGATGGGCTGCGCCGTCGCCGTGTAGGTGGCGAAGCCGTGCGGGCGAAACAGCGGCACGTCCAGCAGGCGGGTTTCTACCTTGTCAATTATCAAATCAGTCATTGCTCGCTCCTCGCTTCTAGTTTTAACGCACCAAAAGCCCCGCCGCGTCCGAGTGCGGCTGGGGCCAGGTGTTTTAAAGGTGCTAATCCCTTAGGCTTCTTCCTTGTCGAGTGCGAACGGGTAGGTCACCACGTCGATGCCGCCCTCACCCGGCTGCGGGTCCAGGATGAGCTCCGGCTTGACGGCGGTGGCGACGTCGTTGTCGACCCAATCGCCGCCCTGGAAGTAGAGCTGGGTGGTGATTACGCGGTAGCCGGGGTGCTTGACGCGCAGGTGCAGGTGCGCCGGGCGCCACGGGTGGCCGCCGTAGGACTCGACGAACCAGCCGGTCGGGCCGTCGGTCGGGATCTGGTACGGGGCCGGCTTGACGGTGGTGATCTCGTACTCGCCGTTCTCGTTGGTCACGATGGTCCCGCGCAGGTTCCACTCCGGGATGCCCGGGGCGTACTGGGAGTAGTAGCCGTCCTCGTCGGCGTGCCACAGCTCGACGGTTGCGCCGCCCAAGCCGTTGCCGTCCAGGTCGGTGACCTGGCCCTTGAAGATGAGCTGCTCGGAGTTCTTGTCCTTGTCGCGCATGGGCATCTCGGTCTTCCACGGCAGCTTCGGGGAGTCAGGCACGTAGTACGGGCCCTCGATGGACCCCTTGGTGCCGGTGAAGTTGTTGCGGTTGTAGTTGATTTCCTCGATCTCGTGCTCGACGAAGACGTCCAGCCACAGCGGCCACTCGCCGTACTCGCCGACCTTGATCATCCAGTCCTTGAGCACGCGGTACTCGTCGTAGGTGACCTGGTGCTTGTGGGCGACCTCGGCGATGGCGGCCAGCAGGTCCTTGTAGATTTCCCCGGCGCGTTCCTTCGAGGTGTCGGCCTTGACGATGGTGTTCTTGAACGCGTCAGTGGCGGCGTTGCCGGAACCCTTGGCGGACAGTTCCTCGTCGTGGGCGTTTGCCAGCTTAGACATGGGGTGCTCCTTCGTTGTCGGTGATTCGGTCTTGTGGAGTGCCAAGCGCCCGTCCCGTGATGTGGGCGACTTGATGACCATCAGTGTGTTGCAACTCACCAAGGTGCGCAAGCCCCTTTTTGGAGCGTTTTCTTTAGGTTACGCTGCCCTAATTTGGTCGGCCGGCGTACCCGAACAGCACTTTCCCCGCTTTCCGCCGCCACGCGAACGCGGCACCCCTAACAACCACTAGGCCCCACCCTGGCGCTTGGGGGTGACGACACACCCGGCGGCGCGAAAAATACTTATCTCAGTAAATAAAGGCTTGCCTTACCGGGGTTGAGCTGCAGGTTTTCGACCCGCGAACCACCCGGGAATGTTGTGAACATACACCCCTTAAATCACCCTAGGACTTTCCCTAATGCGACTCGGGTCACGTTCGACCCATCATTGTCACACCTTCACCGAAAACGTGAGGGCGAACACATGACGTTACTTTAACTGCACAACGAGGAAAGGTTTTCCCATGACTGCCCCCACCTCTTCTGCCCGCGAGCTCCTCTCCCGGGCGCTGGACAACCGCCCGGACGAGGGCATCGTTCGCGTGAACCGCGAGGTCTTCACCGACCAGGAGATCTACGACCTGGAGATGAAGTACATCTTCGAGGGCAACTGGCTGTTTTTGGCCCACGATTCGCAGATCCCCAACCCCGGCGACTACTTCACCACGAATATCGGCCGCCAGCCCGTCGTCATTACCCGCTCCAAAGACGGCGAGCTCAACTGCCTCATCAACGCCTGCTCCCACCGCGGCGCCATGCTCTGCCGCAAGAAGGTGGACAACCGCACCACCATCACCTGCCCCTTCCACGGCTGGACCTTCTCCAACGACGGCCAGCTCATCAAGGTCAAGGACGAAAAGGACGGCGGCTACCCGGACAACTTCAACACCGACGGCTCCCACAACCTGCGCCGCGTGCCCAAGTTCGCCTCCTACCGCGGCTTCCTGTTCGGCTCCCTGAACCCGGACGTCGTCGACCTGGAAGAGCACCTGGGCGATGCCCGCGTCTTCCTCGACATGCTCATCGACCAGTCGCCCGAGGGCCTCGAGGTCTTAAAAGGCGCGTCCACCTACACCTTCGACGGCAACTGGAAGCTGCAGGCCGAAAACGGCGCCGACGGCTACCACGTCTCCTCCACCCACTGGAACTACGCCGCGACCACCTCCCGCCGCGGCTCCGGCGAGTCCAAGAACGACACCAAGGCCATGGACGCCGGCAAGTGGGGCGAGCAGGGCGGCGGCTACTTCTCCTTCCCGAACGGCCACCTGGCCCTCTGGTCCACCTGGGCCAACCCGGAGGACCGCCCGCTCTACGACCGCCTGGACGCGCTGAAGGACCTGCACGGCGAGGAGCGCGCCAACTTCATGGTCGGTGCCTCCCGCAACCTGTGCCTGTACCCGAACGTCTACATCATGGACCAGTTCTCCACCCAGATCCGCCGCCTGGAGCCGAAGGGCGTGGACAAGACCGAGGTGACCATCTACTGCATCGCGCCGAAGGGCGAGTCCGCCGAGGCCCGCGCCGCGCGCATCCGCCAGTACGAGGACTTCTTCAACGCCACCGGCATGGCCACCCCGGACGACCTGGAAGAGTTCCGCAGCTGCCAGAAGACCTACCAGGCCTCCGCCTTCCCCTGGAACGACATGACCCGCGGCCAGCAGCAGCAGTCCGCAGGCCCCAATGACAAGGCCAAGGAGCTGGGCATGAACGAGGTGCTCTCCTCCGGCGCCCGCACCGAGGACGAAGGCCTCTACCCGGTCCAGCACGGCTACTGGGAGCAGGTCATGGAAAAGGCCCTCGACCACGAGGAATCCGGCGCGGTTAAGCAGCGGGAGGACAACGAGGCATCGCAGGCCGCGACCGTCGACTACGCCAAGCAGAAGGCCGCCGCCAAGGCCGAAGCCGCCGAGAACGCCCCCGCCCGCCGCCGTCGCCGCCGCCGCTAACCAAGCCCCAAGGAGAAAACCCATGTCACAGAACATCACGCGCACGGAAATCGAAGACTTCCTCTACTACGAGGCCCGCCTGCTCGACGACCGCGACTTCGAAAACTGGCTCAACTGCTACCGCGAAGACGCCGAGTACTGGATGCCGGCCTGGGACGTCGACGACGAGCTGACCCAGGACCCGCAGCAAGAAATCTCGCTCATCTACTACCCGACCCGCGCCGGCCTCGAGGACCGTGTCTTCCGCATCCGCACCGAGCGCTCGTCCGCGACCTCCATCCCGGAGCCGCGCCACAACCACAACATCACCAACGTCGAAATCCTGGAGCGCCGCGACGACGCCGTCGACATCCGCTTCAACTGGATTTCCTACTACTTCCGCTACAACACCACCGACCACTACTTCGGCACCACGTTCATCACCCTGGATACCTCCCAGGAGGAGCTCCAGATCGCCAAGAAGAAGATCGTGCTCAAAAACGACTACATCCACCACGTCGTGGACATCTACCAGGTCTAAACCACCGCTGACACTAGGAAAGGTGAGAAATCATGACTGCACCGCATAAGGTCGCGCTGGCCTTCGAGGACGGCGTCACCCGCTTCATCGACTGCGCGGAGAACGAAACCATCGCCGACGCCGCCTACCAGGCCCGCATCAACATCCCCTTCGACTGCCGCGACGGCGCCTGCGGAACCTGCAAGTCCTTCTGCGACGCCGGCGACTTCACCGAGGGCGACTACGTCGACGAGGCGCTTTCCCCCGACGAGGCCGCGGAAGGCTACATCCTGGCCTGCCAGACCAAGCCGCTGACCGACATGGTCGTGCAAATCGCCTCCACCTCGGAGATGGCCAAGACCGGCGTCAGCGAGTTCGCTGGCGAGGTCGCCGCCTTAGACCGCCTGTCGGATTCGACCTTCAAGCTCTCGGTCAAGCTCGACGACCCGTCCGCCCTGCACTTTCTGGCCGGCCAGTACATCAACATCACCGTGCCGGGCAGCTCCGAGCACCGTTCCTATTCCTTCTCCTCCGACGTCTCCGACGAGCTGGCGACGTTCCTCATCAAGCACACCCCGGGCGGGCTGATGTCGACCTACCTGGACGAGCGCGCCGCCGTCGGCGACCGGCTGACGATGGCCGGCCCCGTCGGTTCCTTCTTCCTCCGCGAGCCCCTGGATCCCATCCTGCTGCTGGCCGGCGGTACGGGGCTGGCGCCCATCATGGCCATCCTGGAAAAGCTCTCCCGCGACGAGCTGCTGGACGTGCCCGTCCGCCTCATCTACGGCGCCACCTTCGACCACGACCTGGTGGAGTTGGAGCGCCTCGATGCCTTCCGCGACAAGCTGCCGGACTTCGACTACACCACCGTGGTCGCGGACCCGGAGTCCTCCCACGAGCGCCGCGGCTACGTCACCGATCACATGGACATCAGTGAGCACCTGCACGACGGCGACGCCGACGTCTACCTGTGCGGCCCGCCGCCGATGGTCGAGGCCGTCCGCAAGTACCTGGACGGCCAGGAGACCCCGCCGCGCAACTTCTACTTCGAGAAGTTCAACCCGTCCACCACGGCGGAAAAGGCAAAGGAAAAAGAACCAGCGAAGGAGTCCGCCTAAACCATGTCTTCCACGCAATCCGAACCCGGCGAGGTCCCCGTCGGCGGCGAGGAGACCTCGCAGCTGTATACCCCTGACCGCTTCCGCGGCCGCAAGGTCGTGGTCACTGGGGCGGCGCAGGGGATTGGCCGGGCGGTGGCGCGGCGCATCGCGCGCGAGAACGGCTCCGTGTTCCTGGTGGACCGCTCCCCGATCGTGCACGAGGTCGCCGAGTCCCTGTGCGAGCTGACCCTCGGCGCCATCGGCTCCGCCACCGCCGACCTGGAGACCTTCAGCGGGGCCCAGGAGGCGCTGGCGGAGGCCGCGGAGGCGCTCGGCGGGGTGGATACCGCCATCAACAACGTCGGCGGTACCATCTGGGCCAAGCCCTACCAGCACTACACCGAAGAGGAGATCACGCAGGAGATCCAGCGCTCGCTGTTTACCACCCTGTGGTCGGTGCGCGCGGAGCTGCCCCTGCTTATCGATGCCGGCGGCGGCACCATCGTCAACGTCTCCTCCGTGGCCACGGCCGGCATCAACCGCGTGCCTTACGCCGCCGCCAAGGGCGGGGTCAACGCCCTGACCTCCGCCCTGGCGAAGGAGGCGGCCGGCCACAACGTGCGGGTCGTCGCCGCCGCGCCCGGCGGTACGCTGGCGCCCAAGCGGCAGGTCCCCCGCGGGCCGGGCCCCGGCAGCGAGCAGGAGAAGGCCTGGTACCAGGAGATCGTCGACCAGACTATCGAGTCCTCGCTGGCCAAGCGCTACGGGACCCTGGACGAGCAGGCCGCCCCGATCGCCTTCCTCGCCTCGCCGGAGGCCTCCTATATCAACGGCTCCGTCCTCCCGGTCGCCGGCGGGGATCAGGGCTAGAACAGCCCCGTGCCGGCCTAGCGCCTGCCCAGGGTGAACCTAGCGCCCGCCCGGGAAAGACCGGGGCCGAGCTAGGGCAACGCTAGGCAAACCCACGACAGCCCTAGATCACGGCCTCGAGCAGAATCGGTAGACTCAGAACACATGCCCCACCCCACTAGTGATTCCCGTCACTCGCGCCGGCACCTGTTTTCAGCCTTGGGCCACTTGGGCCCGGGCGAAAGCCTCATCGCCAGCATCTCTGGCCCGGCCGGCGCGGGCAAGACGGAGCTGACCCGCCGCATCCTCCAGTCGCTGTCCGGCTGGTCCACGGTGCAGGCCGCCGCGCTGGACTGGGACGACACCCCGCTGCTCGACCTCATCCGCGCCCGCCTGCTGGCCCGCTCCCGCCACCCGCACGCCAGCCTGGAAAGCGTGCTGGATACCCCTGATGCCGCCACGCTCATCATCGTCGACGACGCCCACTGGGCCGACCCGGAATCCCTCGAGCAGCTGGTCACCCTGGCCCGCCGCCTCACGGTGGGCACGATGTGCCTGGTCTTTACCATCGATGCCACCCACTCCGGCACCAACCGCCTCCCGATGCCACGGCTGCGCGCCATCTCCGACGTCGTCGTCGACATCCCACCGCTGGGCGCGGAGGAGATCCAGTCTTTGGCGCTGACCCACCTGGGCGTGCACCTGTCCCCGCTGTCGGCGCTGAGCCTCCAGCACGTCTCCGGCGGGCGCCCGTCGCTGGTGCGCCAGCTCCTCGACGTGGCCGCGCCCGACCACTGGCGCGATCCGAACCCGCTCATCCGCCTGCCGGAGGCGTGGCACGGGGCGCTGGCGGCGCGCATCGACGGCCGTGACCTGGGCGACCTGCTGCCCATTGCCGCCCTCGAGCACCTGCACCGCTCCAGCCTCGACCTGGGGCTTATCGAGCACCTCGACCCGCAGGCCGCCACCAACCTGGAGCCCGCCCTGGAGGCGGGCATCCTCGCGCTGGCCACCGACGACCACCAGCACAGCGTCTACTTCCGCCACCCCACCGACCGCGCCGTCGTCCGCTCCACCACGGATCCCGCCCGCGCCCGCCGCCTGCACGCCCGCGCCGCGGACTACTACGCCGCCCGCGACGACATCGACGCCGCCACCTTCCACCGGGCTCTCAGCCAGCCCACCGACTCCGGCGCCACCGCCCCGCAGGACCTGGCTGAACGCGGCGCCGCCCTGGGACACGCGGGCCGCTGGCGGGCGGCCGCCGACTCCTACCGGCTGGCGGCGCACCTGGCGGACGGCGAGGAGGCATCGACAAGCAATACCCTGTCGGCCATCGAGGCGCTGATTGCCGGCTCCGACATCCGGCAGGCCAAGCTGTACACGTCGCTGCTCAACTCCGCGGGCGCGGACCCCAGGGTGGACTCCGTGCGCGGCTACCTCGCCCTGCACGAGGGCCGGCGGACCGAGGCCCGCGGCGTCCTTGACCGCGCGTGGGACAAGCTCGAGCGCGACGACACCCCGGACCGCTCCCTGCGCGCCACCGTCGCCGCCCGCCACACCTTGTACTACCTTCACGAATGGCGCCCCGAGCGGGTCCTCGACTGGGCCCAGACCACCGCCCAGTGGTCCCCGGCCAACGATGCCCCCAGCGCCGAAGCCCGCTACCTGTCCTCCTTCGCCCACGCCATCTTGACCGGCGCCGACCACGCCGGGCCCGCCCTCCCGCACGAAACCCCGGCCCTGGCACACCGGCGCGCGATGACGCAGGGCTGGCTGTCCGTCGTCCACGACGACCCCGTCACCGCCAGCCAGCTGCTGCGCACGACCTACCACGTGGAGGGCTCCGAGCGCATCGCGCTGTGGATGGACGCCTGGCACGCCCGCGCCCTGCTGCTGATGGGGGACTTGGACGGGGCGCTGGGCATCGTCGAGCGGGGCCTGTCTCGGGCCGAGCAGTTCGGCATCCGGGTGCTGGAGCCGGTGCTGCTGTGGACTGGGTCCATCGTCGCGCACTACCGCGGCGACCGGGAGCTGGGGCGCGATTACACCAACCGGCTGACCCTGAGCCAGGACGCGTTTTTGATCCAGCGCATCCCGTCTGCGATGACCCAGATGCACTCGGCCGCCATGAACAAGGACTTCCCCGCCGCGGTGCGCTTCGGGCGCTCGCTGTACGAGATGGGCCGGCTGGTCGACATCGGCCAGCCCGGGTTCTGGCCCTGGGAGGACATCTGGGCCCAGCAGCTCCTCCACGCCGGCGATGCCGACCTCGCCGAGGAAGTCACCTCCCGCGCCGAGGAACGCGCCGCCGGCAGCGACATCCTGTCCGTTGCCGCGAAGCTCGCCGTCCCGCGCGCCGGCCTGCTCATCCAGCGCGGCGAGACCGCCGCCGGATTGAAGCGGCTCGCCGATGCCGTCGAGATGATCGAGTCGCGCCCCCTGCCCTTCTACCAGTCGCGCATCCTGTTTGAGTACGGGCGCATCCTGCGCCGGCTGGGCCGGCGGCGCCACGCCGACGAGATCTTCGGCCGCGCCGGCGAAGTCTACGCCGCGATGGGCGCGCCCGAATTCGTCGAGCGCTGCAACCAGGAGCGCCGCGCCAGCGGGCTCGGACGGCGCACCACCGGCGCCGGCGGACTGACGCCGCAGGAGGAGGAGATCGCGAAGGCCGTCGCCGACGGCGCCAGCAACCGGGAGGTCGCCGAGGAACTCTACCTATCGACCAAGACCGTCGAGTACCACCTGACGCGGGTCTACCGGAAGCTCGGCATCCGCTCGCGCAACGAACTTCCGCGTGCCCTCGCGCACGCGGGCCCCGACAATTAAATAGACCATCCGCAACCTACCCCTGAACTGAACCCGGAACCTACAAGGAAAGGATTTTCCACCGTGCTGTTTCTTGCCCGAATGGACGTCACCTTCCCCGATCACCTAAGCCCCGAAGAGGTCGCCGATTTCCAGGCCCGCGAAAAGGAGTACTCCGGCTCGCTCCAGACCGCCGGGAAAATGAAAGGCATCTGGCGCGTAGTCGGCGAGTACTCCAACTACTCCATCTACGACGCCCCCGACAACGATGCCCTCCACGACATCTTCGCCGGCTTCCCCATGTACAAGTACATGAAGATCCACGTCACCCCGCTGGCCAAGCACCCCAACTCCACCGACGCCGTCGCCTACTGATTCCGCCTACTGATTCCGCCTACTGGGGTTACCCGCAAATCGTGGACACGTTGTTAAGCTGCTTAGGGGTTAAGCAGCGGCCTTCTTATTACCATTTTGATCAGCGAGCTGGGCTTCGAAATCGACGGGGCTTACCATCCCGATGGACGAGTGGCGACGCCGCCGGTTGTAGACAATCTCAATCCAGCGAGCCACCGCCTTCCGAGCGTCGTCACGGGTTCGCCATTTCTTCCGATCGTAAAATTCGGTCTTCAATGTCGACCAGAACGACTCGGC
>NZ_JBPPVW010000010.1:0-82254 GCF_053546955.1 Corynebacterium sp. 32222D000AT | reverse complement strand
GCGCCGGCGCGAGCGGCCGCGGCCCCCGCGACGGGAGGAGCTGGAACCGCTCCCGCCTGCCGTGGCAGCCGCAGGCTCGCCGCCGGGCGCGGCGTTGGTGTTGCTGGCCTTCGGGCTGGCCTCGTTGTGGTTAGTCATCCTGGTTAATCGTAGTAGACTAACGTGCGTGAATTTTCAGGACACTCAGCTAATTGGCGTTATGGCGCGGGCAGAATCCGCGATTGCCCAACTCAGTGACCTGTTGAGCGGGCTCGTGGAGCGCTTCGCGCAGCGAGGCTTTCCGCTCTACCTGGTAGGTGGTTCCGTCCGGGACGCCCTTTTGGGGCGCCTGGGCAATGACCTCGACTTCACCACCCCAGCCCGCCCCGACGTCGTCCAGGAGATCTTGGAGGATTACGCCGAGAAGGTCTGGGACACCGGCATCGCCTTCGGCACCGTCTCCGCGGTCTACCGCGGCCAGCAGATCGAGATCACCACCTTCCGCGCGGACTCCTACGACGGCGACTCCCGCAACCCGGAGGTCGTCTACGGCGACACCCTGGCCGGGGACCTAGTTCGCCGCGATTTCAAGATCAACGCCATGGCGGTCGAGCTCAAGGCCGACGGCGGCCGCGAATTCCACGATCCGCTGGGCGGCCTGGAGGATCTCGTCGCCGGGATCATCGACACCCCGGACGCGCCGGAGATCTCCTTCCACGACGATCCGCTGCGCATGCTGCGCGCCGCCCGCTTCGCCTCCCAGCTGGAATTCCACGTCGCCGACCGGGTCTTCGGCGCCATGCAGGACATGGCCGGCGAGATCCGGCGCATCACCGTCGAGCGCATCCGCGTCGAGCTGGACAAGCTGGTCGCCGGTACTGCGCCGTGGGTGGGCATCGACCTGCTGGTCGATACCGGGATCGCCGAGATCGTCATCCCCGAGATCCCCGCCATGTGCATGGCCCCGGACGAGCACGCCCAGCACAAGGACGTCTACGCCCATTCCCTGCAGGTCATGCGGCAGGCGATGGATCAGGAAGAGGACGGACCCGACCTGGTCCTGCGCTGGGCGGCGCTGCTGCACGACTGCGGCAAGCCGGATACCCGGGACACCACCGGCGGCAAGGTGACCTTCCACCACCACGAGGTGGTCGGCGCGAAGCTGGTGCGCAAGCGCCTGCGCGCGCTGAAATTCCCGAAGGCCATGACTCAGGACATCGCGCAGCTGGTCTACCTGCACATGCGCTTCCACGGCTTCGGCGAGGGGCAGTGGACGGATTCCGCCGTGCGCCGCTACGTCACTGACGCCGGCGCGCTGCTGCCGCGCCTGCACAAGCTGGTGCGCGCGGACTGCACCACGCGCAACGAGCGCAAGGCGCGCCGCCTGCAGCGGACCTACGATCACCTGGAGGAACGCATCCAGGAGATCCAGGAGAAGGAAGACCTGGCCCGCGTGCGCCCGGACCTGGACGGCAACGAGATCATGGAGATCCTGGGGCTGCAGCCGGGGCCCGAGGTGGGCCGCGCGTGGTCGTTTATGAAGGAACTGCGCCTGGAGCAGGGCCCGCTGCCCCGCGAGGAAGCAATTGCAAAGCTACGTGCTTGGTGGGAGTCTGGTAGTTAATGTACGCGGACCGACTATTTAATGCCCTCGAACGCAACGACCCGGAGCCCGGCCAACTGCTGGTCGCCGCCCCGGGCATGTTCTCTGCCGAGTTTGCCCGCTCGGTTATCCTCATCATCCAGCACGACGACTACCTGACCTTCGGCGTGAACCTGACGACCCGCAGCGAGCTGGCGGTCTTCAACGTGCTGCCCGAATACCTGCCGGTGGTCGCCAAGCCGCAGGCCCTCTACATCGGCGGCCCGCTCAACCAGCAGTCCGTGGTGGGCCTGGGCATGACCAAGCAGGGCGTGCGCTTCGAGGATCACCCGCAGCTCAGCCGCCTGGCCCCGCGGCTGGCGCACGTGGACATGCGCGCCGACCCGGAGTTTTTGGCGCAGACCCTGGACGGGATGCGGCTGTTTGCCGGCTACGCCGAGTGGGCCCCGGGCCAGCTGCAGCAGGAGATCGACCGCGGCGACTGGTTCGTCGCCCCGGCCCTGGCCCATGACGTGTTGACTCCCGGCCCGGCCGACCTGTGGGCGGACGTGATGAAGCGCCAGCCGATGCCGCTGCCGCTGTATTCCACCTTCCCCGCCGACCTGGATGATAATTAGAATTTTTATCTCCATTCTCGGGGGCGGGTGGGCGTCGCCGCCGCTACGATAAGCGCATGCACGCTGATGTTCGCCAGGGATTGAAGGACACCTGGACCGTAGCCTTGGGCCTGGTTCCCCTGGGCCTAGCCTTCGGTGTCCTGATCGTCCAAACCGGCTTCGACTGGTGGTGGGCGCCTATCTTTTCGATCGTCATCTATGCCGGCTCCATGGAGTTTTTGGCCATCAGCATGGTCACCTCCGGGGTCGGCCCGCTCTCGGCGGCGCTGACCGGCTTCATGGTCAACTTCCGCCATATCTTCTACGGGTTAAGCTTCCCCCGCCACCGCATCTCTTCGGTGGGCGGGAAGGTCTACTCCACCTACGCGCTGACGGACGAGACCTACGCGATCGTCTCGGCACTGCCCCACGACTCCGCCCTGACCGGGCGGCGGATACTTACCATCCAGCTCTTCGCCCAGTTCCTCTGGGTCGGCGGCGGCGTGGTGGGTGCGCTGGCGGGCCAGGCCATCCCGGACAACGTGCAGGGGATTGAATTCGCGCTGGTGGCCCTGTTTGTGGTGCTGGCGCTGGATTCCTTTCGCAACAACCCGGACTTTTCCCTGCCGGCGGTCGCCGCCTTGCTGGGCATAGTGGCGGTGGTTATCACGCCCAACCAGGTGCTGATGGTCGCGCTGATCGCCTATTTCCTTTTCCTGCTGGCGCGCGTGTATTCCCCGCGCTTCGATGAACTCATCGAGTGGCGCCGCGGGCCCCACCGGGCACAGGGAGGTGAACGCTGATGCCAGCTGGCGTGAGCCTATCCATGATCCTGGCCGTGCTCATCCCGGTCTGCGTGGTCACGGTCCTGCTGCGGCAGATCCCCTTTAGCTTTGTTAAGGCGCTGCGCGGCAGCGATCTGGTCAGCGTTTTGGGCCGGACGATGCCGGTCGGCGTGATGGTGGTCTTGGTCGTCTACACCATCGTCGGGCAGTCCGCGGCCCCGGGCGGCATCCTGGCCGCCCTGCTGGGCGCGGCCGTCACCGCCGGCCTCCACCTGTGGCGGCGCGAGTCCGGGCTGTCCATCCTGGGCGGCACCGCCGTCTACATGGTGCTGGTGAACTTCGTCTTCTAGAGCCCCGGAAAGCGCAGCTGCGCCTCGACCCAGAGGGACTCGAAATCCGCCGCGGCGAGGTACTCGGCGTCGATGTCCGGGTAGGACGCGTAGGTATCCGGGTGCGGCACGGTGCTGTTGGGCTTGTCGATGCTGCCGACGCGCTGGCTGCCGCTGACCGCGCCGGCGATCTGCCCGTCCGGGGTTTGTGCGATGAGTCGGTGGATGCGGCAGCTGCGGGCGTCGAGCTGCTGCATCTCGGCCACGTGGATGGCCGCGCCGGCGCCCGGGATGTGCAGCGTGGTCTTGACGTAGAGCAGCGCCTTGTCGCTCTCGGAGTTCTCTGCGGAAGTCATGGCACCCAAGTCTAGTGCCTAGCCTTCCCGGTGTTTAACGCGCCTCGGCCGCGGGGTCTTGCCGGGCGTAGCGGGCGGCCAGCCACGAGCAGACCATCAGCTGGACCTGGTGGTAGATCATCAGCGGCAGGATCAGCAGCCCCAGCTGCCCGCCGCCGGTGGCGAAGATGACCGAGGCCATCGGCAGGCCGGTGGCCAGGGACTTCTTCGAGCCGCAGAATTCGATGGCGATGACGTCGGGGCGTGCGAAACCCAGGCGCGCGCTCACCCAGCGGGTCAGCCACAACACGGCGCTGACCAGCACGACGGCGAAGACGATGAGGAATAGCAGCTGGCCCACCCCGATATCGGACCAGATCCCGCCGACCACGCCGGAGGAGAAGGCGGAGTAGACCACCATCGCGATGGAGCCGCGGTCGACCACCTTCGTGGCCTTGTGGGCGGCGAAGTTCTTCACCCAGCGGCGGGTCAGCTGGCCCAGGACGAAGGGCATGAGCAACAGGAGGGAAATCTCCAGAAAGACCGAGGAGTCGATGTGGATGCCGTGGCCGGCGCCCATGCACAGCATCACCAGCAGCGGGGTGAGGATGACTCCGGCGAGGTTAGACAGCGAGGCTGAGACGATGGCCCCCGCCACGTTGCCGCGCGCGATGGAGGTGAAGGCGACCGAGGACTGCACCGTGGACGGGACCAGCGTCAGGTAGAGAATGCCCAGGTAGAGCTCGTCGCCCACGACGAAGGACAGGGGCCGCAGGGCCATGCCGATGAGCGGGTAAAGCACGAAGGTAGCCGCCAGGATGGTCAGGTGGAGCCGCCAGTGCTGCAGGCCCGCGAGCGCCTCCCGGGTGGATAGTCGCGCGCCGTAGAGGAAGAAAAGCAGCGCGATCGCGATGTTGGTGAGTACCGCGAAGACCTCGGCGAACTGCCCTCGGGCGGGCAAGACGATCGCGATAAGGACCGCCGTGATGATCAGGACGATGAGCGGATCTAGTCGGCGCAGTGCGTTGAGCATGTACCGCAGTTTACGCCCCGCCTCCCCCTCGGCGGCGGGGTTTCACGTGAAACCTTAGACGGTCTTCACGGTGGTTCCGTCGTCCTCGACGGAGATCTCCTCGAGCGGATCGCGGCCGGGTCCGGAGACGACCGAGCCGTCGGTGATGTCGTACTCGGTGTAGTGGGAGGTGCAGATGACGTGGGAGCCCTCCACCTCGGTAATGGGGTTGCCCTGGTGGGGGCAGGTCTGCGAGTAGGCCTTGAAGAGCCCCTCCTCCGGCTGGGCGAAAATCACGTTGTCGACGATGACGGCGGAGCCGACCGGGATCTCGGTGGCGGCGATCTCCGCCGAGGCCTGCTTGCCGCAGGCGGCGAGGTAGGCGCCAGCGAAGGTGGTGGCGGTCCCGAGCAGGAACATGCGACGCGAACACTTCATAGTCATGCCCCCTACTCTATCCCTCGGCCGGCGGGGAGACTATTTACGGCAGGCTATCCTTCCGTCGCCTCGGGCCCCACGCGGGCAACGCGAGAGACAAAAACACCCACCACAAACATTGCGTCACAGTGACAATAGTGGTGGGTGCTGCGGGTCTAGGCCGCGGCGGGCTATTCGACCGGGGATCGGCTACTGATCCGCGCGGTTGGCCGCCTGGCGGACAGCGTCGAGATCGATCTGCGCGGGCGCGGCTTCCGCTGCGGTATCGCTGCCGCAGCCGCCGGAGCCGCAGTTGCAGCTGTCGCCGCAGCCCTCGTCGGCGTTGTTGGCCTGGTCCCACAGGAGCGCCGAGCGCGCGCCCAGGTTGGCGCCCACCGACAGGGTAATGACGGCGATGATGGCGGTTGCCACCGGGATGAGCCACATCCAGCCGGTCGCGGTCAGGGCGACGATCCCGCCGAAGGCGAGCGCCACTCCCCCGAGGAACCAGACGGGGCCGGCGACGGCGTGCGCGGCATCCCAGGCCTCGCGGGACTTGCGGACCTCCTCGACGCGCAGGCCCACCACCGAGTTGCCCGGCAGTTTGCGGGTGGTGGCCAAGGCTCCGACCACGATCAAGACCGCGGCGAGGATGAGGATGACAATACCGATAACGACCATGCCTCATATCCTAACCCGCTGGGCCGGGCGAGCAGCAATTCTCGGCGGGTGCACTTAGCCATCCCCCCTTCCGGCGGGGCATACCCGTTGGGTACACTTTAATTCAGGTCGGTCTATAGAAAATATTTAGCGATTGGCCCGCTGTCTTTGAAAGTCTCATCCTGCGCACCGCGGAAACGCCGGGGCGCGGGATATAAAAATAGTTAGTGACATCATGAAATTGAAAACACTGAGCCAAAACTTGTTGTTCCGGATCGCCGTAGCCATCGTGCTGGGCATCGGCTTAAGCTTCGTCGCGCCGGAATGGCTGGGCCGGGTCTTTGCCACCTTCAACGGGTTGTTCGGCAATTTCCTCAACTTCTTCATCCCCGTCCTCATCTTCGCGCTTATCGCCCCCGCCATCGCCGCGCTCGGCCGCGGGGCCGGCAAGTGGCTCGGGATCACCGCCGGCATCGCCTGGGGTTCGACCATCATCGCGGGCCTGCTCGCCTACGGCGTCTCGATGCTGGTGTATCCGTGGATGCTGGCCGGCCAGACCATCGATACCAACGTCTCCGATATTGATGCCGGTGCGCTGGAGCCCTACTTCGAGGTCGAGATGCCCGCGCCCATCGAGGTCATGACCGCCCTCCTGCTGTCCTTCTGCATCGGCGTGGCCATGACCCAGGTCAAGTCCGACAACCTGTACAACGTCACTAAAGAGCTCGAGAACGTAGTGGTCAAGGTCATCTGGGGCTTTGTCATCCCGCTGCTGCCGTTCTATATCTTCGGCATGTTCTTGGATCTGGGCATGAACGGCAACCTCGTCGACGTGCTCGTCGCCTTCGGCAAGGTCCTGCTGCTCTCGGTCGCTATGACGCTGGTCTACCTGGTCATCCAGTACCTGATCGCCGGCGCTATCACCGGCAAGAACCCGTTCAAGGCGCTGAAGAATATGCTGCCGGCTTATGCCACCGCGCTGGGTACCTCCTCCTCGGCCGCCACCATCCCGGTGACTCTGGACAACGCGCTGAAGAACAACATCTCCAAGCCGGTGGCCAGCTTCGTGGTCCCGCTGTGCGCGACCATCCACATCGCGGGTTCGATGATCAAGCTGATGCTCTACGCCTTCGCCATCATCTACCTCACCGGCATGGACGTCAGCTTGGGCGCGGCCATGGGCTTCATGCTCTTGCTGTCTATCACCATGATTGCCGCCCCGGGCGTGCCGGGCGGCGCGGTCATGGTGGCCGTCGGCCTGCTGAGCCAGAACATGGGCTTCGACGACAACCTCGTCGCGCTGATGATCGCCGCCTACATTGCTGTCGACTCCGTCGGCACCGCGGCCAACGTCACGGGCGACGGCGCCATCGCGATGATCGTGGACAAGTTCGCCCGCGGCAAGGTCAACGCGGAGGGCGAGCCCGCTGACGCCGAGGCCGCGCGCCCGGTCGCCCAGGAGGAGCGCCCGTAGTCCGGGTCCCCTAGCCCAGCTCGGCAACGCTGTTATGCTGGGTAAATGACCAATCATCGAATACGCATATTGCGTTGGATTTCCCTCGTCCTGCTGGTCCTGGGCCTGGGCGTTAGCGCCCTGGGCGGCGTGGACCAGCCGGAATCCGCCACGGCCACCGCGCCGTCCGGCATGGATTCCACCCAGGTGGCCGAGTTACAAGAAAAATACTCGGCTCAAAACTCTGAGGGCGAGTCCGGCAGCACCGCGCTGGTCTACCTCAAGTCCGCGGAGCCGCTGGACCTGCCCGCCCTTAAGGAAGTGACCTCCCAGTGGGGTGAGGCGCTCATCCCCAGCGAGGACGGCACCGCCGCCCTGCTGCCCGTCACTGTGAATGCGGGCACCGCCTCGGAAAACGCCGAGGAGGTCGAGAAGCTCCGCGCGGATATTAACGCGGAGATGCCCGCGGGCGTTTCCGCCCAAGCCACCGGCCCCGCCGCTATCCAGGCGGATCTCGCCGGCGTCTTCGAGGGCGCGAACTTCCTGCTGCTGGGCGTCACCACGGCCATCGTCGCCTTCCTGCTCATCGTGACGTACCGCTCCCCCATCCTGTGGATCCTGCCGCTGGCCGTTATCGGCGTCGCCGACCGCACCGCAGCCACCGCGTTTACCTATGTGCTGGACGCCTTCGGCCTGTCCTGGAACGAGTCCACGGCCGGCATCCTGTCGGTGCTCGTCTTCGGCGCGGGCACGAACTACGCGCTGCTGCTCATTTCCCGCTACCGCGACGAGCTGACCGGGACCGCGGACCGCTTCACCGCGATGGCGCGGGCGTGGACCCCGACCGCCAAAACGGTCTCCGCCTCGGCGGCCACCGTCATCGTGGGCGTGGCCTGCCTGCTGTTGTCCTCGGTGCCGACCACCCAGGGCCTGGGCGCGGCCGCCATCGTCGGCATCTCGATCGCTTGGCTCTTCGCGCTTTTCGCCCTACCCGGATTCCTGGCCCTGTTCGGCCGGTGGATCTTCTGGCCGCGCATCCCCCGGGAGGGCGACACCCCCAACCACGGCGTCTGGGCGAAGGTCGGCTCCTGGGTTAACCAGCGCCCGCGCAAGGTCGTGGCCGTGGCCCTGCTGGTGCTCGGCCTCTGCTGCACCGGCTATTTCCAGACCAACACCGGGCTGATCCAGTCCGAGCAATTCATCGACACCCCGGAGTCCATCACCGCCGCGGAAGAACTCAGCCGCGACTTCCCGGATCAGTCGGCCACCCCACCGGTGGTGGCCACCCAGGACGTGGACCGCACGCAGGAGCAGCTTGAGCAGCTGGGTGCGAACGGCCGCGAACAAGGCAGCGTCGACGGCTGGACCCTCCTGCAGGTCAGCGGTGCCGACTTCGCGGAGTTGCGCGGCGAGCTGGATGGGGCGCTCGTGGGCGGCCCGGACGCGGAGCTCGCCGACGCGGAGACCGCAGCGGCCGAGGACCGGCAGCTCATCTTCCCCCTCGTGCTGGTGCTGATCTTCGCCGCCCTCGTGGTCATGCTGCGGGCCTTGGTGGCCCCGGCCATCATGATTGCCTCGGTCCTGCTGACCAATATCGCGGCGCTGGGCCTGGGCTGGTGGGTCTCCCACTACGTGCTGGGCTTCAACAATTTCGATTCCACCACCCCGCTCTACGCCTTTGTCTTCCTCGTCGCCCTAGGCGTGGATTACACGATCTTCTTGGTCACACGCGCCCGCGAGGACTCCGCCCGGGAGGGGACGGCGTCCGGTATCTACACCGCCTTGGCCGCGACCGGCGGGGTTATCACCTCGGCCGGTGTCCTGCTGGCCGCGGTCTTCGCCGCCCTGGGCGTCCTGCCGCTGGTGGTGCTGGCCCAGATCGGCGTCATCGTGTGCATTGGCGTGCTGCTGGACACCCTCATCGTGCGAACCCTGGTCGTGCCCGCGGTGGTGCAGCTGCTGGGCGAGCGCTTCTGGTGGCCGGCCCGCCCGGCAAAGAGCGCGGGCGGGAAGTCTCCTGCCCCGTCTTCTGGTGACGATGCCAATGGTGTTGCCCGGCCAATCAGAAGTAGTAGCGACTAAGAAATGACAAGACCGCCGGTCCTTTTCGGGCCGGCGGTCTTTTTGTGCCTTCTTGCCAGTACTGCCTTGCCAGTACGGCGGGCCAGTTCCTAGCGGCGGGTGGCCGCCTTCATCGCGGAGACGTACTCGTTAAGTTTGGCATCGAGTGCTGCTCGGTCGGTCACGCGGGCCGGCGAGTGCTCGTCGTCCGGATCGGTGCGCTCGACGTATTCGTTGATGATCTGGGTGATGGCGGAGCCGGTGATGGCGCCGGAGGCCCCGGCGGCGATGGCGTCCCGGACGTGCTCGGGCTGGGAGATGCCGAAGCCGAGCAGGACCGGCGGGCCGTCGTGGCGAGCGACGTTGTTCACGACCTCCTCGAGGCCCAGTGTCTCGGAGGAGCGTTCGGTACCGGTCACGCCGTCGCGGGAGATGGCGTATATATAGCCCTCGGACAGGGCCGCCACGCCGGCCAGGGTGGCATCGGTAGCGCGGGCCGGGGCGATGAAGATCGGATCGATGCCGGCCTTCTTCGCGGACTCGGCAAAGGGCTCGCCCTCTCGCACCGGAACGTCCGGCAGGAGAATGGAATCCACGCCGGCGTCGTGGAACTCCGTGTAGAACTTGTCGCGGCCGCGGGTGAAGGCGACGTTGCCGTAGATGAGCATGCCGATGGGCAGCTCGGGGAATTCGGCGCGGACGGTGCGGATGATTTCCAGGGCCTGATCCACCGTGGCGCCGCCGTCGAGGGCGCGGATGTGGGAGGCCTGGATGGTCGGGCCATCGGCGACCGGGTCGGAGAACGGCACGCCTAGCTCGAGCGCGTCGGCGCCGGCGCCCACCACCGTGCGGATGGTGGCGAGGCAGTCCTCGGCGTTCGGGTCGCTGAGCATAATGAAGGGCACGAAGGCGCCTTCGTTGCGCTCCGCGAGGGCGGAAAACATCTTTTCGTAGCGGTTGTCGGTCATGGTTAGTCCTCCTGGTTCAGTTGCAGTTCGGGGTGGGCGCTCAAGGTGGCGCGCACGTGGTCGATGTCCTTGTCGCCGCGACCGGACAGGGAGACGAGGATGGTGATGTCCTCGTCCTTGCGCTTGAGTGCGTAAGCCAGGGCGTGGGAGGACTCGAGGGCCGGGATGATGCCCTCCTTCTGGCTCAGCAGCTGGAAGGCGTGCAGGGCCTCGGCGTCGGTGATGCCGACGTACTTCGCGCGGCCGGTGGCGGACAGGTAGGCGTGCTGCGGGCCGACGCCCGGGTAGTCCAGGCCGGCGGAGATGGAATAGGATTCCTCGACCTGGCCGTCCGCGTTGCGCATCAGGTAGCTGCGGGCGCCGTGGAGGATGCCCACGGTGCCGTTATTAATCGTCGCCCCGTGGTGGCCGGAGTCCAGGCCCTCGCCGCCGGGCTCGGCGCCGACGAGCTCCACGCCTTCCTCGTCGATGAAGTCCGCGAACATGCCGATGGCGTTGGAACCGCCGCCCACGCAGGCCACCACGAGGTCGGGTAGGCCGCCGGTGCGCTCGAGCATCTGGGCCTTCGCCTCGGTGGAGATGACGCGGTGGAATTCGCGCACGATCGTCGGGAACGGGTGCGGGCCCGCCGCGGTGCCCAACAGGTAGTGGGACTCGTGGAAGGTGGCGGTCCAATCGCGCAGGGCCTCGTTCACGGCGTCCTTCAGGGTGCCGGAGCCGGTGTCGACCGGGACGACCTTCGCGCCCATGAGCTCCATGCGGTAGACGTTGGGCTGCTGGCGCTGGACGTCCTTGGCGCCCATGTAGACCACGCACTCCAGGTCGAGCAGCGCGCAGGCCAGAGCCGTCGCCGTGCCGTGCTGGCCGGCGCCGGTCTCCGCGATGATACGGGTCTTGCCCATGCGCTTAGCCAGCAGCGCCTGGCCGATGACCTGGTTGGTCTTGTGGGCGCCGCCGTGGACGAGGTCCTCGCGCTTGAGGAAGATCCGGGCCTTACCGCCCAGCTTGGTCGCCTCGGTCAGCGGGGTCGGGCGGCCCAGGTAGTCCTTGAGGTAGCCGGCCAGCTCCTTGTGGAACTCCGGGTCGTCCATCGCCTCGACGAAGGCGGCCTCGAGCTGGTCGAGGGCCGGGATGAGGGACTCGGGCACGAACTGCCCGCCGAACTCCCCGAAATAGGCCGGGAGGATAGTCTTCTTGGTTTCACGTGAAACTTCCGCCATGGGAATCTCCTTGTGTCTTGTCTGCTTCTGTGTTCTGGTGTGGGTCTAGTTGTTAACGGGGGTTGCTTCGGTGTTGGCGCGGATTACCTGGAAGGCGCGGGCGATGAGCCCGGTGTCCTTGGCTCCCCGCTGGGCCTCGAGCCCGGAGTTCAGGTCCAGCCCGCGGGTGCCGACCGCGAGCGCGGCCGCCAGGTTGGTGTGGTCGATGCCGCCGGCGAGCAGGCTGCGTTCCTTCACCGCGTCGGGCACATCCGACCATCGGAAGGACTGGCCCGTGCCGCCGTGGCCGGAGTCCAGGACCAGAAGGTCCGCCTCGCGGGCGAGGTCTTCGGCGAGGGCGGCGTGCTCGGGGTCGGTCATGGCGACGGCGCGCCAGACCTCCGCTCCCCCGGCCTGCTCCCGGGCCTTGGCGATGAGCGCCCGCTCGGCGTCCAGGCTGCCCTGGTACGGCGCCTGCACCTGGATGGCGTGGACGCCGGGGAGGGCGAGCTCGGCGAAGTTGTCCTCGCGGCGGCTGACAGCCACGTAGTGGAGGCCCGGCTCGGCGTTGATGATCTTTTCCGCGGTTTCACGTGAAACATTGCGGGGGCTGGCTTCCTCGAAGATCAGGCCGCCGTAGCAGGGGCCGGCGGCGCGGGCCGCCTGGGCGTGCTCCGGGGTGGTGAGGCCGCAGACCTTGTGGGTGCCGTAGACCAGCTCGCGGGCCGCGCGGTCCACGTCCGGCTGCGAGGACAGCTGGGAGCCGACCAGGAAGGCGTTCGCGTGCGCGCCCAGGCGGCGGACCGTGGCGTGGTCGCGGATGCCGGACTCGGAGACCACCACCTTGCCCGGGGATACCAGGCTGGCCAGCCGCTCCGTGCGGCTCAGGTCGATGCTCAGGTCGTGGAGGTTCCGGTTGTTGATGCCGATGATGTCGACGCCGAAGTTCTCCGCGCGCTGGACCTCCTCCGGGGTGATCGCCTCGGTGAGTACGTCCAGCCCGAGCTCGTCCGCGAGCGCCTTGAGCTCCGCGAACTCCTCGTCGTTGACGATCGACATCATGAGCAGGATGGCGTCCGCCCCGTAGTAGCGGGCGGCGTAGACCTGGATGGGATCGACGATGAAGTCCTTGCAGAGCACCGGCAGGTGCGTGGACAGAGAGACCGTCTGCAGGTGGTCGTAGTCGCCGCCGAAGTGGTCGGGCTCGCACAGCACCGAGATGCCCGCGGCGTAGCGGGAGTAGATGCGGGCCATGTCCCCGGGGTGGTAATCCGAGCGGATGAGCCCCAACGACGGCGAGGAGGACTTGCACTCCATGATGAAGTGGTTGGTGCCCTTGAGGGACTCGTAGAGCGAGCGCTCGGAGCGCGGCAGCGCGGAGGTATCCACGTGGGCGAGGCGCTCGCGGATTTCCGGCAGGTGCGTCCGGCGGTTCGCCACGATGTTTTCCAACACCGTGGGTAGCGCCCCGGAAGGATTCGCAGAAGAGGGATTACTGGGCATAGTTGGCCTCCTCGTGCTTGGCCAACCATGCGTTGACCTCGCCGGAGGTAATCAGCTGCTGGGCGCGGGCCACGCCGTCGGCGATGGTCTCGTCGTGGCCGTCCAGGTAGAACATGGCGCCCGCGGTGGCCGCGATGGCGTCGAAGTGGGCCTCGCTGCCTTGCCCCGCGAAGACGGCGCGGATGGCGGCGGCGTTGTTCTTGCCCTCGCCTCCAACCAGGTCGGCCAGCTGGTGGCGGCCGATGCCCATGTCCTCCGGCGTAATCTCGTAGTGGGTGATCTCCCCGTCGCGCAGCTCCCAGACCAGCGTGGTGCCGTGGGTGGCGATCTCGTCGGTGCCGGCGCCGTGGACCACCAGGCCGCGGCTGCGGCCGAGCTCCTTAAAGACCTCGGCGATGAGCTGGCCCTGGTCGGGGTTGGCGATGCCCATGATCTGGAATTCCGGGCGGGCCGGCGAGAGCAGCGGGCCCATGGTGTTAAAGAGCGTGGACACGCCCAGCGCCTTGCGCACCGGCTGCACGTGCGCGACGGCCGGGTTGTAGGCCGGGGCGAAGAGGAAGGTGAAGCCGGAGGCCTCGAACTGGCGCACGGCGCGCGGGGCGTCGAGGTCGAGCGGGATATTCAGCGCCTCCAGCACGTCCGCGGAGCCCGACTTGGAGGAGACCGAGCGGTTGCCGTGCTTGACCATCTTCACTCCCCCGGCGGCGGCGACCAGCGACGCCGCGGTGGTGATGTTGATCGTGTTGGCGCCGTCGCCGCCCGTGCCGGCGGTGTCCATGAGGCCCTCGCCCGTGATCGGGAACGGGTAGCCGACCTTGAGGAAGGCCTTGGCCGTGCCGGCCACGTCCGCGAAGGTCTCGCCGCGGGTGCGGATGTGCGTTAGAAGTGCCGCGATCTGGATGTCGTCGTAGTCGCCGACCGCCAAGGGGGCGAAGGCCTCCATGGCCTCCTCCACCGTCGGATCGTAGTTGTCGAGGAACTGCTGCAGAATCTTGCGGGATTCGTTGTTTGCCATGTGCTGGACTCCTTGAGTGATAGTTCTAAGTCTTTAGGGGGTGGTTGCTTCGGGTTAGCATCGCCCTAGTCGGGGCTGAGCCGGGCGATGCACCGCTCCAGGATGAGCGGGCCGGTCGGACTCAGGATGGACTCGGGGTGGAACTGCAGGCCTAGGATGGTGCCCTCCGCGTTATCGGCGGCCATGGCGACCGGCCCGATGGCGGTCTCCGTGGTGGCCAGGGCCCGCAGCGGTTCCGGGAGCTTTCGGCAGCCCAGGGAGTGGTAGCGCGCGACCGGCACGGCCGCCGGGTCCGCGTCGGTGCCCAGCCCAGCGAAGAGCTCGCTGGCAATACCTTCCTCGGTCAGCTGCATGGGAACCGACTGGCCGTGGACGGGGCCGCAGCGCTCGACGTCGCCGCCGAAGTGCTCGCTCAGGGCTTGGAAGCCCAGGCAGATGCCCAGCAGCGGGATGCGGCCGGCGGCGCGCTCGACGAATTCCATGAGGTTGCCCGCCTCGCGTGGGTGGCCCGGCCCGGGCGAGAGGCAGATGACGTCCGGTTGGGTCTTAAGGACCGCGTCGACGTCCACGGTGTTGCGGAAGACGTGCACGTCGTAGGCGCGCAGCGCGTCGGTCAGGTTGTAGACAAAGGAGTCATGGTTGTCGATGACGGCCACGGTGGGGCGCTTGTCGCTCATCGGATAACCTCCAATTCAGCGTGGTGGGCGGTGGCGATGGCCTTCAGCACGGCGAAGGCCTTGTGGACGGTCTCATCGGCCTCGGCCTGGGGCGAGGAGTCCCGCACCACCCCGGCGCCGGCCTGGACGATGGCGCGGGAGCCGCGGATGAAGGCGGAGCGAATGGCAATGCAGTTGTCCATCACCCCGTCGCCGCGGAGGTAGCCCACTGCCCCGCCGTAGGAACCGCGCCGAGTCCCCTCGGCGTTGCGCAGCAGCTCCGTGGCCTTGAGCTTCGGCGCGCCCGAGAGCGTGCCCATGTTCATGCACGCGCGGTAGGCGTCCAGGGCATCGAGGCCTTCGTCCAGCTGGCCCGTCACGCGGGAGACCAGGTGCATCACACGGGAGTAGCGGTCCACCTGCATCAGGGCGGAGACCTTCCGGGTCCCCGGCACGCAGACGCGCGCCAGGTCGTTGCGGGCCAGGTCAACTAGCATGGTGTGCTCGGCTAGCTCCTTGGCGTCCGTGCGCAGGTCCAGCTCATTGCGGACGTCCAGCTCCTCGTTGAGGCTGCCGTCCGGGTTCAGCCCGCGGGGGCGAGTGCCGGCGATGGGATAGAGCTGCAGCTCGTGGGTCTCCGGGTCGTACTTCAAGTTGGACTCCGGGGAGGCGCCGATGAGCTCGTAGTCGCTGCCGCGCACGTAGAACATATAGGGCGAGGGGTTCGCCGCGCGCAGTTCGCGGTATGCGGCAAACGCGTCCGGGCAGGGGATGCTAAAGGCCCGGGCCGGCACGACCTGGTAGATATCGCCAGCGTGGACGTGCTCCTTCATCTGCTCGACGATGCCCCGGAACTCCTCGTCGGTGCGGTCCGCTCGCGCCTGGAAGGTGGTGTTGGGCTCCCCCACCGTGGATGGCTCCCGCAGTAGGCTATCCCTAGCGCCATCGACGCGGCGCACCAGCTCGCCCAGCTGCTGGTCGACCTGGCCCTCATCAACCCCTAACACGTGCAGGTGAGCTTCGCCCCCCTGGTGGTCGACGTGCAGCAACTCCTGGGCCACTATGAACTCGTAGTCCGGGTAGGTGTTGGCGCCGTCCGCGACGGCGGGCAGCTCTTCGAAGCCGGCGAGGTAGTCGAAGGCGAATCCGCCCGCGACGAAGGGAAGCATCCCGTCGCCGTAGCCGGCGTCCGCCTGCAGGGCCCGGAGGACGGAGACCGTTGATTCCTCGCGCAGCCGCTCCCGCTCGTCAATGGCCGTGGAACGGCTAAAGCGGAACGTGGCCTGAGCAGCGGACTCGTCTACTAAACGGTGGGAGAACTGCTCCTTCAGGCGCGAGACGATCTCCTGGCCTGCCGCGGTGAGGGCGGTGGCGGTGACTTCATCGTCCTGGCAGACCACCTTAGCGGCGGCGGTGAGGACGGCCAGGGAGTTGAGGCTGTCCTTGGATTGAATATCCGCGGATTCCAGCAGCAGGCTGTCGTGCGGCGTGCTGAGTTCTTGGAACACGGCCGCCGTGTCGCCGTGAAAAGCCAGCGTCTGGCTGGCGGTTACTAGCGTCATTGAAGACCTCTCTTGCGGGTCGAAGGTGTGGGAGCGGTGGGAATTTAGCTTTACCGCGAGCAAGAGAGG
This sequence comes from Corynebacterium sp. 32222D000AT, assembly GCF_053546955.1. NCBI lineage: Bacteria > Bacillati > Actinomycetota > Actinomycetes > Mycobacteriales > Corynebacteriaceae > Corynebacterium > Corynebacterium sp. 32222D000AT. The sequence goes on along the minus strand of NZ_JBPPVW010000010.1, from coordinate 66,052 downwards.
TGCAGAAACACCACTAGGCCCGCGCTAAGCGGACCTAGGACATGACTAGAAGCTGGTGGTCCGCTACGTTAAGCGAGCCACCACCACTGGGCGTTGAGTGTGTTCTGCTTCATGAAACCTATATTAACGTAGAAACTCCGGATGGTGGGAGCGAATCGGGAGATTTATTCATCCCGGGCGGGCTCCTGGGCCTCCGCCGGCCGTAGCCGCCACAGGTGCACGGTCACGCAACTGGCGATGATGATGAAGACTACCCAGACGATGGGCTTGTTGATTAACGCGGCGGAAACGAGGATGCCGATCCACATGATGCTGAGCGTGCGGACCTTGTGGCGGGTACTCATCTGGCCCGACTCGTAGTTGCGGAGGTAGGCGCCAAAGACCCGGTGGTTGTAGAGGTAGCCGTGGAAGCGCTCGGAACTGCGGGCGAAGCAGAACGCGCTCAACAAGAGGAAGGGCGTCGTCGGCAGCAGGGGCAACACCACCCCGATCGCCGCCAGGGCCACGCTTACCCAACCGAGCCCAATGAGTAACGCCTTCCGCATAGTTGCCACCCTAGCGGATGTCCTCCCCCGCTCACCATTCGCCGAAACCGGGATCCGAGCGCGGCCCTCCCGTCCCGCAGGCCACAGCAAATAACGTCACAGTGACTATACGGATGCGGGTAAATGTCCGTGGCTCATCGCCAGCCAAGGGTGTGATCGGGGCCGCACTACTCTAGACAAGTGTAGAGTGGCGATCAGAAGGGAACCTCGATTAGTAGTTTAGGAGTGGGACATGGCAGTTAATGTGGAAGAGCTTCTCAGTCGCGTACCGAAGGGTCTGTTGATCTGCGGGGAGTGGCGCGACTCTAGCGACGGTTCCACCTATGAGGTGGAAAACCCCGCCACTAAGGAAGTTATCGCCACGATGGCCTCCGGCTCCTCGGCGGACGCCCTTTCGGCTTTGAACTCCGCGTGCTCTGTCCAGGACCAGTGGGCCGCAACGTCCCCGCGGGAGCGCGCCGACATTCTGCGCCGCGCCTTCGAGCTCGTCCACGAGCGCGCGGAAGATTTCGCCACCTTGATGACCCTGGAGATGGGTAAGCCCCTGGCCGAGTCCCGCGGCGAGGTTACCTATGGCGCGGAGTACCTGCGCTGGTTTAGCGAGGAAGCCGTGCGCGATTACGGCCACTCCTCCCCCGTGCCGGAGGGTACGCTGCGCATGATTACCCGCCGCAAGCCGGTGGGGCCCTGCCTGCTGATTACCCCGTGGAACTTCCCGCTGGCCATGGCGACCCGCAAGGTCGCGCCCGCCGTGGCCGCCGGCTGCACAATGGTGCTCAAGCCGGCCAAGCTCACCCCGCTGACTGCGCAGTACTTCGCCAAGACCATGGAGGACGCCGGCCTGCCCGCGGGCGTGCTCAACGTGGTTTCCGGGCAGTCCGCTTCCGCGGTTTCCAACCCCTTGCTTGGCGATGCCCGCCTGCGGAAGGTTTCCTTCACCGGCTCCACCGCAGTCGGCCGCTCGCTGCTCAAGTCGGCCTCCCACAACGTGCTGCGCACCTCGATGGAGCTCGGCGGCAACGCCCCGTTCATCGTCATCGAGGACGCCGATATCGACCAGGCCGTCGAGGGTGCCATGGGCGCCAAGATGCGGAACATGGGCGAAGCCTGCACCGCCGCCAACCGCTTCTTCGTCCACGAATCCGTTGCCGAGGAATTCACCCGCAAGCTGGCCAAGCGGATGGACCAGCTGAAGATCGGCAACGGCTTGGACGAGAAGACGACCTGCGGTCCGGTGATTGAGGAAAAGGCTCTCGAGAACCTGGAAAAGCTCGTCGAGGACGCCGTTTCCAAGGGCGCGACCGTGGAAACGGATCAGCGCGCCGTGAAGAAGCCGGGCTACTTCTTCCGCCCCACCGTCTTGAGTAACGTCTCCAGCCGTGCCCGCGTGATGCGCGAGGAAATCTTCGGGCCCATCGCCCCCATCATGACCTTCCGCTCGGAGGCCGAGGTCATCGAGCTGGCCAACGACACCGAGTACGGTCTTGCCTCCTACGTCTACTCTGAGGATCCCGACCGCCTCTGGCGCCTTGCCGACGGCCTGGAATTCGGCCTGATGGGATTCAATTCCGGCGTCATCTCAAACGCCGCCGCCCCCTTCGGCGGTGTCAAGCAGTCCGGCCTGGGCCGCGAAGGCGGCGCCGAGGGCATCGAGGAGTACACCGAGGTCCAGTACCTGGGAATCCGCGACCCCTACGCAAGCCAGGCCTAGCTAGGGCCCAGCCCGGCTCCTTGGGTAAGCAAAAACCGGGGTGGATAGTTGATATCCACCCCGGTTAAGTCTGCTGCGGGCCGGCCCCTAGGCTCGCGAATCGATGCTCGCTTTGACCCGACGCAGGGCGGCGACCATCAGGGTACCGATGGACAGCGCGGTCAGAACTCCCAAGATTCCTGGGTAGCCGAAGTCGTCGACCTCAATGGTGAACCAGACGCTGCAGGCTACTGCCGCTACCATCCACAAGATGATCACGGCGATTAGGGAGCGGAGCAAGAACACGGCCTGCGATCGCCCGCCCCGGGTGAGGCAGAACCAGGTGCAAATGCCAAGAAAGACTGCGAAACTTAGCCCGCAGACTGTAAAGCAGACGGAATAAGGTATTCCGGCCCGCGGAGTGCCGGTGACGTCGGTGAGCCAAGGGGCGACGGTGGAAACTATCGCGGCCGTGCCTAAGCAAGTACACAAAAGAGCCAGGGCGGCTGTTATCAGCAAAACTATTCTATTGACGACGCTCAAAGTGGATCTCCAATTTTCGTTGTTGGGATTCGTATTTTACGGGTGCTTAGGGGGTCGATAGGCGGCAATAAGGGAATTATCGTTAAACCCTGCGCGAGGCGCAGCGGGGCTAACGGAATCCTCCTCGCGACTTGCGAAATGCAATGTTCCACGTGAAACATTCGCGTTCGGGGGAGAAAAGTCCTTGCCGGGTTCACCGGGTGCGCATAGTCTTGCGTTAACCGGTCAGCCCCATCCGCCAAACCAGGGAAGGTTTCTTCCATGAAGTTCAACCCGTTAACTGAAAGCTCCGGACTGCCGCACTCCCCATTCAAGGGCTGCACAGTGCCTCGCCCCATCGGATGGCTCTCCTCGGTGAGCGAAGACGGCCAGGAGAATATCGCGCCCTACAGCCAGTGGCAGAACCTGACCTTTGACCCTCCGATGGTGATGTTCTCCGCGAACCACTACCCCGACGGGCGTCGCAAGGACACGGTCATTAACGCTGAGCGCACCGGATGGTTCGTCTGGAACATGGCTACCTATCCCCTCCGCGAAGAGGTCAACAAGTCCGCGATGGCGCTCGAGGCGAACGAGAGCGAGTGGGACCACCTCGATGTCACCAAGGTCTACGCAGACAACTACCCCATCCCTATGGTCAAGGAATCCCCGGTCCACTTCGAGTGCCGCTACCTGTCCACGCAACGGCTCATGGGGAACTCCAACCAGGGCAGCATCGACGTCGTATTCGCGCGGGTCGAAAAGATTCACATCGATGACGATTACCTGACCGAGGATGGGTTGCTCGATATCCTCAAGGCCGAGCCGATCGCCCGCATGGGCTACTTCGACTACACGGTAGTCCGCGAGAAATTCGAGATGCGCGTCCCGGGCGCCTCGGCGGAAGCCCGGCAGGGCCTGGAAGGTACCGCCAATTAACCTCATGGTTTCACGTGAAACCATGGATGTGTGACCTGTGCAATACTGGAGGCCAAGTTCTTGACCCTCCGATCCTCTCCCAGGAGTTCTCGTGACCACAGTGCACAACTACGCAGACCTGCTCCCCCACGTCGACTCGGGCACGGGGCGCGAAATCATTAACCCGGCGACCGAAGAAGTCGTCGGCGTCGCGCCCGTCGGAACCGTGGACGACGTCGACGTCGCGGTGAATAAGGCCCGCGCGGCGCAGAAAGACTTCGACCGGCTAGGGGATGCCGCCCGCTGCGACCTTTTGCTCAAGGCGGCCGACGTCATCGAGGAACACGCGGAGGCGCTCGCGGAGCTGCTATCCCGCGAGCAGGGCAAGCCGCTCAACGGCCCGAACGCGCACTTTGAAGTCGGTGCCTGTTCCGCGTGGCTGCGCGCCACGGCGTCGTTCGAATCCCCGGACTACACCGCGGTGGATGACGACATCACGGCCACCGTGCACTACCGCCCCCTGGGCGTGGTGGGAGCTATCGGCCCGTGGAACTGGCCCATGATGATCACCGTCTGGCAGGTCGCCCCGGCACTGCGGATGGGCAACGCGGTTGTTGTGAAGCCTTCCGAATACACGCCGCTGTCCGTGCTGGCGTTGATGAAGATCATGAACGATGTGCTGCCCGATGGCGTCCTCCAGGTGGTCACCGGCGACGGCGAAGTCGGCGCGGCGATGTCCACCCACGCGGGGATCGACAAGATCATGTTCACCGGCTCGACCGCCACGGGGCGCAAGATCGTGGAATCCTCCGCGGCCAACCTGACGCGCCTGACGCTGGAGCTGGGCGGTAACGACGCCGGCATCGTCCTGGATGACGCGGACATCGACGCTATCGCCGGGGATCTCTTCTGGGGCGCGTTCATCAACACCGGCCAGACCTGCGCGGCGATGAAGCGCCTCTACGTGCCGGCGGCACAATACGACGACGTGGTCGCGGCGCTGATCGAAGTAGCGAAGAATTCCCCCATGGGCGTTGGTCTCGAGGATGACAACGTCCTCGGCCCACTGCAGAACAAGCAGCAATTCGAGATCGTCGACCGCTTGGTCAAGGAGGCGAAGAAGGGCGGCGCCACGGTGCTACTCGGCGGTGAGCCGGACTACGACGCGCCGGGCTACTTCTACCCCACCACGTTGGTCGGGGACATCGACCCGGATAACCCGCTCGTGGTGGAAGAGCAGTTCGGCCCCGTGCTGCCGATCATCGCCTACGAGGACGAGGAGTGGGCCATCGAGCAGGCGAACAAGCTGGATGTCGGGCTGGGCTCGTCGGTGTGGTCCAGCGACCGCGAGCGCGCGCGTCGCGTGGCCGCCCGGCTGGAGGCCGGAACCACGTGGATCAACGGCCACGGCGGGGTGGATCCCCGCGTGCCCTTCGGCGGCATTAAGTCCTCCGGCTACGGGGTGGAATTCGGCGCGGAGGGGCTGAAGGGCCTAGCCTACCCGCACATCATCAACGGCTAAAGGCCAAAACCTGCCGAGAGATAATTCACCGCAGCGCAACGTGGCGCCCGCCATGCAGGACCCCACGGGCCTTGAGCACCACCCCAAGGTCGGCGACGCCGTCGGGCTGAGGATCAGCCGGCCGATGGTCTACCCGGCAACCTAACGGCCCGTTCTAGGCTTCGGCGCCATTTTAGGTTCGGCGGTCCGGCGGGGTGCTGTCAGCCTGCGCCGCGCCGGGCGGGGTGCCGGCGGCTAGGCCGTCGGGTCCTTTCCCCCACCGGGGCCGCCTTCGGCACCCGGTCCGGAGCCCTCCTGCTGAGTGGTCGTGCCGGCATAGTCGTTCTGGGGATCGCGGTAGATGGTGTGGATATGGCCCCAGCCGGAGGTGGTCACCCCGTCGACATCCGCGCCGGCAGAGCCCTGCTGGTTGGCGAATTCGATGTAGGCGCTCGGTCCGGAAATCTGGAAGTAGATGCCCTCGCCCTGGGTCATGTCGTAGGTGGTGGCACCGGACCAGTTGATATACGTCTCGTCCAAGGTATCCCGGATAGCACTCAGCGTGGTCTCGTTGGTGGACTCGTCGGAGAGTGTGGTCCATTGCGCGATGAGCTCGAGAAGGAGCTCCTTCTGCTCATCGTTGAGATCCGCGCCTTTTAGCCCGGTACCCGTGTCGTAGTCGCAGGTGCTGCCCGGGGCGCAGCTGAGGTTCTTTACTTCCTCGCCCTGGTAGAGCTGCTCCTTCTGCTCATCGGTGAGTGAGTCGTAGAAGGCAAAGGCGGCCTCGTAGATGCTGCTCATCGGCTGCACCTCTTCGCCCGCGTCGTTGGTGTAGACAGCCGGCTGGGCGCCGAAGTGGGTGGGCGCGAAGGTGATGGAACCGTCGCTGAACGTGGCGTTTAGGCCCAGGTGGTGGCCGCCGAACTGCAGCGCCCACTCGCCGGATTCACTCGGGGTGCCGTACAGCGTGAAGTAGTACTGCCCCAAGGAGTCTTCCGTCGAAGACGAGTTGTCCAGGAGGTACTGGTCGCCCTCCATGATGGCGACGACCCGCTCATAGGCGCTTTCGGATAGCAGGGTTTCGAGCACTTTCAACGCCGCGGCGCGCTGTTCGTCGTTGAGGTCGTTGAGGTTGAGCCCATTGCGTTCCACGAAGGTTACCGGGAAGTTGGACCAGGCGGTTGAGCGGGAGTCGTCGTCCATGCTGAGCTGGACCGCTTCCTTTTGCTCGTCGCTTAGCGTGTCCAAGAACTCTTGGACGGCCTGGGCGGTGGCCGCGGTGGTCTCGCTAGAGGAACTGGAGGTGGTGGTGGACGCGGTGCTGGTGCTTGCCGAGCTGGAGCTCGCGGCGGTGGCATCGTTAGCCGAGCCGGTGCCTGTGGAGCAGGCGGCGAGCGGGATGGTCAGGGCGGTGGCGGCCAGGAGGGCGGCCACTTTCGTGCGGAGTCTGTGCGATGTCATGAACTCGAGACTAAGCCGCCCGGGTGCCAAAGCCGTGGGGTTTTCGGGGCAGTAAACCGAGAGCTTCCTAAACGGTTGCTGTACGCCTCGGCCCTACCCGAAACCCTGTGACCTGCCTATTCGCCGTCCGAGGGGTCGAAGCCGCCGTCCACGCGCCAGGTGCGGGTGGTGTGCAGGGAGACGCTGGCTTCGGGGTCCTCGACGTCTGAGACGCGGTAGTAGCGCATCTCTACGTCGTCGGCGCGCAGCTGCGCGACCGCGTAGCCGTGGGCGTCGTAGTCGAGGTGGTTGACGTTGGGGTTCGCGTCCTTGATGGCGCTTTCCACCAGCACGGAGGTCGAGTTGTCCTCCGCGTGGTAGATGCCCGTGTACTCAGTCAGGATTTCGTCGACGTTCGGCGCGGAGATGGACGTGGTCACCATCTCGCAGGCGACCTCCTTGTCACCGGTGTAGATGGAGTTGGCCCACTCGGAGTGGATATCGCCGGTGACGAAGAAGTTGTGGCGGCCGCGCTTCCCTAAAAGCTCGAGCAGCTTGTCGCGGTCGTGGGTGTAGCCGTCCCACTGGTCGGAGTTAAGCGCGATACCGGAGCGGGAGGCCTTCATCGCCTGGATTGCTTCTTCGGCCTCGCGGTTGCCCGGCATGGTCAGCAAGCGCATGGGCGACATCATGACCGAGTTGCCCAGCACCATCCAGCGCGCCGGGGAGGTCTCCACGACATCGGTCAGCCAGGCGAACTGCTCGCTGCCGAGCATGGTGCGGTCCGGGCTGGCGAAGTTGGCGGAGGTGGTCTCCGCGTCGCGGTAGCTGCGCAGGTCCATCAGCGTCAGCTCCATGAGGTCGCCGAACTGGAAGCTGCGGTAGAGGTGGCCTTCCTTCGAGGTGCCGGCCTTGCGCAGCGGCATCCACTCGAAGTAGGCCTGCAGGGCCTGGTCGCGGCGGCTGGCCCACTGGCCCTCGGCGAAGCCGTCGGTGTGGTTTTCCGCGCCCTCGCGCCAGGCGTTGTTTGCGGACTCGTGGTCATCCCAGGTCACGACCCACGGGGCGGAGGCGTGCGCGGCCTGCAGGTGGGCATCAGTGCGGTACCGGCCGTAGCGCATGCGGTAGTCCTCGAGGGTGGTGATCTCCCACGTCGGGTGGTGCGGGCGGGCGATGCCGGACTTGCCCACGTACTCGCCCGTGCCGTATTCGTAGATGTAATCGCCGAGGAAGACGACGAGGTCGAGCTCGCCAGACCAGCCGCGCTTGGCCATGTCGCGGTAGGCGCAGAAGAAGCCGGATTCGTAGTTCGCGCACGATGCCACGGCGAAGGTCAGCTGGTCCGGGCTGTCCCCGTGGGCGGGTGCGGTCTTGGTGCGGCCCACCGGGGACTCGGCCCCGGCGTGCGGGCCGTCGGCAACGCGGAAGCGGTAGTAATACTCGGTGGCCGGGCTCAGGTCGTGCGGCTCCGCGTGGATGGTGTGGTCGCTATCCGGGCTGGTGGTCTCCGTGCCGCGGGCGACGATGTCGCCGAACTCGGGGCTGGTAGACACCTCCCAGTCGACGCGGGTGGGCTCGCCCAGGCCGGAGCCGGGCAGCGAGTCACGATCCGGGGTAACGCGGGTCCACAACACCACGGAGCTCGGCAACGGGCCGCCGCTGGCCACGCCGTGCAAGAACGGCAGGCTGGCACCGGAATCTTGGTTATAAATATCCAACGGGGAGGTGGGCTGGTCTTGGGCAAAGGCGGGGGCCGCGGCGATGCCGGCTGCGGTAAGGGAGGCAGCGGTCAGGGCCGTGCGGCGGGAGAAACGAGTCGTCTTCATGGCTGTCAAACTAGCCCAGTCCAGGGTCCCTCGCTGCGGGAATAAGTGCTGGTTGTCAAGTTTTAAGTAGAAGTTATTTTCTGAGCAACCTGACTTTAACCTGGCATTTACCTGTATTTGTTTCCATATGCCTAACGTTTTGCTCAAGCCGGGTGGTTTACGCGGGCGACCGAAGATTTTCCCTCGTGACCGCCCGGCTCTAAAGCTGTAAAACAACTCGCCCACCACTCTGCTTTTGGTTCTGCCGCACGGATCACTTGGCACTGCAGCCCCGACACCAATGAATAACTGCAGTGTCATCCGGCCCCGCGGTAGGACCGTCTGACCAGGAAGAAGCTCATGATTAAAGCTCGCCTCAACCGCTCATTCGTGGCGCTTGGTTGCGCCTTGTCTGTCACCCTAGCCTCCGGCGCCGTCGTCCCGACCGCCGCGCAGGCGCAGGAGTCCCCGATTTTCCGCCAGGTCCTGCAGCCGGGCGCGGATGAAACCTCCGTCATCGTCTCCTGGCGCACCAACCACAAGGGTGAGGAAAAGCTCAAGGTCTACCCGACCGGGCAGGAAGACCAGGCGAAGGAATTCGACGCCAAGGAGAAGGACGCCGGCCGCATCCTCTACCTGTCCAACTACGCTACGGCTACCGGCCTGGCGGAGAACACCGAGTACACCTACGTGGTGGGCTCCGACGAGGGCGGCTGGTCCGCCCCGCACACGTTCAACACCGGTTCCTACGGTGATGACTGGTCCTTCGTCACGATTAGCGACGCGCAGATCGGCGTGGGCGCGAAGATCGAGGAACAAACCGAGCAGTGGAATAAGACCATCAACAAGGCCATCGGTGACGTTCCGGATTCGCGGCTCATCTGGTCCCTGGGCGACCAGATTGAGGGCTGGGGCGCTCCCCTGGCTCAGTACGACGGCTTCTTTAGCCCGGATGTCATCCGGCAGATCCCGCTCAGCGCTATCCCGGGCAACCACGAGGGTTACCCCTCCGCGATTGCTTTTGGTGACTACGACGAGCACTTCATCAACCCCAACCAGGCCCCGGACCTGCGCAACTCCTGGTTTGAGCGCAACAACGTGCTCTTCATCAACCTGGACTCCAACGCAAGCCAAGAGGACGACATTGAGCGCCACAAGCGCTTCCTCAAGGACACCATCGACAACCGGGGCGCCTTCAACGAGTGGGTAATCGTGGGTATGCACCACTCCCTGTACTCGCAGGCCACCCACTACACCGACTCCGATGTCGGACGCCTGCGCGACGGCCTGGCGGATACCTTCTCTGAGCTCGGCGTCGACGTGGTCCTGTCGGGCCACGACCACATCTACACCCGCACCCACCTGATGAACGGCCATGAGCCGGTCTCTGAGGGCTTGGGCAAGCGCAATGACAAGCTTTCCCCGAACGACAACGAGGTCCTTTACCTGACCACCACCAGCGCCGGCGGCGGCAAGTTCTACGATTTCCAGGACGTCAACGGCGAAAAGCAGCCGAACGCCCGCATGGAACACGTCCCGCAGGAACTGGTGCACGACTCCACCGCCTACTGGCGCCAGGACTACACCCCGGATTACCTGCGGGTGGACGTGACCGGCGAGCAACTGCGCCTGACCACCTACGACGAGCCCACCGGCGCACTCGTCGACCGCGTCACCCTGGAAAACCGCGACCGCGCCCTGGTCGATCCGCGCGAGGAGCAGCCGGAACCGACCGAAGAGCCGTCGACCGAGCCGTCGACGGAGCCCTCCAAGGAGCCGACCACCGAACCGTCGACCGAGCTTTCTGAGGAACCGTCTACCGAACCGTCGACCGAGCCTTCTGAAGAGCCGACCACCGAGCCGAGCGAACCGGAAGAGTCCACCGAGCCGAACAAGCCGTCCGAGCCGGCTGAGACTACGAAGCCAGCTGAGCCGACCGAGCCGGGTAAGCCGGGCGAGACTGAAGAGCCTTCGAAGCCGAGCAAGGAACCGAACAAGGAAGGCAGCAGCGGCAGCAGCAATGGCAGCTCCGGTAGCTCGAGCAGCAGCAACGGTAGCTCCGCTAGCTCGCAGGGCTCTTCCAACGTCTTCTGGGGCTTTAGCCTGGTCGCGGCCGTGCTGGGTGCGCTTGGCTTGGGCAGCTGGGCAGTCTGGAAGTATGTACCGCACCTGATGATGAAGCCGGTCAAGAACTTCTTCGACCGTATCTTTGGCTAGGCCCTTAACTAGCCGGCACGCCAAGAGCCGCGCGGCGCTGAGATGTTCAGCGTTCGCGCGGCTCTTGTTCTGTGCTTCAGGTAGGTCGGGAACCAGGCTTACTTGTTGCGGTTGTCGACCAGGCGCTTGGCCTTGCCGTCGCCGGAATCGAAGTGCTCGACCAGCTGGATTTCGACGGTGACGCCAATCCGGTCCTTGATCTGCTTGCGCAGCTGGCGCTCGGAGGCGTCGAGGTCGTCGCGGCTCAGGTTTTCGGCGTGCTGGACGACCAGGGTCAGGTGGTCCATGCGGCCGCGCTTGCTCAGCACGCACTGGTAACGGGGGCGCAGGTTGCGGTCTTCGGTGATGATTTCCTCGAACTGCGACGGGAAGCAGTTCACGCCGCGCAGGATGATCATGTCGTCGTTGCGGGCGGAGATGCGGTCCAGGCGGCGCATCGAACGCGCCGTGCCCGGCAGGATGCGGGTCAGATCATGCGTGCGGTAGCGGATGATCGGGAAGGCTTCCTTGGTCAGGGAGGAAATGACCAGCTCGCCGTACTCGCCATCCGGGAGCGGCTGCAGGGTCTCCGGGTCGATGATCTCCGGGTAGAAGTGATCCTCCCAGACGGTCAGACCGTCCTTGGTCTCGATGCACTCCTGCGCCACGCCAGGGCCCATGACCTCGGACAGGCCGTAGATGTCGGTGGCGTCGATGCCGAAGCCTTCCTCCAGCTCGCGGCGCATGCCCTCGGTCCACGGCTCGGAGCCGAAGACGCCGGCGCGCAGGGAGGTCTCCCGCGGGTCGATGCCCTCCTTGCGCATACGGTCCAGGAGGTTGAGGACGTAGGAGGGGGTGCCGAGGATGGCGTCCGGCTCGAAGTCCTTGATGAGCTGGATCTGGCGTTCGGTCTGGCCGCCGGAGGTTGGGATGGCGGTGGCGCCGAGGGCCTCCACGCCGTAATGCGCGCCCAGGCCGCCGGTGAAGAGCCCGTAGCCGAAGGTGATCTGCACCTTGTCGCTCGGGCGCAGACCGCCGGCCCGCAGGGAGCGGGCCATCAGGTCAGACCAGATGCGGATGTCGTTGTCGGTGTAGCCAACCACCGTCGGGCGGCCGGTGGTCCCGGAGGAGGCGTGGATACGAGCGATCTGCTTCTGCCCCACCGCGAACATGCCGAAGGGGTACTCGTTGCGCAGCGTCTCCTTGTCCGTGAACGGGAACTTCGCGAAGTCGGCGAGCTCCTTGAAATCGTCGGGGTGGACGCCGAGTTCATCGAAGGCTCGGCGGTAGTGGGGAACGTTGTAATACGCGTGGCGGAGCTCGTTGCGAGCGCGCTCAGTCTGGAGGGCGATGATTTCGTCTCGCGAGGCGTATTCAATGCCCATTTGGGGGCCATAGTTGTCGGAGAAAATATCAAAAGTTGCAGTCACAGCAGTGCCTTTCACTTCGGGAAACGTGCAGGCCCACACCTGGCGTCTTCTCGAATGCGCCTATTGGGTTGGAAGTCATGGGTGCCGCGGGAGCGGCGAGCGATTAATTCCTGACTTAACAATCGGTCAGTTAAGTCTTGTGAGGTAGAATACAGGCGATTTTAGTGAGTGGCAACACATTTTGGGGAAATTGTTGTTTCGGTCAATGTTGTTCAACAATCCCCGACCTGGTGTTTTGGCGAGCTTAGCGCGGTGAAAGACCGCCGAAGAGCAGGCGTTCCACGCTGTTGGCGATGTCCTCTGCGCCGAATTTCCCGCCGGGTTCGTACCAGTCGGACACGGAGTTGACCATGCCGAAGGCGAGGCGGGTTAGGGTGGCCGCTTCGAGGTCGTTGCGGATATCCCCGGTCTCTTGGGCCTGCTTGACCATCGGGATGACCGACCGGGTAAGCGCGCGGCGGCGTTCGAGTGCGCGTTCCTCGACTTCGGAGTTACCGCGCAGGCGCAGAAGCAGCGCCACGGATTCGGGATCGCTGCACAGAACGTGCACGGACCCGCGGACCAGCATGGCGATCTGCTCGGCCGGGGTGGCGTCGGCAGCCTGGGCCTCGGCGACCACGTCCTCGAGCTGCCCCATGGCGCGGGAAACGGTCTCCTCGAGAATCTCTTCCTTGGAGGAGATGTGGTGGTACAGGGCGGACTTGGAAATTCCCAGGTCGTTTGCCACAACTCCCATGGACGTCGCCTCGTAGCCGCGGGTGTTGAACGCCTTGATGGCGGCGCGGATTACGTCGGCGCGTGAGTAGCCAGGGCGGCCGCGGTGGGTGTCGGTACTCGTGTCAGTCACGCATTCCATTCAAGCACGACTTAGTCGCAGCGGTTATAGTATGTGTCACCCACACCCGGAAGTTTTCTCTTTGCGCTGGCCAAATAACTCCCAAGGAGAGTAGAAATGTCAGCCAATAACTCCACCCCCTCCCGCTCTACTGCCGCGGAGGAAATGTCGACCGAGGCAGTTGCGCCCGCTCCCGTGCTAGCGCCCGGCGTAGCCGCGAGCCCGGAGTTCGTGCACGTCCGCGAGATGTTCGAAAGCGACCGCGCGACCGCCTTTCTGGGGGTGACCATCACCGAGCTTGACCTGGGGCACTGCGCGGGTGAATTCACCGTGCGCCCCGAGATGTGCAACGGGCATGACACCTGCCAGGGCGGTTTTCTCTACGCCTTCGCCGATTCCCTGTTCGCCGGCGCCTGCAACTCCTACGGCGACGTCGCCGTGGCGGCGCACAATTCCATCCACTACCTCGCGCCGGGCTTTTCCGGACAGCGGGTCGAAGGCGTGGCCACGACGCGTCAGTCCTGGGGCCGAAACGGGATCGTGGACGTCACGCTGCGCGCCGACGGCCGGGACATCGCCGAGTTTCGCGGCACGTACCGGGTCCTCCCTGGCAAGCCGGAGAAGCGGAGCTAGGCCGCGAGGCGATTATCGCGGGGCCACAATGACGGCCCGTTAATTGCCACCTAGATCACACTTGCTATTGACGTAGGTCACATTTTCTCATATACTGACCAACCATTCAGTAGGTAATCCTGCTACTGACACTCTCCCCACCCGAGGAGGAAACCCACCATGACTAACCGTGACCAGGCATTAACCGCAATCGATGGCGCCGCTGACGCGGAATTCGACGTCGCCCAGGCCCAGCAACGCTTCGATGAGATCATCGCGGAGGACTCCCGCATCGAGCCCACCGACTGGATGCCCGAGGCCTACCGCAAGACCCTGACCCGCCAGATCTCCCAGCACGCGCACTCCGAAATCATCGGCATGCAGCCGGAGGCCAACTGGATCACCCGCGCTCCTTCCTTGAAGCGCAAGGCCATCCTGATGGCCAAGGTCCAGGACGAGGCCGGCCACGGCCTCTACCTGTACTCCGCCGCCGAGACCCTCGGTACTCCCCGCGATGAGCTGGTTGACCAGCTGCTAGACGGTCGTGCCAAGTACTCGTCCATCTTCAACTACCCGGCCCGTACCTGGGCGGATATCGGCGCTATCGGCTGGCTGGTCGACGGTGCGGCCATTTGCAACCAGGTGCCGCTGTGCCGCGCTTCGTATGCGCCTTATGGCCGCGCGATGGTGCGTATCTGCAAGGAGGAATCCTTCCACCAGCGCCAAGGCTGGGAGATCCTCTACGAGCTCGCGCACGGCACCGAGGCCCAAAAGCAGATGGCCCAGGAAGCCATCAACCGTTTCTACGGCCCGGCCCTGCAGATGTTCGGCCCGCCGGATGATGACTCCCCCAACAGCAAGCAGTCGATGGCCTGGAACATCAAGCGCTTCTCCAACGACGAGCTGCGCCAGCGCTTCGTGGACATGATCGTCCCGCAGGCAGAAGCCCTGGGGCTGCACTTCGAGGACCCGGACCTGAAGTGGAACGAGGAGCGCGGCCACTACGACTTCGGCGAACTGGACTGGGACGAGTTCAAGTCCGTCATCAAGGGCAACGGGCCCTGCAACGAGCAGCGCCTGCAGCGCCGCAACCAGGCCCACGACGAGGGCGCCTGGGTCCGCGAGGCCGCCGCTGCCTACGCGGAGAAGTACCACCACACCGACTCGGCGCTTTCGGCCTAGCGCCCGGGCGCAGTGAGCAACTAGGAATTAAGGAGTATCCACCCCATGACCGCTAACCAGGGAAACCAGTGGCCCATGTGGGAAGTGTTTGTGCGCTCTTCCCGCGGCCTTTCCCACGTCCACGCCGGCTCTTTGCACGCCCCGGACGCGACGATGGCGCTGCGCAACGCGCGCGACCTCTACACCCGCCGCAACGAGGGCACATCCGTGTGGGTTGTCCCCTCGGAAGCTATCGCCTCGTCGGATCCGGACTCCAAGGGCGGCTATTTCGAGTCGCCGCAGGGCAAGAACTACCGCCACGCCACCTACTACGACAAGTCTGAGGGGGTGCCGCACCTGTGAGTGGATTCGCTGCCGCGGACTCCGCCACCAAGCAATCGCAGGGTGACGGTATTACCGCAGAAGACATTGTGGCCTCCGGCGCTACCGCCGACCAGGACGTGGCCAACTACGCCATCACGCTGGGCGACGACGCTCTCATCCTGGCCCAACGCCTGGGCTGGTGGATCTCCCGCGCCCCGGAGATGGAAGAAGACATTGCGCTGGGCAATATCGCCCTGGACCTTATCGGGCACGCCCGCTTCTTGCTCTCCTACGCCGGAACCGCCTTTGACAAGACCGAGGACGATCTCGCCTACTTCCGCGACGAAGAGGAGTTCTGCTCTTGCCGTCTCGTGGAGCAGGAAAACGGCGACTTCGGCCACACTATCGCTCGCCAGCTCCTCTTTTCCTACTACCAATACGGGCTGTACACCGCCCTGCTGGAGTCGGCCGACCAGACGCTGGCTGCCATCGCGGCGAAGGCGATCAAGGAGGTTGAATACCACGTCGACCACGCCAACCAATGGGTGCTGCGTCTCGGCCTCGGGACTGAAGAGTCCAAGCGCCGACTGACTGCGGGCCTGGAGCACATGTGGCCCTACCTCGACGAGCTCTTCGAGGACTTGCCGGTGCACGAGAAGCTGGCGGAGCGATCCATCGCGGTGCTCCCGTCCAGCCTGCGCCCGCAGTTCGACGAGCGGATCGCGTACGTGCTGGACAAGGCCGGCCTTGAGGTGCCGCAGGTCAAGCAGGCACGCTCCGGCCAGCGAACCGGCTGCTTTTCGGAATACCGCGGCTTCATCCTGGCGGAGATGCAGTCCCTGGCCCGGAAGCACCCGGGCGCTACCTGGTAGCGGGAGGTGACAGTGATGGCTAGCCAGACCCCCACCAACCAGCCGGCGCACCCTCTGCGGCCCGCGGATCCGGAAGCCGCCCGGGTTTGGGACGTGGCTGCCCAGGTCCCGGACCCGGAAATCCCAGTCATTTCTATCGCCGACCTGGGCATCCTGCGGGCAGCGACCTTAGAGGGCGAGACCGCCGTCGTCACTATCACCCCGACCTACTCGGGCTGCCCGGCGATGGAGCACATCACGACCGATATCGTCCGGGCCTTGGAAGAGGCGGGATATAGCTCTTCCCGCGTCGACCTCGTCCTGGATCCGGCGTGGACCACCGACTGGATTACCGAGCGGGGCAAGCAAAACCTCCGCGACTACGGCATCGCCCCGCCCACCGGGCAATCGCGAAAGGCAAATGACGGGCCCATCCCGCTGACCTTGGCCCCGCCGCCGGCCATCGAATGCCCGCACTGCGGTTCGCGCCGCACTCAGAAACTTGCACAATTTGGCTCTACGTCCTGCAAGGCGCTCTACAACTGCCAGGACTGCCTGGAGCCTTTCGACTACTTCAAGGTGCACTAATGACTACTCCCACCACAACTGCCCCGGCCGAGTCGGCCCAGAAGCCGGCCAAGAAGAAGGCGACCTTTCACCCCCTGACGGTCTCTGCGGTGCGGCCGCTGACCGACGACGCGGTGGAGGTCTCCTTCGCAGTCCCGCCGGAACTCCAAGACGACTACGACTACGTGCCCGGCCAGTACGTGGCGCTGCGCGCCACCATCGACGGCAAAGAAGTCCGCCGCTCCTATTCCATCTGCGACGTCCCCCGGGACGGGGTCATCCGCGTGGCCATCAAGCGCGACCGCGGGGGCGTGTTCTCCACCTGGGCGAACACCGAGCTGGAGGCCGGCTATGAGATGGACGTGATGAACCCGCAGGGCGCGTTCACCTCCAAGACCCACCTGACCGGCCTGAACAACCCGGAGGCCGTACGCGAGGAACTAGAAAAACTGGATAACCCCCACCTGGTGGCTATCGCGGCCGGTTCTGGCATCACCCCGATCATGGCTATTGCCCAAACCGTCCTGAACGAGTCGGAGCGGACCACCTTCGAGCTCATCTTCGCCAACAAGGGCGGCGGGGACGTGATGTTCGCCGAGGAGATTGGCGATCTGAAGGACAAATTCCCCAACCGCTTCGCGGTCCACCACGTCCTGTCCCGAGAGCAGCGCGTCAACCCGCTGTTCTCCGGTCGCATTGATGCGGAGAAGCTCCAGACGCTGCTGGACAACGTCATCCAGACCGGTTCGGTCGACGAGTGGTTCCTCTGCGGCCCCTTCGAGCTAGTCCAGCTGGTCCGTGACGAGCTTTCGGGCCGCGACGTCGCGGAAGAGGCGGTGCGCTACGAGCTGTTTACCACCGGTAAGCCTTCCGGCAACCAGGGCCAGACCGGCCGCGAGGTGGAAGCCGACCCCGAGGGCGACAACGTGGACATTGAATTCACCCTGGACGGCCTGTCCGGTTCCGTGCAGTCCCCGGTCTCGGCCAACGAGTCCCTGCTCAATGCCGCGCTGCGGGCGCGCCCGGACGTCCCCTTCGCCTGCGCCGGCGGCGTGTGTGGCACCTGCCGCGCGAAGCTCGTCGACGGCGAGGTCGACATGGCCGAAAACTACGCCCTGGAAAAGGACGAGGTTGAGGCCGGCTACATCCTGACCTGCCAGTCGCGTCCGAAGACCGACAAGATTTCCCTCGATTTCGACGCTTAGTCAACAGCCGGACTACCCACCACCCCAACAGAAAGAGAAGAAAGCAATGTCGATGATCGATTATCACTTTGCCCCGGACACCGGCGTCGCTGAAGTCGTGCTCAACAACCCGCGAGCCCGCAACGCGATGGGGCCAGAGGATTTGGCGGAGCTAAAGGACACCCTCGACAAGGCCGCGCAGGATAAGCCACGCGCGCTGGTGCTGCGGGGTGAGGGCAAGGGCTTTAGCGCCGGCCGGAATATCAAGGGCCTGAACCCGCGCGAGGACGACGCCACCGAGTTCCTCGCCGGGGCGGTTACCCCGGTGCTACGCGCGATTGATGACTTCCCGGCCCCGACGTTCGCGCTGGTGCACGGCGCGTGCCTGGGCGTGGGCCTGGGCCTGGCGCTGGCCTGCGATGTCGTCTACGTGGCCGACGATGCCCTCTTCGGCTCCCCGTTCGCCAACCTCGGCGCCACGCTGGATTCGGGCGGGCACGCCCTCTTCGTCGAGCGGCTTGGTGTCCACCGCGCCATGGACCTCATCATCACCGGCGACCTGATTTCCGGCGCGGACGCGGTGGCCGCCGGCTTGTTCTCCCGCGGGGTCCCGGCGGACGAACTGCTCGAGTTCGGCCGGACCAAGGCCGCCGCCGCAGCGCAGGGCGCGACCCAGGCCTTCCTGGCCAGCCGCGCGTTGGTGGCCAGCATCCGGGACGAGCGCACCGGTTTCTGGGACAGCGTGGACGCCGAAAACCAAGCGCAGGGCCGCCTGTGCGATACCGAAGACTATTACGAAGGCTTTGCCGCGTTCAACGAGAAGCGCCAGCCGGAATTCAAAGGAGCCTAAAATGTCCGATTCTTCTGCATACCTCGTATCCGGTTTCCGCACCCCGGTGGGCCGCTACGGCGGGGCCCTGTCGTCGGTGCGGCCGGATGACCTGATGGCGCTGACCATCAAGAAGACCGTCGAAGAGTCGGGCCTGGATCCGGCCGCCGTCGACGAGGTCATCATCGGCAACGCCAACGGGGCGGGCGAGGAAAACCGCAACGTCGCCCGCATGGCCTGGCTGCTGGCCGAGTTCCCGGACACGGTCCCGGGGATGACCATTAACCGCCTGTGCGCGTCCGGCATGTCGGCTATCGCGCTGGCCACCGCTCTGGTGGAGTCTGGCCAGGCCGAGGTCGTGGTCGCCGGCGGCGTGGAGTCGATGTCGCGCGCCCCGTGGGTGATGGAAAAGCCGACGAAGGCCTTCGCCAAGCCGGGCGCGGCCTTCGATACCGCCATCGGCTGGCGCTTCGTGAATGACAAATTCGCGGCGCAAGAAAAGCTCACCTATTCCATGCCGGAAACGGCCGAGGAGGTCGCCAACACCTTCGGCATCAGCCGCGAGGACGCCGACGCCTTCGCGCTGCGCTCCCACCAACGGGCGCTCAAGGCCATCGCGGACGGCAAGTTCGCCCACGAAATCGTGCCGGTGGAGGTCACCGACCGGAAGGGCAACGTGACCGTGGTGGATACGGACGAAGGCCCGCGCGCTAATACCTCCGCGGAGGCGCTGGCCAAGCTGAAGCCGGTCACCAAGCTCGGCGAGGTCACCACCGCGGGCAACGCCTCCTCGCTTAACGACGGTGCCTCGGCGGTCATCGTGGCCTCGGCCGCAGCGATCCAAAAGTACGGGCTGAAGGCCCGCGCCCGCGTCGTGGCGAACTCTGCCCGCGGCGTGAGCCCGGAAATCATGGGCACCGGCCCGATCCCGGCGACGCGCGACGTGCTGGAGCGCGCCGGGTGGGGCCTGGACTCGGTGGATGCGGTGGAGCTCAACGAGGCCTTTGCCAGCCAGTCGCTGGCCTGCATCCGGGAGCTCGGGCTGGACGAGGACAAGGTCAACGCCTGGGGCGGCGCCATCGCCCTGGGCCACCCGCTGGGCTCGTCCGGCTCCCGCATCACCCTCACCCTGTTGAACCGCTTGGAGCAGGACGGCGGCGCGCGCGGCATCGCCACCATGTGCGTGGGCGTTGGCCAGGGTTCCGCTATCGCGATTGAGAAGGTGTAAAAGACATGCCAGAAGCACTCGAGATCATCCCCGGTGACGGCTTCGTCACCGCCCGCTTAAACCGTCCGGAGGTTCGCAACGCCATCGATGAAACGATGGTCGCGGAGCTTCACGAGCTGTGCCAGCAGCTGGAAAACGATCCGCAAATTCTCATCCTGACCGGCTGCATAGCCGAAACCTCGAAGGGGCCGCGCGGGATCTTCGCCTCCGGGGCGGATATCGCGCAGCTGCGCGAGCGCCGCCGCGCCGACGCGCTGCGCGGCATCAACTCCGGCATCTTCGACCGGATCGCTAAGCTGCCCTCCCCGGTCATCGCGGCCATCGACGGCTTCGCCCTGGGCGGCGGGCTGGAGCTCGCCCTTGCCGCTGATTTCCGGCTGGCCACCCCGCGCGCCAAGTTCGGGCAGCCGGAGGCGGGTCTAGGCATCATCGCCGGCGCCGGCGCGCTCTGGCGACTCAAGGAGACCGTGGGCGCTCCCGTGGCCAAGGAAATCCTCCTGGCGGGACGCATCCTGAGCGGCGAAGAGGCGCACGCGCTGCACCTGGTCACGGAAATTCACGAGCCGGAAGAACTGGACGCGGCGGCCGCGGACTTGGCCGGGCGCATCGCGGCGCTCGACCCGCTGGCAGTGCGCCTAAGCAAGCAGCTCATGGACATGCCGGCGGCGGCCCACCCGGCCGTGGACAACATCGCCCAGGCCGTCCTTTTTGAATCCCCCGCCAAGTTCGACCGCATGCAAGCATTCCTCGACAAGAAGAACAAGAAGAAGGGCAAGTAAATGACTATCCCGAACAAAGTAGGCGTCCTGGGTGGCGGCCGGATGGGCGCGGGAATTGCGCACGCCTTCCTCGCCGCGGGCTCGGAAGTCACCGTCGTCGACATCAATGAAGACGCGGCCCAGGCCGCGCGGGAGCGGGTGGAAAAGGCCATCCGCGGCTCCCTTGACCGTGGCGCTGAAGGAAGCTTTGAATCCTGGGCCGAACGCCTGATCACCAGTACCGAGGTGGGCGACTTTGCCGGCTTTGAGCTGGTGGTCGAGGCGGTCCCGGAGTCCATGGAGCTCAAGCAGGAGGCCTTCGGGAATATCGCGAAGACCGCTCCGAAGGCGGTCATCGCCACCAACACCTCCTCGCTGTCCGTGACTGAGCTCGCCGCCACCGTGGACAACGACGTCATCGGCCTGCACTTTTTCAACCCGGTCCCAGCCTCCAAGCTGGTCGAGGTCGTGGTCGCCGAGTCCACCCCGGAGGTCTTGGTCGCCCAGTCCCGCGAATGGGTCGCAGGCCTGGGCAAGACGGCAGTGGTGGTCAAGGACGCGCCGGGTTTCGCCTCCTCCCGCCTGGGCGTGGCCATTGCCCTGGAAGCCATCCGCATGGTTGAGGAGGGCGTGGCCGAACCGCGCGACATCGACAACGCGATGGTCCTGGGCTACAAGTTCCCCATCGGCCCGCTGGAGCTGACCGACATCGTGGGTCTCGACGTGCGGCTGGGCATCGCGGAGTACCTGGAGTCCACCCTGGGCGAGCGCTTCGCCCCGCCGCAGCTGATGCGGGACATGGTCGCTCGCGGCGAGCTGGGCCGCAAGGCCGGCAAGGGTTTCTACGATTACTCCGAATAAGCCCGCACGGCACTTCGACTTGGTACCGGGTAACGGTGTTAGCGCTTGTCCACTACGGCGTTGGTGATGCGGGCGGTGCACAGCCGGGTGCCGGCTTCGTCCGTGATGACGATTTCGTGGCTGCAGAGCGTGCGGCCTAGCCGGATGGCCGTGGCGGTGGCCGTGACCAGTCCCTCCCGCCCGGAGGCGTGGTGGGTGGCGTTGAGATCCACGCCGACGGCCACTTTTCCCAAGGTAGAGGCGTGGATGACCGCGGCCCAGCTACCTACGGCCTCTGCGAGGCAGGCCATCGCCCCGCCGTGTAGGAGCCCGAAGGACTGGGTATTGCCGCTAACCGGCATGGTCGCCACCACTCGTTCGGGGGACTGTTCGATGACCTCGACGCCCATCTTCTTGTCCAGCTCGCCCAACTCGATTCCCCAAGGCTGGTTTTCCATCCTGACTCCTTCCACTGTGATGTGGGTTATACTACTCTCAAATACTGACCGACCGTTCGGCAACTAATGAAAGGATACTTTCTCCCGTGACTACCGCCAGCAACACTGTCTTTGACGCGACTACCCACAGCCCGGGCGTGGTCCCGAGTTACCTGAATGGTCAGTGGGTCACCCCCACTGATGTCGAAGGGGCCAAGGAGGTGCGCGACTCCTCCACCGGAGAACTCGTCGCCACGGTCTTCGCGGAAGGCCTCGACATCGCCGCCGCGGTTGACTACGCCCGCAGCACCGGCCGCGCCGGGCTGCAGGAACTTACCATCCATGAGCGCGCCCTGAAGATTAAAGAGCTGGCGCTCTACCTGCAGGATCACAAGAAGGAGCTGAACGAACTGGCGCATGCCGCCGGCGCCAACAAGCGCGACAACTTCGTCGACATCGACGGCGGTATTTCTACGCTGTTTACCTTCTCTTCCAAGGGGCGCCGGGAGATGCCGAACTCGATGGTCGTCACGGACGGCGAGCCCGAGGTCTTCTCCCCCGACGGCAGCTTCATCGGCTGCCATATCTACACCTCCATTCCCGGCATCGCGGTGCAGATCAACGCCTTCAACTTCCCGGTCTGGGGCATGCTGGAGAAATTCGCACCGGCCTTCATCGCAGGCGTGCCGACCATCGTGAAGCCGGCGACCCCGACGGGTTACATCACCCAGGCCTGCGTCCGCCTGATGGTCGAGTCGGGGGTGCTGCCGGAAGGATCCATTCAGCTCATCTCCGGTTCCGCCCGCGACCTGTTGGACTACCTAGACTACCGCGACCACGTGGCGTTTACCGGCTCGGCGGACACCGCTCACAAGCTGCGCAGCCACGCCAACGTCATCGAGGGCGGGGTGCAGTTCAGCGCCGAGGCGGACTCGCTCAACGCGGCCATCCTCGGCACGGATGCCACCGGGGACTCGCCCGAGTTCACCGCCTACGTCAAGGCCGTCTTCGGGGAGATGACCTCGAAGGCCGGGCAGAAGTGTACGGCCATCCGCCGCGCCATTGTGCCGCACCAGCTGGTCGAGCCTTTCATCGCCGCGCTGTCGCAGCGCTTGGACGATAAGGTCGTCGTGGGTGACCCCCGCGAGGAAGGCTCCACCATGGGCCCGCTGGTCTCCGTGGAGCAGCGCGACGACGTCGCCGCAGCCGTCGGCGCCCTGGAAAACGCCGGCGGCGAAGTGGTCTACGGCGGCGCGGACAAGCTGGAGGGCGCGTTTTTCGCCCCGACCATCCTGAAGTTCGCGGACGCGAAGAATCCCACGGTGCACTCCACTGAGGCCTTCGGCCCGGTCGTTTCCGTCCTGGGCTACGAGACCGTCGACGAGGCCGTCGAGCTGGCAGCACTGGGTGCGGGTTCCCTGGTGGCCTCCGTCGTGACCCACGACCCGGAGCTGGCCACGCAATACGGGCGGGGCATCGCGGCCCACCACGGCCGCCTGCACTTCCTGGACCGCGACGACGCGAAGACCTCCACGGGCCACGGCTCTCCCCTGCCCCACCTCATCCACGGTGGACCGGGTCGCGCGGGCGGCGGCGAGGAGCTCGGCGGCGTGCGCGGCATCAAGCACTTCATGCAGCGCACCGCCGTCCAGGGCACGCCGGATCACCTCACGGCCGTCACGGGCCAGTGGCACCGCGGCGCCCAGGTCAACCGGGTCACCCGTGCGGACGTGGAATCCGGGAAGGGCACCCACCCGTTCCGCAAGGACCTCGCCACGCTGCGCATCGGTGACCAGTTCGCCTCGGATCTACGGAAGGTCACCCTGGAGGACATCACCGCCTTCGCGGAGTCGACCGGGGACACCTTCTACGCGCACACGAACGAGGAGGCCGCCACTGCCAACCCCTTCTTCCCGCGCCGGGTCGCCCACGGCTACCTGCTGGTCTCCTGGGCCGCCGGCCTGTTCGTCGAGCCGGCCCCGGGCCCGGTCCTGGCCAACTACGGCCTGGAGAACCTGCGGTTTATCACCCCGGTCACCTACGACGACTCCATCCGAATCGAGCTGACCGCCAAGCAGATCACCCCGCGCGTGACCGATGACTACGGCGAGGTTCGCTGGGACGCCGCGCTCTACAACCAGGAGGATGAGCTGGTCGCTTCCTACGACGTGCTGACCCTGGTGGAGAAGGAAGAGACCATCTATGCCACGGCTTAACCTAAACTGACACCGCTAACCTGCGGCGACTACACTAAGTGCCTATGACTAACCCGAGTGATTCCACGGATACTACCGCGCACCGCTATACGCCGGAACTGGCTAACCAGATTGAGAAGACCTGGCAGCAGTACTGGGCAGATAATGGCACTTTTAACGCGCCGAACCCGACCGGCGACCTGGCTACGGATGGCGAGTTGCCGGCGGAAAAGCTCAACGTGCAGGACATGTTCCCCTACCCCTCCGGGGCGGGGCTGCACGTGGGCCACCCGCTGGGTTATATCGCTACGGACACCTTCGCCCGCTACAACCGCATGCTGGGCAAGAACGTGCTGCACACTCTGGGTTATGACGCCTTCGGCCTGCCGGCTGAGCAGTACGCCATCCAGACGGGCACGCACCCGCGGACGACCACGATGGCCAACATTGACAACATGCGTCGGCAGCTGGGCGCCCTGGGCCTGGGCCACGACCCGCGCCGCAGCGTGGCCACCACGGATCCGGAGTTTTACAAGTGGACGCAGTGGATCTTCCTGCAGATTTACAACACCTGGTTCGATGAGGAGCAGGGTAAGGCCCGCCCGATTTCGGAGCTGATCCAGGAGCTGGAGGCGAACAAGCGCACCACCAAGGACGGGCGCTACTACGAGGATCTCACCGCGGCGGAAAAGGCCGAGGCGGTGGACGAGTTCCGCCTGGTCTACCTGTCGAATTCCACGGTGAACTGGTGCCCGGGCCTGGGCACCGTGCTGGCCAACGAGGAGGTGACCGCGGACGGCAAGTCCGAGCGCGGTAACTTCCCGGTCTTCCGCAAGAACCTGAAGCAGTGGATGATGCGCATTACCGCGTACTCGGACCGGCTGCTCGACGACTTGGAGCTGTTGGACTGGCCGGAGAAGGTCAAGTCCATGCAGCGCAACTGGATCGGCCGCTCCCGCGGCGCGGACGTGAACTTCACCGCGGAGGGCCAGGAGATCACCGTCTTCACCACCCGCCCGGACACCCTGTTCGGCGCGGAATACGTGGTGCTGGCGCCGGAGCACGAGCTGGTCGACCACCTGCTGTCCCCCATCCCTTACGACGACGACATCGATGAGCGCTGGACCTACGGCCACGATGACCCGAAGGAGGCCGTGGAGGCCTACCGCGAGGACATCGCCGCGAAGTCCGACCTGGAGCGCCAGGAAAACAAGGACAAGACCGGCGTCTTCCTGGGTACCTATGCCACCAACCCGGTCTCCGGGAAGCAGGTCCCGATCTTCATCGCGGACTACGTCCTGACGGGCTACGGCACCGGCGCCATCATGGCGGTCCCGGCCCACGACATCCGTGACTACGAGTTCGCGCAGACCTTCGGCCTGCCGATCACGGAGGTCGTTAGCGGCGGCGACGTCAGCACCGAGGCGTGGACCGAGGACGGCACCCTGGTCAATTCGGCTAACGATGCCGGGCTGGATCTCAACGGCCTGGACAAGAAGGCCGCCATCGCCCGCACCATTGCCTGGCTGGAAGAGACCGGCAAGGGCGCGGAGAAGATCCAGTACAAGCTGCGCGACTGGCTGTTTGCCCGCCAGCGCTACTGGGGCGAACCGTTCCCGATCGTCTACGACGCGGACGGCCACGCCCACGCCCTGCCGGAGTCCATGCTGCCGGTCGAGCTGCCGGAGGTAGAGGACTACGCGCCGGTCTCCTTCGATCCGGAGGATCGCAACTCGGAGCCGCAGCCGCCGCTGGCCAAGGCCCGCGAGTGGGTCGAGGTCGAGCTGGACCTGGGCGACGGCCCGCAGACTTACTACCGCGACACCAACGTCATGCCGCAGTGGGCCGGGTCCTCCTGGTACCAGCTGCGCTACGTGGATCCGACCAACGACGAGCAGTTCTGCGACCTCGAGAACGAGCGTTACTGGACCGGCCCGCGCCCGCAGGAGCACGGCGCCAACGATCCGGGCGGCGTCGACCTGTACGTCGGCGGCGTGGAGCACGCCGTGCTGCACCTGTTGTACTCCCGTTTCTGGCACAAGGTGCTCTACGACTTGGGCTTTGTCAGCTCCAAGGAGCCGTACCGCCGCCTGTTCAACCAGGGCTATATCCAGGCCTATGCCTACACGGATTCCCGCGGCGTTTACGTCCCGGCCACCGAGGTCGAGGAGAAGGACGGCAAGTTCTACTACAACGGCGAAGAGGTCAACCAGGAATACGGCAAGATGGGCAAGTCCCTGAAGAACGCCGTCGCCCCGGATGACATCTGCCGCGACTTCGGCGCGGACACCCTGCGCGTCTACGAGATGTCGATGGGCCCGCTGGACACCTCCCGCCCGTGGGCGACCAAGGACGTGGTGGGTGCGCAGCGCTTCCTGCAGCGCCTGTGGCGCCTGGCCGTCAACGAGGAGACGGGTGAGCTGGCGGCTACCGATGCCGCCCTGACCGAGGACGATCTGAAGGCCCTGCACCGCACCATCGCGGGCGTGCGCGACGACTACGAGAACCTGCGCCTGAACACCGTCGTGGCCAAGCTGATCGAGTACGTCAACTACCTGACCAAGGCCTACTCGGACGGCGCGCCGCGGCAGGCCGTGGAGCCCATCGCCCAGATGGTCTCCCCGGTCGCCCCGCACATCGCGGAGGAGATCTGGCGCCGCTTCGGCCACGCAGAGACCATCACCTTCGAGCCCTTCCCGGCCTACGAGGACAAGTACCTGGTGGACGATGAGATCGAGGTCCCGGTCCAGATCAACGGCAAGGTCAAGTCCCGCATCCACGTCGCCGCCGATGCCGACCAGGACACCGTTCTGGCCGCCGCCTCCGCCGACGCGAAGATCGCAGATCTGATTAGCGGCAAGAACGTGGTCAAGCAGATCTACGTGCCCGGCCGTATGGTCAACCTCGTCGTGAAGTAGCGGGGAGTCTCCACTAGGGAGACGGGCGGATACTTCCTTTTGGGGTAATCCGCCCGAAAACCCGCGGTGAGGTGGGGTGATCCCGCCGCGGGTGAACTGCGGGGACCGCTCGGAGGGCTTGTTTAGGGCAGGGTCGCCTAAAATATTTTGATGCCCACCCTCAGAGGACTAAGGTTAAGCTGTCCTTGCTTACATGCTTATTACTCTGAAAGGGTTCCAGCACATCATGAAGAAAATCCTGGCCGCTGTCGCGGCGTCTGCGCTGATCTTCGGCGCAGCGGGCTGTTCTAGCGACTCTGCCGACAACGGCTCCACCGGGTCGAATGGCTCGAATGGAGCTTCTCAAGTAAACCAAGACGGCAAGAAGGTGGAGAACGCGGCCCTGACGGTCCACGACGCCGCCGGACGCACCGTCGAATTCGCGGAACAGCCGGAGCGCATCATCCTGGCGGAAGGCCGCAACACCTTCGTCACCTCGATCCTGCAAGACGACCCGTTCAAAAACGTCGTCGCCTTCGGCTCGGACCTGACCAAGGCCGCGCCGAAGTTCGAAGAAAAGCTGTACGAGCTGAACCCGGCGGCCAAGGACCTGCCGGAGATCGGCAACATCGCCAAGGGTGACGTGACCGTGGAAAACCTGCTGGCGCAGGACCCGGACGTCGTCGTCATGTCCCTGGACCACAAGGAGGGCGCGGAAAAGACCGGCTTCCTGGACGACCTGGACAAGGCCGGCATCACCTACGTCTTCACCGACTTCCGCCAGAAGCCGCTGGAGAACACCACCACCTCCGTGAAGCTGCTGGGCGACCTGCTGGGTGAGACCGAGCGCGCCGAGAAGTTCAACGAGTTCTACGACGGCAAGGTCAAGGAAATCACCGACCGGATCGCCGACGTTAAGGACGAGGACCGTCCGGAGGCGCTGGTCTGGACCGCCGCCGGCATGATGGACTGCTGCTCCGTCTCCGCGGACAAGAACTTCGGCGCCCTGCTGGACGCGCTGCACGCCAAGAACCTGGGCGAGGACATCACCTCGGCCGAGAACAACACCCTGACCGCCGAGAAGATGATCGAGATGCAGCCGGAGAACCTCATCGTCACCGGCGGTGAGTGGTCCGACGAGACGGACAAGACTCCGGACGTGCGCCACGTCCAGCTGGGCTATCAGTCCAGCCCGGAAAAGGCGCAGGAGACCCTGGACGGCCCGCTGGAGACCCAGGGCCTGGACCTGCTGGAAGCCCCGAAGAACGACAAGTACTTCGCCGTCTACCACCAGTTCTACGACAACCCGTTCAACGTCTTCGCCCTGGAGGCCTTCGCGAAGTGGCTCTACCCGGAGAAGTTCCAGGACATGGACGCGGCCCAGGACTTTGAGGACTTCCACAAGGACTGGCTGCCGTTCGACTACTCGGGCGCCTTCTTCGCCCAGAACCAGGACAACTAACCTGCGATGGCGTTAATGCAAGCAACAGACGCAACTGGTCACCGCCCGGCCCAGCCTGTCACGAGCGAGGAGAACGCGGGGCTGAAGCAACTGGCCATCAAGGACTACCGCTCGCGGGGGCGCCGGAAGGTGGTGGCCATCGTCGGGCTGTTCTTGCTCGCCTTCGTCGCCTTCGTCGTGGCGACCATCGTCGGCCCCATCGACCTGAGCGTCCACGATCTCTTCCTGGCGCTGACCGGCTCCGACGGGGTGGATCAACGCACGCACACGGTGCTGTGGCAGCTGCGCCTGCCGGCCTCTGTCATGGCGCTGCTGGTCGGCGCGGCCCTCGGCCTGTCCGGGGCCTTCATGCAGACCATCCTGGATAACCCCCTGGCCGAGCCTTTCACCCTGGGCATTTCCGCGGCGGCGGCCTTCGGCGCGGCGTTTTCCATCGTGATGGGCTGGACCATCTTGGCCAACCCGCAGTTCAACCTCGCGCTGCTGACCTCCGTCTCGGCGCTGCTGGCGGTCGTCGTCGTGGCCGCGGCATCCCTCTGGCGGGGCGCCAGCGCGGAGGTCATGATCTTGCTGGGCATCGCTCTGTCCTTCTTCTTCCAGGCCCTGCTGTCGCTGATGCAATACGGCGCCTCCACGGAAGCTTTGCAACAGATCGTCTTCTGGACCATGGGCTCCATGCAGCGGGCCAACTGGACCTCCAATGGCATCATCGGCGTGGTCCTGCTCCTGGCCCTCCCCTACGCGGCCGCCAGCGCGTGGAAGCTCACGGCGCTGCGCCTGGGCGACGACCGGGCGGCATCGTTGGGCGTTAACGTCAAGGCCCTGCGGATTGCGACCCTGGTGGTCGCCTCGGTCTTGGCCGCCGCGGCCGTGGCCTTCGCCGGGATCATCGGCTTCATCGGCCTGGTGGGCCCGCACATCGCCCGCATGCTGGTGGGTGAGGACCAGGCCTTCTTCCTGCCCGCCTCGGTCGCCTCCGGCGCGGTCCTGATGACCGTGGCTTATGCGGTCTCCATCTCGATCGTGCCCGGCGTCGCCATCCCAATCGGCATCATCACTGCCCTGGTGGGCGTGCCCTTCTTCGTTTTCCTCATCTTCTCGCGGCGGAAGGGAAGGAGCTAACCATGGCAATCACGGTTGAAAACCTCACTTTCCGCTACGGCAAGCACACCATCTTGGACGGCATGTCCTTCGGGCCGCTGAAGGAAGGCCGGGTAACCGGGCTGCTGGGCCCGAACGCGGCCGGCAAGTCCACGCTGCTCAACACCATCGCCGGGCTCAAGCAGCCGGCGGACGGCCAGGTGCACCTGACCCGCGGGGAAACCGAGTTGGGCAAGAAAGAGCGCCGCACGGCTATCGGCTACGTGCCCCAGGACATCCTGTCCACCGCCTCTCTCACGGCATTCGAAAGCCTCATGGTCACCGCCCGGCGCAGCCACCGCCCCGGGGTCGAGCCCGTCCAGGCCAGCGCCGACACCCTTGAGCTGCTCGGCATCACCTACCTGGCCGACCGCCTGGTCTCCCAGATGTCCGGCGGCCAGCGCCAGCTGGTCAGCGTCGCGCAGGTCTTGGTGGGCAACCCCGACATCCTGTTGCTGGACGAGCCGACCTCCGCGCTGGACCTGCGCCACCAGATCAAGCTCCTCAAGGTGGTGCGCGGCACCGTGGCCGACGGCGCGCGCCAAGCCGTCGTGGCCATCCACGACGTGAACCTGGCCGCTCGCTACTGCGACGACCTGCTGGTCATCAAGGGCGGCAAGGCCCTGGCCCACGGCACCCCGGCCGAGGTGCTCACGCCGGAGCTCATCGCCGAGGTCTACGGCATCGAGTCCACCATCCTGGATGACGCCGGGACCCCGGTCATCTGCCCGGTGTCGGCCTAGGCCTCCCGGCGGGCCCGCGGGCGCTAGCCAAGACGCGCTTACACTGGAAGGCATACCACTCGTTCAAGGAGGTTTGTATGTCTGAATTGCTCGTCTTGCTGCACCAGAAGGAAGAAATCGTGGCCGTGGATACTGCGACGGGATCCGCGCGCACGGTGGTGGAAAGCACCGGCGGTGGGCCCGACGGTATCGCGTTGGCCGAAGGATATATCTTCTACTCCACGATGGGCACCCCGCGCCCCAACGGCACCCAGGAGGGGGATTATTCCTCCCCGGACGGCGGCATCCACCGCGTCGCCTTCGACGGCACCGCCGCCACCGGCCCGGTCGAAGACCTCGTCGCTACGGATGACGCGCGCTTTACCACCGGCAAGCAACTGATTTACGCCGACGGCGCGCTCTACGTGGGCGACCGCGAAGGCCACAAGGTCTGGCGGGTGACTGACCCGGCGGGCGCTGCCCAGCTGGAGCAGCTAGTGGCCACCGACCCCGCCGGCAGCTGGCGGACCACCCCGGTCGGCGTGGCCGTGCACGACGGCACGCTGTACTGGACGCAAAAGGGCCCGTCGAAGGGCGGCCACGGCAGCATCCACGCCGCCGAACTAACGCAGCTGGGCGCCGACGCCGTCGATCCGGGAAGCACCCTGGTGGACGGCCTGCCCGAGCCCATCGATCTGGCCGTGGTGGGCGACTATATGTACTGGACCGACCGCGGCGCGGAGCCGGACGGCAACTCCCTCAACCGCGCTCCCCTGGCGGATCTGAGCCAGGTCGAGGTCGTGGTGCGCGGCCTGCACGAGGCCATCGGGCTGGCCCTGGACCCGGCAGGCTCCGCGGTCTGGGTCAGCGACCTGTCCGGCACCATCTACCGCGTCGACACCGAAACATCCGAGGCCACGGCCGTCGCCCACCTGGATACCCCGGCCACCGGCATCGTCTTCGTCTAACCAGCCGACCCACGAGGAGGCCGGCTGGGCTACGGGGACGCCGGCTGGCCCGCGAGGGCAGGAAAAATTTTCAATCGAGCTTGTTCCTTTTGTAGAAAAGCGCAAACTTAGACAGTTAAGTTTTCGTGTTTTTCGAAAAGGGACAAGATCTCATGCAACAACAGCGGGCTTAGCGAGCCAGGGCGGTCTCCCAGAAGCCGGCAGAAGCCAGCATGCAGGCCGCGCCGAAGAAGACCTGGCCCTCCTCCGGAACCTCGCCGGTCAGTAGCAGTGGGAGGTTGCCCGCCGGGGTGGCCAGGGTAGCGACTACGAATTCGTTGCCGGTCAGCTGGTTGGTGCGCTTCTGCGCGCTGCGGATGACCCCGCCGAGGCGGGCGAAGGGGTTGACATTGCCCGGGTGGAAGTCGCGGTAGAAACGCTCGGTCGACGGCGAATAGAGCATGGACGGCTCGGCGGCATCGTAGGCGTCTTTGGACTCGCGCCAGCTTTCCACCGAGTCGTACAGCGTGTAGTCGGTGCCGGCCGCGGCCATGCGTAGCTCGGTGGCGCGCAGCTTGCGCCCGCCCGCAGGATTGCCGGCGGGCAGGGCGAAGGCCTCGTCCGAGGCGGCGGCGAACTGGTTGAAGACTTCCCCGTCGCCGGCGCGGCGTAGCTCCACCAGCGACAGGTAGGGGCTGACGCGGTAGGTGGACGCGTCGACCGTGTTGTCGGAGCGGAAGCCCGGCAGGGTGGCCCATTCGCCCTCGTACTGCAGCGCGGTCATGCGCGCGCCGGAGGGATCCTGGTAGGTCATGGCGGCGTCGAAGCCGTCGACCGGGATGGTCCGCTGCCCCGGGGCCTCCTGGATGAGCTCCAGCAGCTCGTCGAAATCACCGAATTCGAAACCCAGGGCGGCATAGACCTGGGCCATGGCCTCCTCGCCCATTAGAGCTCCACCACCGTGCGGCCGTGGCGGGTGCCGGCCAGCAGGGCCTCGCCCGCGTCGGCGACCTTATCGATGCCGATGGTCGTCGTCAGGCTGTCGAAGACCTCGACCGGCAGCTTGTCCGCCAGCAGGTCCCAGGCGCGCTGGCGGTAATCCAGCGGGGCGTCGACCGAGTTCACGCCGGCCAGGATGACGTTGCGCAGGATGAACGGCAGCACGGTGGTCTCCAGCTTGGGGCTGGCGGCCATGCCCGTGGAGGCGACCACGCCGCCCCAGGTGACCTGCGCCAAGACGTTGGCCAGGACGTGGGAGCCGGCGGTATCCACCGCGCCGGCAAACCGGGCCTTTTGCAGCGGCTTGCCGGCCTCCGAAAACTCTGCGCGGTCCAGCACCTCGTCCGCGCCGAGGCGGCGCAGGTAGTCGCCGTGTTCTTCCACGCGGCCGGTCAGGGCGGTGACGGAAAAGCCCAGCTGCTTGAGCAGTACGACCGCAATCGAACCCACGCCGCCGGTAGCGCCCGTGACCAGGATCCGCGGCGAATCCTCGGGAGAAAGACCGTGGTCCAGCAGGGAGTTCACGCAGAGCGCGGCCGTGTAGCCGGCCGTGCCGATGGCCGCGGCCTGCGCCAGGCTGAAGGCCTCCGGGACGGCGACGGTGGCCTCCGCGCGCACGCGCTGGCGGTCGGTGTAACCGCCGTGGCGGAACTCGCCCAGGCCGTCGCCGTTGCAGACGACCTGGTCGCCCGGGTTGAAGCGCTCCGAGTCGGACTCTTCCACGGTGCCGACCACGTCGATGCCGGGAACCAGCGGGTTGGTGCGCATCACGCCCTTGTCCCCGTTAAGGGCCATGGCGTCCTTGTAGTTCAGGGAAGAGTGGCTGACTGCGACTACGACGTCACCTTCGGTGTTGACCGAGCTCTGCTCGGAATCCTGCGAGTGTTGGACGGAGCCGTCATCGTTGCGAGTTACCCAAATAGTCATGTCCGCCATGTTATGCGCCCCACGGCTAAACTGCATTGTTAGAACCGACACCCTCGGGGAGGACTCAGGTTCCTGCCAGTGTCTCCCCTCCCGATTAGCAGGGCGGGTGGCTACGGTAGAGGACATGTCAGCCAACTACCGCCTCGCCGTTGCCGAGCCCACCGCCGCTCGGCCGCGTCGTGCTGGGCGCGGGCGGATGGCCCTCAGCTTCGCTGTCATCCTCGCGATGGTGGGGCTGGTGACCTTGGCCAAGCCGTGGATCGAAATCCCCGGCCTTATTAACGGTTCGGCGCACGCGATCCGCAGCCTGGATCTGCAATTCCTGGATGGCTGGGAGACCCCGCCCATCTGGTACGGGCCGTACACCAATACCTTCGGCAATATCTTGCTGTTCGTGCCGGTGGGCGCCGCCTTCTACACGCTGACGCGCGGCACCGGCCGGGCGGTGCTATTGGGCCTGGCCACCAGCCTGAGCATCGAAATCATCCAGTACATCTTCGCCCTCGGCTACAGCGACGTCGACGACCTGCTGTTCAACACCATCGGCGCAGCACTCGGCGGCATCTGGTTCGCCCGTTGCGACCACGCGGCCCGGACCCGCCTGTTGTGGCGCCTGACGCTGATAGGCGCCATCGTCACCGCGTTGATGCTCGCCGCCTTGGGCTTTACCTTCCTGCGCGGCTAAGCGCGGACGATCTTCTCGACCGCGGCGGCGGTCTGCTTAGCAAACGGCGAGACCCCCGTGATGGTGGCCGAGCCGGGGCCGGTCCAGCTGCCGTAACCCACCAGGAAAAGGCCGGGCACCTGGGCCTTGCCCTCGGCGACCAGGTGCCGGATGGGACCCAGGGCCGGGCGGAAGCCCGTGCACCAGATTAGGTGGTCGTGGTCGAGCTCGTCCAGCCGTCCGAAGATGGGTTGGGCGACCAGGCGCCCGGCATCGCGCGCCGCCTTGACCGGCGGGACCATGACGATATCGCCGAGGGAAGACTCCGAACCCGGATCGGGGCGGCCCTCCTTCTGGGCCAGCAGCCGCGCGCGGCTGTGGTGGAAGAGATCCCGGCCGTCGATGTTGTCCGGCATCCAGCGCGGCGGCCGGTGCGTAAACCAGTCCACTTGGGCCGCAGTGTCCAGCAGGTCCGCAGCAATTTGCGCGCCGGAATTGGCCCCGCCCACCACGGCCACGCGCGCGCCGGCAAAGGGGGAAGCACCCGGGTACCACGCCGAATGCCACTGCTTGCCGCGGAAGTGCCCGGGATAAAAAGGGATAAACGGGCTGGACCACGTGCCGGTCGCGGCCACGACGGTGCGGGCGGCAACCGTCGGGGCATCGCCGCCGCGGAGGGCCACCACGAAATGATCCCTGGCGTCCTCACTGTGGTTATCCCCGTGGCCCTCGCCGTGGTGGTCGACCCGCGTGACGGTGACCGGGCGGATTACCGGCAGGTCGTAGCGCTTTTCGTAGGCGCGCAGGTAGTCCACCACGTGGCTGGCCGGCGGGTAGCCGGGGTAGGCGGGCATCGGCATGCCCGGCAGGTTCGAGGCCGTCGCCGGGCTGAACAGGTGCAGCGAATCCCAGGTGTGCTGCCAGGCCCCGCCCGGGGCGGGCTCGGCGTCGAGGATGCGGAAATCGAGGCCGCGCTTGCGCAGGTAGTAGCCGCAGGCGAGCCCGGATTGCCCGCCGCCGATAACGAGACAGTCCAGCATTAGATGAGCTTCAATTCCTGCGCCCGGTGGATGGCCGCGGTGCGGGTGTCCACGCCTAGCTTCTGATAGATGTGAATCAGGTGCGTTTTCACCGTCGCCACGGAGATAAACAGCTGGCTGGCCAGCTCCTTGTTGGACACGCCCGTGGCCAGCGCGCGCAAGATCTCAATCTCCCGGGCCGACAGCGCCTGCTGCCCGCGGCCCAGCCGGTCGGCGAGCATCCCGGCGACCTCCGGGGACAGCGTGCGGCGCCCGGCGGCCGTGTCCAGCACCGCCTGGTGGAGCTCCTCTTCCGGCGAGTCCTTCAACAGGTAACCGCGGGCGCCGGCCTCCAAGGCGGCGACGATATCGGCCTCCGTGTCATAGGTGGTCAGGATGAGCACCGGCGGCCCGCCGCGCTCCACCACCCGCTGGGTGGCTGTAATACCGTCCACGCCGGGCATCTGGATATCGCAGACGATGACCTCCACCTGCGGGTCTAAGTCATCGACCGCGGAGCCGTCCGCGCCCTCGGCCACGACCTCGATGTCGTCGAAGCTGTCCAAAATGGCGCGCAGGCCCGCGCGGACCACGGGGTGATCATCAATCAGCATCACTGCCACCATGGTGCTCGTCCTCCTCGTCTAATCGTGCGTCCGCGTCCGGAGCGCTCCTACTGTGTGCCCGTTTCTGCCGGGCCGGGGCGCTGGGACTCGGCCGCGTGCTGGCTGGTCAGGGGAATGCAGACTGCCAGGGCGGTGCCGGCGGCGCCGGTGGATTCTAGGCTCAG
The DNA here is from genome assembly GCF_053546955.1 of Corynebacterium sp. 32222D000AT. Taxonomy (NCBI): domain Bacteria; kingdom Bacillati; phylum Actinomycetota; class Actinomycetes; order Mycobacteriales; family Corynebacteriaceae; genus Corynebacterium; species Corynebacterium sp. 32222D000AT. Next base: position 30,617 of record NZ_JBPPVW010000010.1, on the reverse strand, counting down.
GCTACCTCCTAAGTCCTCCACGCGGCGGGCCAGCCCGCGCAGCCCGTAGCCGAAGCGCCCGTCGGTCCCGTCGCCGTCATCGACGACGTCGACGGTCACGGCGTCCGCAAACAACCCCAGGGTGACCACGGCGCGGGAGGCGTGGGCGTGCTTGACCACGTTGTTGAGGCCCTCCTGCACGCAGCGCAGGGCGGCGGAGAAGACCGGCTCCGGCAGGGCGGCGGCCTGGCCGTGGGTATGCAGCTCAAAGGTGGTGAGCTCCCCCAGCGCCTGGCCCCGCCGGCGCATCCGCGCCAGCACCTCGGCGGCGGCCTCCGGGAGAGGGCGGGCGGACTCCGGCGCCGTCAGATCCCGCACGAAGCGCCGGGCCTCGGCCAGGTTTTCGCGGGCCACGGACTCGATGGTGGACAGGCCCTCCTGCGCGCTGCCCGGGGCCTGCGCGCGGGTCGCACGGGCCAGCAGCACGATGGAGTTCAGCCCCTGGGCCACGGTGTCGTGGATTTCCCGGGATAGGCGCTCGCGCTCCTCCAGCCGGCCGGCCTGGTGCTCCGCGGCGGCGAGCTCCTCGCGCGTGGCCCGCAGCTGCTCGGCCACCTTCCGGTGGTGATCCGCCTCCCGCGCCAGGGCCCGGTAGGAGTAGTAGATGGCCACGGCGAACAGCGTGCCGATAGCCGGCCCGATGGCCGCGGCCACCGTCCAATCCGCCGGGTGGAGCCAGGCCGGCACGAAGGCCGCCACTGCCCAGGCGCCCGCCACCGCTATCAGGCCGGGCGCGGTGGGCAGCAGGTGCAGGTACAGAAAGGCCAGCGGGAATTCCAGCCACAAAAAGTCCGGCGTGTGGACGACCAACCCGAGCCACAACATGGTCACCAGCACCAACCAGGTATACCGGGTGGCCCGGCGCAGCGGCACGCCCCGCTTTTCCTGCCAGGTGCCGGCGACGTAGACCACGGCCAACACCCCGGCCAACAGGACGGCGCGGTAGTCCAAGCGCCCGTCCACGCTGGCGCGCAGCACGCCGAAGCCCAGCAGGAAGGCGAACATGACGTGCAGGCCCACGCGCAGCCCACTCAATACGGAGTCGAAACCAAACCTCACAGCGATCCAAGCTAGTCGGGCGGGAGGTTGATTTTCATCAACCAGTCGGTTGACTGGCAAATCAACCGCCGCCCCGATTACTTTCTGAGCTGGGCAAACCATGATGAAGGTATGTTCTTAGCACTTCGAGATATCGTTTATGCCCGCGGCCGGTTCGCGCTGATGACCGCCGTCGTCGGGCTCATCACCCTATTGCTCGTCATGCTGAGCGGACTCACCGGCGGCCTCAGTAAGCAAAACACCTCCGCCCTGGAGGCGCTCGATCCGGCCGGCGTGGTCTTCAGCAGCGACGAGCCCTCCTTCAGCGACTCCCAGATCGACCGGGCCTTCGCCGCCGACTACCCCGGCGCCACCGCCCTGGGAGTAAGCCAAACCCGGATCGCCTCCGGTGACGAGGCCGGCACCGTTGCGGTGATGGGCCTGCCCGAAGGCAGCCTCGTCCCCGGCACCGAGACCCCAGTGAAAACCGGGCAGTTGCAACTGTCCGAGACGGCCGCGGAAGATATCGCCGCCTCCGCCGGGGAGATGCTCCAGGTAGGCGGGGAGGACGCCCGGGTCGCCGGGACCGTCCCGGACGAGTTCTACTCCCACTCCCCCGTCGCCTGGACCACCACGCAGACCTGGCGCGAGGTCGCGCACGCCCCGCAGGACGTCGTTGGCACCGTCCTTTTGACTGAGGACGCCGACGCGCCGGGCGCGGTCTCCCTGAAGGAGGCACTCGGCGGGCTGGCCAGCTACCAGTCGGAGCGCGGCTCGCTGCTGACCATGCAGGGATTCCTCTACGCCATCTCCGCGCTGGTGACCGTCGCCTTCCTGACCGTGTGGACCATCCAGCGCACCCGCGACCTGTCCATCCTGCGCGCACTCGGCGCCGACGGTTCCTACCTCCGCCGCGACGCGCTCGGCCAGGCCGCCGTGGTCCTGGGGCTGGGCACCGTCCTCGGCGCCGTCGTGGGCTGGGGCCTGGGCGAAGCCGCCGCCCAAGCGCTGCCGTTCGAACTGTCCATCAACACCGTGCTGGTGCCCGCCGTGGGCATCTGGCTGCTCGGCCTGGCGGGCGCGGCACTGGCTACCCGCAAGGTCTCCCGTACCGATCCGATGCTGGCTCTAGGAGGGGCTGCCTAAGATGACTTACCCACTTGATCTACTCAATATCACCGTCACCTACCCCGATGGTCCCACCGTGACCACCGCCCTCGACGCCGCCGACCTGCAGGTTCCGGCCGGCCAGGTCACCGCGCTCGTCGGCGAGTCTGGCTCTGGCAAGTCCACCCTGCTGTCGGTGGGTGCTGGGCTGGTGGTCCCGGACAGCGGCAGCGTGCGGGTGGCCGGCACCGATCTCACCGATGCCCCGGACAAGCTGCGCTCTCAAACCCGCCGCAACCACATCGGCATCATCTTCCAACAGGCCAACCTGATTGCCTCGCTGACCGTGCGCGAGCAGCTCGAGATCGTCGATCACATCAGTGGGCGCAAGCGCCGCCCGCGCCATGCCGATGAGCTCCTCGAGCAGGTCGGCCTGGGCGGGCTGGGCGGCCGCCGCATGCAGCAGCTGTCCGGCGGCCAGCGCCAGCGCGTCAACATCGCCCGCGCCCTGATGGCCGACCCGGAGGTCCTGCTGGCGGATGAGCCCACCAGTGCGCTGGACTCCAAGCTCAGCCAGCAGATCATGGACCTGTTGATTCGGCTTACCCGGGAGCGCGATCTCGCCACGGTGGTGGTTACCCACGATCGGGGCCTGGCCGCCGAGTGCGACGCCGTAGTGGAGGTCAATGACGGAAAGGTTAAGGAGACGATAGTAACCTAGTTCGGGTCATGTTAAAACGCCCGCGTAAAGCACGTGTAGTCCCCACCGCGTATCCCCGGATGCCGCAGTGGGGATACGCGCATATCACCATGCTGGCCGTCACGGTCGCCGCGTGCGGAGTCTTCATCGTGGCCGCGCGGCGCGTGCGCGGCACCAGCAAGGAATCCTTCCTGCGGAAGATGACCGGCTGGGTCATGCTCGTCGCCGGCACCGCCTGGACGATTATCTCCCTGGACCCGAAGCAGTTCGACGTCCGGGAGTCGTTGCCGCTGCACCTGTGCGACGTCCTGCGGCCGGTGCTGGCCATCGGGCTTATCACGGAAAACGAGCGGGCGCTCAACCTCACGTATTTCTGGGGGATTATCCTCAACCCGCAGGCGATCATCACCCCGGACGTGATCTACTACTTCGAGCCGAAGTGGCTGCGCTTTGCCACCTACTGGTTCTTCCACATCACCGCGCTGGCCACTCCCCTGGCGCTCACCTTCGGCCTGGGCTACCGCCCGACCTGGGCCGGGTACCGCTCGGCCGTGGCCACCACCCCGGTGTGGATGGCCACCGCCATGTTGGTCAACCGTTTTACCGACGGCAATTACGGTTTCTTAAACCACCCGCCGGGCAGCCGCTCCATCATCAACTACCTGGGCCCGTGGCCTTTCTATATCGTCTCCGAGATCCTCGCGGTGGGCGCGGCCTGGGCTGCGATGACCGCGCCGTGGCAGCTGCCCTCCCTGCGCCGCCGCACCCGGCAGATCGGCCCGAAGGGCCTGGTCCGCAAGCTACTGGCGCGCAAGTAGCCGTGCGATAGCCGCGGGGATGGCGGCGGCTATCTGGCTGGCAGTGGCTACCGATACCCCGTACTCCGTCGTCGCCGCGATCTCCGCGGCGTGGATGTGGATGGTCACCGCGTGGACGATGGCGTCCATGGTCATGCCCTCCAGCGCTACTTGCGCGCCGAGGAGCCCGCTGAGTACGTCGCCGGAGCCGGCTGTGGCGGCCAGCGAATGGCCCGCGTTGATGCCGACCGGGGTGGTGCCGGCCCATTCCGGGCCCACGACGGTGGTGATCCGGCCCTTGTGCAGCACCCAGCACATCAGGTTTGCGGCTAGGTCTTCTTGCGCCTCCAGGCGCCCGGCGGGCTTTTCGCCCTGCACGCAGCCGGCGTAGAGGGCGTCGAATTCCGCGGCGTGCGGGGTCAGCAGGACCGCCGGGTGCGCGCGGACCAGGTTCTGGAGGCGCGGGCTGTCGGCCAGCTGGCGCAGGCCGTCGGCGTCGATGACCACCGCGCACTCCGGGCGCTGTAGTACGGCCTCCAGCTCCGCGGCGGCGGCCTCTGCCCTACCGGGGCCGACCACCCAGCTATCGACGCGGGCGTCTGTCCCGGTGGCCGAGACTATCTCCGGGAAGCGCTGCGTGGCGCCGGGGTTGTTGAGGACCTGGACCATGGAAGGCGTCGTGCGCAGGGCGCCGGCGGCGGCGAGCACCCCGGCGCCCGGGTAGCGCTGGCTGCCGGCGCAGATGCCGGTCACCCCGCCGCTGTATTTGTGGGAGTGGATCCCGGGGCGGGGATCCGGGATGGGGCCAGTGGTTTCCGCAGGACGCAGAAATGGCGAGTCCCAAACATAGCAGCTGCCCACGGTGGGTTCGGCCGCCAAATAGGCGTCCGGGATGTGCCGGGCGAGCGCCTCGGCGAAGTTGGGCACGTCTCCCACGATGACCTCGCCGCACTCGGCTGCCACGGCCTGGCCCAGCCGCCCGCCGCCGAAGGTGACGGTGACGTCGGCGGTGACCGCGTTGTCCGCGGCCACTCCCGAGTCGGCGTCCACCCCGGTGGGCATGTCGACGGCCAAGACCTGGGCGCCGGCCAGCAGGCCGTGGACGTCCGGGTCCAGGCCGCGGGCCGAGCCCAGCCCGGCGACCGCGTCGATGACCAGGTCGAACTGTCCCGCCTCCGGGGCCTTGTCGGTGATGGTGACGCCGGCCTGCTCCGCGGCGGCCCGGGCCCGCGGCTGGGCGGAACCGGTAACCAGCAGCGCCTCGACCGAGCGGCCGAGCTGCGCCAACAGCGCGCCGGCGTAGAGGCCGTCGCCACCGTTTCCCCCGGAGCCGGCCAGCACCAGGATGCGCCCGGAGCCCGACATCGCCGCCGCGGTGCGGGCGACGGCCTGGGCGGCGGCGCGCATGACGTGATCCGGCTCGGGCTCGGCGGCGAGCAGCTCCTTTTCGGCGGCGCGGACAGCGGCAGTGCTATAGGTGGCTAACATGCCTCCAGCCTAGGCCGGCTGGCAGGTCGGGCACCAGAAAAGATTGCGGGATTCGAGCGCGCGCTCGGCAATCGGGGTGCCGCACACGTAGCAGCCCAGGCCGGCCCGGCGGTAGACGTAAACCTCTCCCCCGTGATCGTCCTTGCGCGGATCGCGTCCCATCGCCTCTGGGGTGTGCTCGTCGCGGACGGTGTCGATCCGTCCGCGCTCTACGCCCACCTGCATGAGGAAGACCAGGTCCGCCCAGAGGGCATCGAAAGCCGCGCGGTCCAGTTCCTTGCCGGGCAGGAACGGGCTAATGCCCTGCCGGAAAAGGGCCTCCGCGCGGTAGATGTTGCCCACCCCGGCGAACAGGTGCTGATCCATCAACAGGGAGGCGATGCTGCGCCGGGAGCGGTGCACCTTCTCCCATACCACCTCGGGATTCGCGTCCGCGCGCAGGGGGTCCTGGCCCACCTTGGTCAGGCGGGCGGCATAGTCCTCCTCGGTGATCAGCCGGCAGAACTGCGGGCCGCGGAGGTTGGCCGCCAGCTCGTCGGTGGTGATCCGGAGCCGGATCTGGCCCCAGACGTCTTCTGCCGGCTCGAAGCGCAGCGAGCCGATGAGTCCCAGGTGGATGTAGACGATGTGCTCCGGCTGGGGTGCGTCGAAGTGTACGAAGAGGTGCTTGCCGAAGGTCTCGGCCCGGTCGATCTCGCACCCGTCCAACTGCGCGGCCTCGGCGGCGAAGCGGCCCTGCGGGCTGGTGACCTGCAACGCGCGGTGCCGGAAATCGTGGTTGAGGCGGTTGGCTAGACGGTGAATAACATGACCTTCGGGCATACTGATCCAGTCTAGTCGGCGGCGCGCGCGTGGCCCTCGGCGGCAGTGAGTGACGGAAATCATAATACCTATGACATCTTAGGAACCTGTGTATTGCGGTTGCCGTCTTCCCTGCGCACAGCGTTAACATCAGGAAACTCCAAGGTAGACGAGGCAATTGTGGACGAGACAACGATTAAGCAGATTCATAACTTTGGTGCTATCTGCGGTAGGGTGACCACCACTCGACGCCGTCCGAGAGGGTTGACGTCGGGTACGGGCGTGACGGTTGTTGGGTAAGAGCGGCAACCGTCGGAAACGCCTATTCCTGGAGAGAGGCGAACGGCGCCGCTAACCCATATTCCTTTCCGTGGGTGGCGGCGCCGTTTGACATATCCCGGCCTCCCCCGCGCTTATCTCTTCTCGGGGCCCAGATCACTGCCAACGTAGAGGAAATGACAAATTTTTCGGGCCTCGTTATAGGCTGACTAGGATTTCTATGACTTTTAGGTCGGGGTTGCGTAGACTGTAGCGGCGTACATAAATCGATAAGACGGCAGTAACGCCGCCCATGCTGATGGAGCAAGAAGGGCCATTTATGACGCACGCACTTGGATTTGACCGCGAAAAATACATCCAACTCCAGTCCGAACACATCAGCGCCCGGCGGCGTGACATCGGGGGAAAGCTTTACCTGGAGATGGGCGGCAAGCTTTTTGATGACATGCACGCCTCCCGCGTGCTGCCCGGATTCACCCCGGACAACAAGATTGCCATGCTGGAGCATATCCGGGACGAGGTGGAGATCCTCGTCTGCATCAACGCCAAGGACATCGCCCGACAGAAGGTGCGCGCGGATCTGGGCATCCTCTACGAAGACGACCTGCTGCGCCTGGTCGACGTCTTCCGCGAACGCGGCTTCCTGGTTAACAACGTGGTCATGACCCAGCTGGAGGACGGCAACGGCCCGGCTGAAGCCTTCATCGACAAGCTGGAGCGCCTGGGTCTCAAGGTCGCCCGGCACCGCATTATCCCTGGCTACCCGACCGACACGGATCTGATCGTCTCCGAGGAGGGGCTCGGCCGCAACGAATTCGCCGAGACCACCCGGGACCTCGTCGTGGTTACCGCGCCGGGGCCGGGCTCCGGCAAGCTGGCCACTGCGCTGAGCCAGATTTACCACGAGCACCAGCGCGGCGTGCAGGCCGGTTACGCCAAGTTCGAGACCTTCCCCATCTGGAACCTGCCCCTCGAGCACCCGGTCAACCTGGCCTACGAGGCCGCGACCGTGGACCTGAACGACTCGAATATCATCGACCACTTCCACCTGTCGGCCTACGGGGAATCCACGGTGAATTACAACCGCGACGTGGAGGCCTTCCCGCTGCTCAAGTCGCTGCTGGAGCGCCTGACCGGCCAGACCCCCTACCAGTCCCCCACGGATATGGGTGTCAACATGGCCGGCCTGTGCATTACTGACGACGCCGTCTGCCGCGCCGCCTCCCAGCAGGAGATCATCCGCCGCTACTTCAAGGCGCTAGTCGAAGAAGCCCGCGAGGGCCTGGATTCCACCCAGTCCGACCGCGCCGCGGTCATCATGGCCAAGGCCGGCATCCGCGCTGAGGATCGCCCGGTCGTCGAGCCGGCGCGCCAGCGCGCCCAGGAGACCGGGGATCCGGCCTCCGCACTGGAGCTGGCCGACGGCACTATCATCACCGGCCGTACCTCCGCGCTGCTGGGTTGCTCGGCGGCCATGCTGCTCAACGCACTCAAGCACCTGGCCGGCATCGACGACGAGATCCACCTGCTCTCCCCCGAGGCCATCGAGCCGATCCAAACGCTCAAGACCAAGCACCTGGGCTCCCGCAACCCGCGCCTGCACACCGACGAGGTGCTCATCGCCCTGTCGACGTCCGCGGCGAAGGACGAGAACGCCCGCCGCGCCCTCGAGCACATCAAGGAATTGACCGGCTGCGACGTCCACACCACCACCATCCTGGGCTCGGTAGACGAGGGGATTTTCCGTAACCTGGGCGTGCTGGTGACCTCGGACCCGGTCTTTGCCCGCAAGAAGGGCTTGTACCACAAGCGCTAAACCGCAGGTCAACAATTCGGAATTTGCCGGTGCCCCGCCTAAGATTTTAAGGCGTGAGCATCGGCAAAATTCTCCTGTACTACTGCTTTACCCCGCTCAAGGACCCGCAGGCCATCATGCTGTGGCAGCGGGACCTGTGTGAATCTTTGGGGCTCAAGGGCCGGATCCTGGTCTCCGAGCACGGGATCAACGGCACCGTGGGCGGGGACATGGACGCCTGTAAGCGCTACGTGCGCAAGACCCGCGACTACCCCGGCTTCAAGAAGATGGCCTTCAAGTGGTCGGAGGGCTCCGCGGACGACTTCCCGCGGTTGTCGGTGAAGGTACGCGACGAGATCGTGGCCTTCGGCGCGCCCCAGGAACTGCAGGTCGACGAGGACGGCGTCGTCGGCGGCGGCGTCCACCTGCGCCCCGAGCAGGTCAACGAGCTGGTCGCCGAGCGCGGCGACGACGTCGTCTTCTTCGACGGCCGCAACGCCATGGAGGCCGAGATCGGCAAGTTCAAGGGCGCAGTCGTGCCGGATGTAAATACCACGCACGACTTCATCAAGGAGCTGGAGTCCGGCAAATACGACTGGATGAAGGACCGGCCCGTCGTGTCCTACTGCACCGGCGGGATTCGCTGCGAGGTCCTCTCCGCCCTGATGAAAAACCGCGGTTTCAACGAGGTCTACCAAATCGACGGCGGGATCGTGCGCTACGGGGAGAAATACGGAAACGACGGGCTGTGGGAAGGCTCGATGTACGTCTTCGACAAGCGCATGCACCACGAATTCGGCATCGGCACCGAGGACCCCGGCTTCATCCAGCTGGGCCACTGCGTGCACTGCGGCGCCGGGACGAACACCTTCCATAACTGCATCAATGAGGATACCTGCCGGCGTCAGGTCCTCATCTGCGACGACTGCGCCCAGCACACCGAGACCCAGCACTGCGGCCGGCCCGACTGCGCGGCGGTAGCCGCCGAGGCCGCCGGGAAAAAGGGCAACTAGGGCGAATACCCCGGGGCATGGTTCGGGGGAGGGCGAGGCAAATCCAGTCGGGGAGAGGTGCCCGCTTTTACCCCCGCTGCGTTGGGCTCGGGGGTACAAATCGCCGCCCCTGGTGGATAAGGCCGGGGGAGTTATCCACAGGTAGCTGTAGAATTCCCTCTCACCTTTGCTTTCGTCGTCGAAGTATCCACCGGGCGCTGTGGATAACTCTCTAATTTTCTGACCAGCGGTTTTAATAATTGCAGGTCAGACGGTTTTTAAAGGTGTGAATACTTTAAAGAAAAACGTGAATAACTTTCCTACCTGCGGCGACGGGGCGTCACTTTGAACCTGTATATTTTTCGTAACAGTCGTCCCCGGGTAGAAGTTATCCACAGCTGGAGCCGAGTTATCCACAGTTACTCACAGGCCCGTAGTCCGCGTTCGGGTTCGCGGTCCGACCAGGCGCCAGATCGCGGGGATCTGCGCGATAGGTGCCGGGGATGACCGTGTGGGCATGCAAAAAGGCCCCGGGGCGAAATCCCACCTCACATAGGATTTCGGCCCCAGGGCCTTCAAGCTGCTGTTGTCTTTGGGTCTATGGTTTGACCGTCGAGCGCCTAATTAGGCAGCTACGACCGAGAAGTTCACCTTGCCGAGAACGTCAGCGTGCAGCTGGAGCTCGACCTGGTAGTTGCCGGTCTTCTTGACCAGGCCCTTGGGCATCTTGACGATGCGCTTGTCCAGGTTCGGGCCGCCAGCCTTCTTCACGGCGTTGACGATGTCCTCAGCGTTCACGGAGCCGAAGAGCTTGCCCTTCTCGGAGGTCTTAACCTCGACCGTGACGTCGTTGAGCTGCTCAAGCTGATCGCGGACCTCGCGAGCGTGGTCCAGGTCGCGGATTGCGCGAGCTTCCTGGGCACGCTTGATGCCCTCGATCTGCTTTTCTGCGCCGCGGGTGGCAACGATGGCCAGGCCGCGCGGCAGCAGGTAGTTACGTCCGTAGCCGTTCTTAACCTCAACAATTTCGCCGGGGGCGCCGAGGTTCTCAACGGCAGCGGTGAGGATCAGCTTCATGATCCCTGCCTTTCAATTGAGTCGTTTATTCGATGATTACTGCGCACTTAGTTAGAACGGGGGTTCATCATCAGCGCCGGAGAAGCCTCCGGCCTGCGGTGCAGAATTCCACGGATCGTTGTCCTGCGCGGACTGCTGGTTGCCGCCAAAGCCACCCTGGCTGAAACCGCCCTGGTTGCCCTGGTTACCGCCGAAGCCGCCCTGGTTTCCGCCCTGATTGGAGCCGAAGTTGTTGGAACCCGAGTTGTTTCCGCCCTGGTTGTTGCCAAAGTTGCCGCTGCCGCCCTCACGCGGGTTGCGGTGAACCTGGGCCTTGGCGTACTTCAACGAGGGGCCAACCTCATCAACGTCAATCTCGAAAACGGTGCGGTTGTCACCGTCTCGGGTCTGGAAACTGCGGGCCTTCAGGCGGCCGTTGACAATAACGCGCATGCCCTTGGTCAGGGTCTCTGCGACGTTTTCAGCCATGTTGCGCCAGGCGTTGCAGGTCAAGAACATAGCTTCGCCGTCTTCCCACTGCTGTTGCTGCGCATTGAAGTAACGCGGGGTAGAGGCCACCCGGAAATTAGCTACGGGTGCGCCAGACGGGGTGAAACGCAATTCCGGATCGGCGACGATATTGCCTACTACGGTGATTGGGGTATCTCCCTGTGCCATGTTCTTAAACTCCTTTTCGTGGAAACTGTAGTTTTTACAAACCCCAGTATCCGCTATTTAGCGTCGGTGCGCAGAACCTTGGTACGCAGAATGGCGTCGTTCAGGTTCAAACGGCGATCGAGCTCGAGCACCGAGTGGGACTCGCACTCCAGGTTGACGACGGCGTAGATGCCCTCTTCCTTCTTGTTGATGGGGTAGGCCAAGCGACGCTTGGTCCAGACATCGACGTTTTCAACCTTGCCGCCGTCCTTGCGGACGGAGTCGAGGAACTTGTCTAGGGACGGGGTTACGGTGCGCTCATCCTGGCTAGGATCCAGAATGATCATTACTTCGTAGTGACGCACGGACCTCATCACCTCCTATGGTCTAGTAAATGGTTTTCGGCCACATCACCTTTGCGGATGTGGCAGGAGGGTACGTTGCGTCAAGCAACCCCACCACAGTACCGCACTCGGGGCCCAAAACTGAAATCTAGCCGCCCTGGGTAGCGGCGAAAAACACGGCGCTGCCCGCGGGCACGAGCGTCAGGAAAACCAGGGCCAAAAGGCCCAGGACGATTGGCGCGGTGCGCTGGCCCTTTTGCTGGTAGAGGTAGTAGGCCGTGCCCACACAGGCAAAGCCAATGACGATAGAGATAATGCCAATGATGGTGATGAGCATGATTAGTGCAACGGTTGTAGGGGATCGGAATATGGACGGTCGGGGTGGACGCTGCGCACGGCGTCGTGGGCGCTGCCGCGAAGCTGCCGCAGCACCAGCACGACCATGGCGATGATGAGGCCGTCGCGCACCAGGATGGCGGTATCCAGCAGCTCGTGCGGGATGCCGCCGTTTTCGGCGCCCAGCATGTGCCACATCAACAGCGGCCAGACCGCGAACTCGGCGCAGGGCCACGCGGTAATCAGCCGCCATCGCGGCACGGCCAGCACCGCCGGGATAAGCAGCCACAGCGAGTACTGCGGCGACCAGACCTTGTTGACCAACAAGAACGCGGCCACGATGAGGAAGATGAGCTCGCCCACCCGCGGGGTGCGGGCGGCCTTAAGGCCGACGACGAGGATGGCCAGACACAGGGCGGCAAAGAGCCCGAAGGAGATGACGTTGAGAACGCCGGGGGAGACGTTAAACGGTGTGTTGCGGGCCAACACGGCGTAGACGGTGGTCCACTCCCAGGACCGCTCCGAGTTGAGCCGGAAGAATTCTCCCCACGCCGCCGGATAGGCCAGCGCCACCGGCAGGTTGACCGCCAGCCACGTCAGCGTGGTGGTCCCCAGCATCTGGCTGAACGGCCGCCACGACTTCGTGCGGATGGCCAGCACGAGGTAGGCGCCCAGGATATAAAGCGGCCAGAGCTTGACCGCGGTGCCAATGCCAACCCAGAACCCCGCCCAGCCCGGCCGGGAGCGCTGGAAAGCGGAAACGGCGGCGACCATGCAGAAGATGGAAGGGATGTCCCAGTTCGTGAAGGCGTGGACGATAACCAGGGGGCTGGCCGCGATGAGCAGCGTGTCCCAGAAGCGATTGCCCACCAGGCGCATCACGAGGGTGATGGTCGCGACCCAGAGGACGGACATCGCCAGCGCCGTGAGCGCGAAGTACCAGCCGGCGGCCGGGATGCCCGCCCAGACCACCAGGGGGTGGGTCGCGCGCGACACGGCCGCGATCGCGCCTTGGAAGAGCCCGGCCAGCACCGGGTATTCCATGTAGCGGGTGACGCCGTCCTCGACCCAGGAGAAGGCGTAAGGGAAGCCGCCCTGGTCGAGGCCGCGCCCGGCAAAGAGCGGCACGATGTCGTTGTAGCAGGCGGAGGTGTAGTGCCGGTTGCCGGACCAGTCGAGCTGGACCGCGCCGTGCTCGTCCCGGATGCCGCCCGCGCAGTTGGCCTTGGCCAGAAAACCGAGGGCGAGGAAAACCCACGCGACCGCGATGACCGCCCGGGCCGGGGTCATCCAGTGCGGGCGGGGGCGGGCAAAGCGCCCGGCCGGCCCACCCAAGAAGTCGACGATGCCGCGGGCCATGGGCTCCGCGCTCAGCGGCACCCAATTGCGCGGGGCGGTGTCGTGCATATGCGTGTGTACTCCTCCGCCTCGGCGCCTAGCCCAGGATGTCGGCTAAGCCGCCCTGGGGATCTTCGAGGAAGTCCTCGAGCGAGGGGTTGCCCCCGCCGCCACCGCCGCCGTTTCCGCCGCCATTGCCGCCGCCGTTACCGCCGGACGGGGCGTTGCCGCCGCCGTTACCGGAGTTGTCGTTCGGGTTACGGCTCGGCTCGGCCGGGGCCGGCTGCGTGGGCTGTTCGCCCTCGCCCTCGGCCGGGGCTTCTTCGACGCCCTCCGAGTCGCTCGGGGTGTAGGTGTCCTCCGTCGGCGCGTAGTAGGTCGCGCCGCCGCCGGCCCCGCCGGTGCCGTAGCGCACGGGAGCCGCCTGCGGGAAGGTCTCGTAGTCGGCCTCGGCCAGCGAGGTGTCCAGGATGGACTTCCAGATCTGGGTCGGGGCGCCGGCGCCGTACATGTTGCCGCCGTAGGCGTTGAAGATGGCGTCGGTGTTTTCCGCGGTACCGACCCATACGGCGGTGGCCAGCTGCGGGGTCGCGCCGACCATCCAGGTGTCCTTGTTGTAGCCGGTGTCGCCCAGCTGGGCGGTACCGGTCTTGGAGGCGGACTCGCGGCCGCCCGCCAGGGCGCCGTTCGACCAGGCGGCCACGGGGCGCATGGCGTCGATGACGTTGTTGGCTACCTGCTGGCCGACGCGGCGCTCACCCTTATCCGTCGGGTGCTCGTAGAGGACCTCGCCGTTGATGGTCTCGACCTTCTCGACGAAGTGCGGGTTGTGCCAGACGCCCTGGTTGGCCAGGGTGGCCATGGCGATGGCCATGTCCATCGGGCGGGACTGGTACTGGCCCAGAACGATGCCCTCGTAGGGCTGCTTGCCGTTCTCGGTCAGGGTCTTTTCAATCCCCGGCAGGGAGCGGGCCACGCCCAGGGCGTGGGCCATGTCCGCGGTGTCCTGCGTGGTGTTCTTCAGGTCCTCCTGCAGGCGGATGAAGGAGGTGTTGTAGGACTTCTTCGTCGCCTCGCGCAGGGAGCACACGCCACAGCCGCTGCCGTTGACGTTGTTGACCACCTGCGAACCGGGCAGCTGGTACGGGGCGGAGGAGTAGTTGGTATCCAGCGAGATGCCCTGCTGGAGGCCGGCCGCCAGGGCCATGATCTTGAACGTCGAGCCGGTCTGCAGGGGAGCGTTGGCGTAGTCCCAGCCGTGCTCCTCGTGGCCGCCGAAGTAGCCGCGGATAGCGCCGGTGGACGGTTCAATGGTCACGGCCGCCGCGCGGGCGTCTTCCTGCAGCGGAGCCAGGTTGGTATCCACGGCGTCGATGCCGGCGTTCTGGACGTTCATGTCGATGGTTGTGGTGATCCGCAGGCCCCGGGTGTTGACGTCTTCCTCGGTGATGCCGACCTCGCCCAGCTCCCGGATGACCTGGTTCTTGATGTGGCCGTTGGCGCCGGGGGCCTCCGTGTAGGCGGAGTACTCGCCCTGCTCGCGGGTCTGCGGCATCTGCATGCCGGCGCGCTCCGCGGCGTCGAGCTCGCCCATGTCGACCAGGCCGTCCATGACGTAGTTCCAGCGGGCCTCGGCCGCGTTCTCATCCACCGCCGGGTCCAGGGCGCTGGGGGCCTGGATGACGCCGGCCAGCAGGGCGGACTCTTCGACCGTCAGGTCCTCGACGTTCTTGTCGAAGTAGGCGTTGGAGGCGGCCTGGATGCCGTAGGCGTTCCGGCCGAAGTAGACGGTGTTGAGGTAGGCGTTGAGGATGTCTTCCTTGGACCACTCGTTGGTCATCTTGATCGAGTAGATGAGCTCGCGCGCCTTGCGCACGTAGGAGCGCTCGTCACCGACCAGGGTGTTTTTCACGTACTGCTGCGTGATGGTGGAACCGCCGCCGGCGGAAGAGTTGCCGGTGATTTCACCCAGCACGGCGCGGGCGAAACCGCTCAGGGAGAAGCCGGAGTTGGTCCAGAACTCGCGGTCCTCGGCTGCCAGGGCAGCGTTTTCCGTGTGATCCGGGATCTCGTCGAGCTTGACCTGGCTACGGTTGCCCTCCGGGGGCACGATGCGCGCCAGCTGCGTCGACGAGTCGTTGGCGTAGATGTAGGAGATCTGGTTGTTAGTCAGCTCCTCCGGCTCCGGGACGTCGTATTGCGCGTAGGCGTACGCGAAAATCGCCAGGGGAAGGAAGACGATTACGCCGACGACCGCGAGGACGATCCACGGCCAACGGCGCTTGTTTTTCGCCTGGCCAGCGGAGGCTGGTTTAGCCGCGCCCTGGTTATCGCGGGTGCGGGATCCACTATTGTCAGTCACTGCGACCTTAGCCCTTACTTAACTTGTAAACCTAGACTTCAATATTCGCAGCTTACCGGCTAGGTGGGCCCGCAGAAAACTAACACGCACAACTCACAGCTTCGGTCAATCTGTGCGGTGGCGGGCCTCCGCCGTTTCTAGCAGGTAATTCCAGCGGCAGGACGGGCATACCTCCACGGTGTGCACGGTGAATTCCAAGCCTTCGGCCGCGAAGTCGGCGATCTCGCTCAGCCGGCGCGCGCTGCCCGCCCGGCGCCCCAAGCTATCCCCGTAGACCCACCGGGTCAGCCGCATGCTCTCCGCCCCGCAGACCGGGCACGCCTTGGGCAGGTCGACCCCGTGGTGCTGGGCGGCCGCCCGCAGGAGGAAATCGGCGTCGCAGACCTCCTCGCGCAGGATCCGGCCCGCCCGGAGATCGCGGATGCACTGGGCGCGCTCCCACTGGTGGGAGACCGCCTGGGTGAACACGAGTCCGCTCATCAACTGTCCCTTCCTGTCTCAAAGCCCCGGCGTTTGCTCGGAGGTTAAGGTTCCGGCCGCCGGTGGCGCCCCAATCTAGTGGGTTTTGTGCCATCTTGATCGATCCACTTGCTGTCCCGCCCACACCCGTGCCGGGCCGCGGCCTAGGCTCAGCGATGTGAACCGGCGGCGTCCGTGCCGCTTTTAGGTATCAGCCACATATTCAGCCGAACCAAGGAGTTAGACCCGACCGTGTCTGGAAAAGTCAAAGTCGCCATCGTGGGCGTCGGCAACTGCGCCACCTCCCTCATCCAAGGCGTGGAGTACTACCGTAACGCCGCCGAGGACGAGAAAATTCCGGGCCTCATGCACGCGCGGCTCGGCGACTACCATGTGGGCGACATCGAATTCGTCGCTGCCTTCGACGTGGATGCCGCCAAGGTGGGCGCGGATCTGGCCGCCGCCACCCGCGCCTCCCGCAACTGCACCATCACCATCGCCGAGGTCCCGGACCTGGGGGTTAGCGTGCAGCGCGGCCCCACCCTGGACGGGCTGGGCACGCACTACCTGGACAGCATCGAGGAATCCGCCGAGCCGGCCGTCGACGTCGCCCAGGCCCTGCGTGAGGCCGGCGCGGAGGTGCTGGTCAGCTACCTGCCCGTGGGCTCGGAGGAGGCCGACAAGTTCTACGCCCAGGCGGCTATCGATGCCGGCTGTGCCTTCGTCAACGCCCTGCCCGTGTTCATCGCCTCCGACCCGGAGTGGGCTAAGAAGTTCACCGACGCGGGCGTGCCCATCGTCGGCGACGACATCAAGTCGCAGGTGGGCGCCACCATCACCCACCGCGTCATGGCCAAGCTCTTCGAGGACCGCGGCGTGCGCCTGGATCGCACCATGCAGCTCAACGTCGGCGGCAACATGGACTTCAAGAACATGCTGGACCGCAACCGCCTGGAGTCCAAGAAGATCTCCAAGACGCAGGCGGTGACCTCCAACCTGCAGTCCGGGCCGCTGGCCGGCAAGAAGGAGGACCGCAACGTCCACATCGGCCCCTCGGACTACGTGGAGTGGCTGGACGACCGCAAGTGGGCCTACGTCCGCCTGGAGGGCTCCGCCTTCGGCGAGGTCCCGCTCAACCTGGAATACAAGCTGGAGGTCTGGGACTCGCCCAACTCCGCCGGCATCATCATCGACGCCGTGCGCGCGGCCAAGATTGCCCTCGACCGCGGGCTGGGCGGGCCGATCCTGCCGGCCAGCTCCTACCTGATGAAGTCCCCGCCGCAGCAGCTGCCGGACGATATCGCGCGGGCCCAGCTGGAGGAGTTCATCCGCGGCGGGCAGTCCTAGCCGGGCAAGCGGGCCTCCGGCGGGAGCGGGAAGGTGTTAACGTTTGCTGCACAAAACCGCTAAACTTAGGTTTCATGAATGAATCTAGCCCCGCAGAAAGGCCCCAAGAGTCCCCGTCCAGCGCGGAGGAGGCTTTCGCTGTCGCTGCGAAGATTCAACCGGCTCTGAACAAGCTGATGGTGATTTTCCAGCGCACGACCGAAGGATCGAGCCTGACCACCTCGCAGGTCTCCATCATGAACCAGCTCAAGGAGCGGGGTCCGTCCCGCGTCAGCCAGATCGCGCAGGCGGAGCTCATCCGCATGCCCACTGCCTCGAACGCGCTGTACCAGCTGGAGCGGCGCGGGCTGGTCAAGCGCATGCGCGACGAGAACGACCGCCGCGGCGTCCTGGTCGCGCTCACCCCGGAAGGAGACCGGGAGCTCGAGGAGGTCTCGAGCCAGCGCGCGCACGCTCTGGCGGAGATTCTGCGCTGGCTGGACAAGGACGGCCTCCAGACTGCCGAGGAGGTCGGCGACCTGATTAACCAGCTGGCGGAGATCTACCGGCCCAGCCGGGATTAGGTAATAGGGGAGCGACATTTATAAAATGGTCAGACAGCAAGCCCCCGTAATGAATTAGGTTCATGCCCACAGACAACCTCCCTGACGATCTCGCCGAAGTAGCAGAATTGCCGCAGACCATGCGCATTTTGGTCTCGTGGACCCCGAGCTACTCCGGCACTGAGGCGATCGATTTTGCCGCCTGGTTGTCGCGGACCATGCCCGTCAAGGTGCGGGTTTTGTCTACCCTTTTGCAGCCCTGGGCGGCCACGCCTTTGTTCAAGCTGGGCAAGAAATACAAGAAATACTTCCGCAAGGAAGCCGAGGCCTGCCGCGCCGAGGTGGAAAAGGCGCTGTCCGCCGCGGGGCTGGATGAATCTTGCTGGGACGACGAGGTCTCGCTGTTGTCGAACGGCTCGTCCAAGCCGCAGCTCATCACAGAGGCGGCGAACGACTTCGCGGCGGACATGATTTTCTTAGGGCCCAACCAAGCCGCGCCGAAGGGCCGTTTCATGGCCGGATCCACCGCCGATACCCTCCTGCATTATTCGCCCGTGCCGGTCGGGCTGGCGCCGAAGCAGGTTAAGCTGTCCAAGCACGGGGTGACCCGCGTGAACTTCGCCTTCACCGAGGAAGACGGGCAGAAGGACGACCCGGCGCTCGGCCGCGCGGCGGAGATGGCCCACACGTGGGGAGTGCCGCTGCGCATCGTGGCCTTTTCCCCGTCCGGCATCATCCACGCCCCCTTCGATAACCACCGCGATGTCGCAGACGAGCTGACCAACCAGTGGCGCGAGCAATCCCTGGCGCTGCTGGACGTCGCCCGCGACTGGGTGATGGAACGGTACCCGGAGCTGGACGTGCGCACCGACATCGGCATCGGCAGCGGCTGGCGCGGCGCGGTCGACGCCCTGAAGTGGAAAAAGGGCGATTTCATGGTGATGGGCTCCAACCCGATGGGCCCCATCGCCCGGGTCTTCATCGGCTCGACCGCCACGGAACTACTGCCGCACATGCGCGTGCCGGTCTTGGTCTATCCGGCGGGTAACTAAGCGGCTAGCGGCTGGGCTAGACTAGGCCCCACTATGTCCTATAATTCGCGGTCCCATAATTCGCGCGGCTTCGAGCACCCAGAAAACGATTTGTCAACGGATGCTGATTTCAGCAACGTGCCTCGGCCGGAGCCGCACAGCTTCGACGAGCTCGCGGACGAGCCGGACCCGGCTGTCATCGCCCAGAAGAACGAGCAGTCCAGCCGGCAGGCCCTGTGGTACGTCGGCTCGGTGCTGGTGGCCTCGTTCGCAGTCGCTTTCGTCCTCGGCATCATCATGCGGCTTATCGGCGGCCCGCTGTGCGAGGCCGGGGAGGCCGCCTGGCTGTGCAGCCCTGGCCAACAGATCTTCTGGGGCTTTGCTGTGCTCGTGGTGCCGGTCTTCGGCATGTTGGGTTGCGGCGTCATCATGGTGCGCAAGTACCGCGGCTATATCCGCTGGCGGCCGTGGATGGGGGTTATGTGGGTGCTCATCCCCAACTGTATGATCTGGATCTTTACCGGCCTCCAGTACGTCATCGTGGCGACCATGTAGGCGCCGGCCAAGGGCGTCCCGCGAGGGATTCCAGGACAATGGCAAAAGAGCAGGAAGAGGCCCGGAAGGGGCAGTGCCTGAGCCAGTGTCTGCGGTGGCGGTTAAACTGAGTTGACCGCGCTGACAGAGATGACTGAGATTACCGACACTAAAGAGATTACCGAGACTACTGCGGACATTATTTTCTGAAGGGGAGCGAGACGACAATGGCGGCTGAGGCGAACGCGAGTTTCGACAGCTTTGACGACGGGTACATCCCGCCGGAACCGCCGGACGAAGGCGGCTACCGCAGCTATTCCCGTCCGGCCAAGCGTGGCGGCCGGGAGGATTTCAACCAGCTAGCGGAGTACCGGCACCCGCCGGCCAACAAGGACGCCGAGCAGGGCGTTCTGGGCTCCATGCTGCTCAACCCCAGCACGCTCATCGAGGTCATCGAGGAGCTGGACCCGGAGGACTTCTACTACCCGGCGCACAGCATCATCTACCACGCCATGCTGGACCTGTACTCGGAGAACAAGCGGATCGACCCGGTTATCTTGGCCTCCCGGCTGGACCGCTCCCACGATCTGGACCGCGTCGGCGGCGCGCCGTACCTGCACACGCTGCTGTCGAGCGTGCCGACGGCCGCGAACGCGCGTTACTATGCCGAGATCGTGGCGGAGAAGGCGGTGTTGCGCCGCCTGGTGGACGCCGGCACCCGCGTGGTGGAGCTCGGCTTCGAGGGCACGGAAGACCAGGAGCTGGAGGGGCTGCTGGACAGCGCCCAGCAGCAGGTCTTCGCGGTCGCGCAGAAGAAGACCGCGGAGGACTACCACGTCCTGGGCGATCTGATTACGCCCACCATCGATGAGCTCACGGAGCTGCAAAACGGCGGTCAGGAAACCGGCGTGCCGACCGGCTTCTACGACCTGGACAAGCTCACCCACGGCCTGCGCGCCGGGCAGATGATCATCATCGCGGCCCGCCCGGGTGTCGGTAAGTCGACGCTGGCCATGGACTTCATGCGCTCGGCCTCCCTGGCCCACGGCCGCACCTCGGTCATCTTCTCCTTGGAGATGTCCGCGTCCGAGATCGTCATGCGCTTGCTCTCCGCCGAGTCCGAGGTCAAACTATCGGATATGCGCGGCGGCAACGTCAGCGGCGATGACTGGACCAAGATCAATGACACCCTGAACCGCATCCAGGACGCGCCGCTGTTTATCGATGACTCGCCGAACCTGACGATGATGGAAATCCGCACCAAGGCCCGCCGCCTCAAGCAGCAGCACGGCCTCGACCTCATCGTGCTGGACTACCTGCAGCTGATGTCCTCGGGCAAGAAGGTCGAGTCCCGCCAGCAAGAGGTCAGTGAGTTCTCCCGCTCCCTGAAGCTTCTGGCCAAGGAGCTGGAAGTGCCCGTCATCGCCATCTCCCAGCTGAACCGTGGCCCGGAGGCCCGTACCGACAAGCGCCCGCAGCTGGCCGACCTGCGTGAGTCCGGCTCTCTGGAGCAGGACGCGGATATGGTTATGCTGCTCTACCGCCCAGACTCCCAGGACCGCGACAACGAGCGCGCCGGCGAGGCCGACATCATCCTGGCCAAGCACCGTGGTGGGCCCATCGGCGACGTCGGCGTCGCCCACCAGCTGCACTACTCCCGGTTCGTCAACATGGGGCACGGATAGGCGCCGGCCAGATCGACCACCTTGTCCGCGTCGCCCAGGCGCGGGCCGAGTACCACGAGCACGAGGAAAACCGCGGTCAGGACGAAGGAGAGACCCCGCCAGACGGGGTAGGCCCGGCGGCCGCAGGCGCGCGCAATCAGCGCGCCGATGAGCGCCCCCAGGGTGTTAAACAACAAATCATCGACGTCGGTCCGCCCCAGTGCGCCCAGGTACTGGACCACCTCGACGGCCAGGCTCACCGCGAAGCCCCACGCGGTCACCCGGCTAACGCTGGGCACCAGGATGAAGGCCAGCACCCCGAAGGGGACGAAGAACGCCGTGTTGCCGGCGTACTCAAAGAGCGGGGCAAACCAGGTAGAGCCGGCGAATTCGTCGAAGGGGACCAGGTGCAGCTCCCGGACCCGCTGGCGCGCCGGGTCCCACAGGTAGCCGATCTGGTA
The DNA here is from genome assembly GCF_053546955.1 of Corynebacterium sp. 32222D000AT. NCBI lineage: Bacteria > Bacillati > Actinomycetota > Actinomycetes > Mycobacteriales > Corynebacteriaceae > Corynebacterium > Corynebacterium sp. 32222D000AT. The sequence goes on along the minus strand of NZ_JBPPVW010000010.1, from coordinate 9,450 downwards.
GAAGGGCTTCAGGGTGGTGATGGCCACCATCACGGCGAGGTAGCACAGGAGCGATAACCAAGTACGCATGGGCATTATTAAAGCACGCCGGGCGCGGGGTGAGCCCTAATCGGCGAGCTCCTTGTTCGCCTGCTCCGGCAGGGCCCAGGCCGCCGCGGCGGCGATGGCGAAGGAGACCGCGAAAAGGACAAAGAGCCACGGGGTGCCGGCCGCGGCCACGATCGGCGGCACGATGAGCGGGGCGGCGATGGAGGCCAGCCGGCCGAAGCCGGCGGCCGCACCCGTGCCTCGGCCGCGCAGGCGGGTGGGGTAGAGCTCTGGGCCGATGGCGTAGAGAGCGCCCCAGGCGCCCAGGTTGAAAAACGACAGCAGGCAGCCGGCGACGATGATGAGCGCGTCGGTGCTAGCCCAGCCGTAGAGACCGGCGGCCAGCGCGGATCCCACCAGGAAGACGGTGAGGGTGGCCCGCCGCCCCCAGACCTCAATGAGCCAGGCGGCCGCGGCGTAACCGGGCAACTGCGCCAGGGTGATAATCAGCGTGAAGCTGAAGGACTTCACCAGGCCGAAACCGTCCGCGACCAGCAGGGAGGGGATCCAGATGAACGCGCCGTAGTAGGACAGGTTGACGCAGAACCACACGGTCCAGAAGGCCGCGGTGCGGCGGCGCAGGCGCGGCGAGAACAGGGATTCCTTCTCATCCTCCGGGGCGGTTTCCACCGCGGCCGGCGGCTCGGTCTCTACGGTGGCGCCGGATTTTTCGGCGGAGTCTTCGAAGGAGCGGACGATCTTCTCGGCCTCCGAGTGGCGGCCGCGATCCTCCAGGAAGCGCACGGACTCCGGGAGTCCCAGGCGCACGTAGGCGGCGTAGGCGGCGGGCACCATGCCGATGAGGAGCGCCCAGCGCCAGCCCGAGTCGGAGGCGCCGACGACGAAGGTGCCGATGACGGCGGCGGCGATCCACCCCAGCGCCCAGAAGGCCTCCAGGATCACCACCAGCCGGCCGCGGATGCGGCGCGGGGAGAACTCCGAGACGAGTGTGGAGGCCACGGGCAGCTCGGCGCCCAGCCCTAGGCCGACGATGAAGCGCAGGACGATGAGCACCGCCAGGCCCGTCGCCATCGCGGAAGCGCCGGTGGCGAGGCCGTAAACGAGCAGAGTGGCGGCGAAGACCTGGCGGCGGCCCAGCTTGTCGGCGAGTAGCCCGCCGACGGAAGCGCCGATGGCCATGCCGATGAAGCCGGCCGAGGCCAGCCACGAGGTCTGGGTGCTGCTCAGGTCCCAGTGCAGGGCGAGTGCGGCCATGATGAAGGAAATCAGCCCGACGTCCATCGCGTCGAGCGCCCAGCCGAGCCCAGAGCCAAAGATGAGCCGCCGGTGTTTAGGGGTCACCGGCAGGCGGTCCAGGCGTTGGTTGCGGGTCAGGGAAGTAGGAGTGATAGGGGTCATGGAAACCTAACTGTAGGACGTGCCCCCGCCCAAGGCCAGTGTTTTATGCGGCTGCCCAGGACTTTTCTTTTCTCCTACCCCCGAATTGTGCTCTGAAAGCCGCGTAGCCGCAGGGAGTTGCTGACCACGAAGACGGAGCTTAGCGCCATGGCCAGCCCGGCGAAGAGCGGGTTGAGCAGACCGAAGGCGGCCACGGGGATAAGCACCACGTTGTAGGCAAAGGCCCAGAACAGGTTGCCCTTGATCGTGCGCAGCGTGCGGCGGGAGAGGCGGATCGCATCCACCGCGGCGCGCAGGTCGCTGTTCATCAGGGTGATGTCGGAGGCCTCGATGGCCACGTCCGTGCCCGCACCCATGGCCAGGCCCAAGTCGGCCTGCGCCAAGGCGGCGGCGTCGTTGATCCCGTCGCCGACCATCGCCACGTTGTGCCCGCCTTCTTGCAGCCGCCGGATGACCGCGACTTTGTCTTCCGGCATAACACCCGCGGTCACGTCCGCGCTAGCGATGCCGACCTGCTCGGCCACGGCCCGGGCCGCGCCCTCGTTGTCGCCGGTGAGCAGGTGCGGGCGCAGGCCCAGCTTACGGAGTTGGGCGATGGCCTCGGCCGAGGTGTCCTTGACCGTATCGCGCACGTCGATGACCCCGATCGGCTCCTCGTCGCGGGTCACGACCACGGCGGTGCCGCCGGCTTCCTCCGCCCGGGTAAAGGCGCTGGCCAGGCCCTGGGCATCGGAAAGCTGCGCGGCCGGGCGGCCGACGCGGACGGTGCGGCCGTCGACGTGGGCCTGCGCGCCCTGCCCGGCCACGGTGGTGAAGTCGGTGGCGGTCGGGACCGCCGAGTCGCCCTGGGCTTCGGCGCAGATCGCGCGGGCGATGGGGTGCTCGGAGCCGGCCTCCACGGCGGCGGCTAGGCGGAGGACCTCCGCCTGGCTGGCGGTGCCGTCGGCGCTGAAGACCTCGGCCACCCGCATGGCGCCCTCGGTGACGGTGCCGGTCTTGTCCAGCACGATGGTGTCGACCTGCTTGGTCGACTCCAGGATCTCCGGGCCCTTGATGAGCAGCCCCAGCTGGGCGCCGCGCCCGGTGCCCACCAGCATGGCGGTGGGAGTTGCCAGGCCCATGGCGCAGGGGCAGGCGATGATGAGCACGGAGACCGCGGCGACGAATGCCGCTGCCACGCCGCCGAAGAAGAGATGGACCACGAGGGTCAGCGCGGAGATGGCCAGCACCACGGGAACGAAAATCTGCGCGATGCGGTCGACCAGCCGCTGCACCGGGGCCTTGGAGGCCTGGGCGGCGGTGACCAGCTCGGCCATCTGCTGCAGGGTCGTGTCCTTGCCGACGCGCGTGGCCTTGACCTCCAAGCGGCCGGAGGAGTTGATGGTCGCCCCGGTGACCGTGGAGCCCTCGGTGACCTCGACGGGCAGGGACTCGCCGGTGAGCATGGATTCGTCGACGGCGGAATTGCCCGCGATGACCACGCCGTCGGTGGCGATTTTCTCGCCGGGCCGGACGACGAAGACATCGCCCTCGGCGAGCTCCTCGATAGGCACGCGCACCTCCTTACCGTCGCGCAGGACCGTGGCATCCTTGGCCCCCAGGGTCAGCAGCTCGTTGAGGGCCGCGGAGGATTGGCCCTTGGCGCGGGTCTCGAACCAGCGGCCCAGCAGCAGGAAGGTGATGACCATGCCCACCGACTCGAAGTAGATGTGGTCCATTTCGGCGTGGTTGGAGCTAAACGTCATGTGCATGGTCATGCCGGGCATGCCGGCGTTGCCGAAGAACATGACGTAGAGCGACCAGAAATAGGCCGCGGAGGTGCCCAAGGAGATGAGCGTGTCCATGGTGAACGCGCCGTGCTTAAGGTTCGCCCAGGCGGCGGTGTGGAAGGGGGCGCCGCCGACCACGTAGACCACGGTGGCCAGGAGGGCGGCCGCCCACTGCCAGTGCATAAACTGCCAGGCCGGCACCATCGAGACGACCATGATGGGGGCGGAGAGCATCGCCGCCCAAGCGGTGCGGCGGGCCAGCTGCCGGGCCTCGTCGTCGCGGGCCGCGGACAGCGCGTCCGTGGGGGAGTCACCCGCCGCGCCACCGGAACCGTTGTCCCCGGCGCCGGAGAGATCGAAGGCGTCGTAGCCGGCGGCCCGGACGACGTCGATAAGCGATTGCGGCGTGGACAGTTGCGGATCGAAGTCGATCGCCGCGGTCTCGGTGGCGAAGTTGACCTGGGCGTCAACGCCCTCGACCTTGTTGAGCTTGCGCTGCACCCGTGAAGAGCAGGAGGTACAGGTCATCCCCGTGACGCCGAGATCTAGGTGGGCGGTGTCAGCGGAGCGGGCAAGATCGGGGGCGGTCATTTACTTCACCTGGTATCCGGCCTCGGTTACGGCGGCGGCGACCTGCTCGTCGCTGAAGTCCTCGCCCGTGACGGTGAGCGTGCCGGTGGTGTGATCGGCGTTGGCCTCGGTCACGCCGGCGATCTCGCTGACCTCTTCCTGGACGGAGAGTTCGCAGTGCCCGCAGGTCATGCCTTCGACGGTGTAGTTCTTGGTGGCCATGGTGGCTCCTTTCCTCGCGTTGCTTTCTCTCTCATGGTATACCCCCAGGGGGTATAGGGCAAGGGTAGGTTCCCTCCCGATTGGCCCGGGAAAATGCCACACCGGAAGAAACGGAATAAAGGCGAGTCCGGTACCGTTGTGGCCAACGTACCCGTACCGCGAATTTAAGGAGAACGTTACAGATGGCGACCATCGATGTGACCGAAGATAGCTTTGAGAAGACTGTTACCGAGGACGGCATCGTCCTCGTAGACGCCTGGGCCGATTGGTGCGGTCCGTGCAAGCGCTTTGCCCCAATTTACGAGGAGGCTTCGGAAAAGCACACCGATCTCACCTTCGCCAAGCTGGACACCGAGGCCAACCAGGGCCTGGCTGCCGCCCTGCAGATCCAGTCCATCCCGACCCTGATGATCTTCCGCGACTCCATCATGGTCTTTCGCGAGGCGGGCGCCCTGCCGCCGGCCGCCCTGGAGGACCTCATTGAGCAGGTCAAGGGCCTGGACATGGACGAGGTCCGCAAGCAGGTTGCGGAACAGAACGCCCAGGCAGACGCCGAAAACAACTAGGCTTTCCGCAGCTTTCGCCGCACGCTTTCTCGTGAGTAACGCTAAACTCGCGAGAAAGCGATTTTTTATGCTCGATGTACCCGAGGAGTTGACTTAAAAGCTATGGCTAATCCGTTCAGCAAGGGCTGGAAGTACTTGATGAGTTCCTTCGATCAGAAGATCGATGAGAACGCTGATCCCAAGGTCCAGATCCAGCAGGCCGTCGAAGGGGCCAAGAAGCAGCACCAGGAAATCTCCGATCACGGCGCGGAGATCATCGGCAACCGCAACAAGCTGGAAATGCAGCTGAACCGCCTGGTCAAGACCCGGGAGGAGTACCAGAACCAGACCAAGCGCGCGCTGGAGCTGGCGGATAAGGCCACCGCGGAAGGCGATAGCCAGAAGGCCCAGGAGTACAACGACGCCGCTGAGGTCCTGGCCTCCCAGCTGGTCTCCGCAGAAAACGAGCTGGAGAACCTGAAGACCCAGCACGCGGCTGCGGAGCAGGCCGCGGAGCAGGCGCAGCGCCAGCAGAAGGAGTCTTCCGCCCGTCTGAAGGAGCAGCTGGCCCAGGTGGACCAGCTGATGGCTCAGGCGGACCAGGCGGAAATGCAGGAGAAGAACTCCCAGGCGCTCGACTCCATGAACGAGCTGACCCCGGACGGGGATACCCCGACCCTGGACTCGGTGCGGGCCAAGATTGAAAAGCGCTACACCGACGCCCTGGGCGCGCAGGAGCTCTACCAGGACTCCGCCGGGGCCCACATGCAGGAAATCGCCGCGAGCGGCACGGACATGAAGGCGGCCGCCCGCCTGGACGAGATCCGCGCCTCGATGAACAGTGGCAAGCAGGTGGAATCCGGCGCGGATACCACCGCCGAGCTGGAATCCGGCGAGGAGGGCGAGGCCCAGGACGCCGCTGACTCCACCACCTCGGCTGAGTCCGCAGAGTCCACCGACTCCGCGAAGGACTAATCCCTAGCGGAAGCTAGTTATCGCGGCGGACGTTGATGAGGACGCCGCGAATCCCGGAGTGGAAGCCGTCGCGCAGATTGACGCGCTGGCTTTCACTCAACGTGTATTCGTGCAGCGTCTCGCACGCGAACTGCAGCAGCGGGCGGTCGATTTCCGGGGGAAGCCCGCCGCCCGAGAGCAGGTGGGCCTGGTCGCGCTGCTCCGCGTTGGCGGCGTTGTCGAACCACCACGACGCGTACTGCTGGCCCACGTCGAACGGGGTCTGGAAGCCGGCGGAGGTCCACACCTCCTCGGGGAGCGGGACGTAGCGGGAGCGCAGCTTCCGCCGCGGCGCCATCATGGACGGCTTCGGGGCCGGTTTCTTGTTGTCGGGCTTCTTGTTGGCCGGCAGCTGGTCCCCGGGCTTTGGGGCCGGCTTGGGCGCCGGTGCGGCGGCCGACGCCTGGGCCTGGTCCGGCTTGGCGTCCGGCTGCGGCTTGGCTGCGTCGCCGGCGATTTCCTTTTCTACCCGGGAGTCTTCCTCCGGCGGCAGCGGTGCGTCGGCCTGTTCCGGCTCGGCATCCGCGCCCTCGGCGCAAGGATCGCCGGATCCCTCGGCCGAGCTGGTGTCCCGGACGGCGGGAGGCAGCGGCCCCTCGAGGACCTGCAGCTCCATCGCGTCGGCGAAGTCTTCGCGCGGGTCCAGAATGGTGGTCGAGTCGCAGGCGTGGCGCAGGGCGGAGGACATAGAGTCCCAGCCGAAGCCGTAGAGGTGGACGCGCACGCCGTTTTCCGTTGCCTCCTGGACGCCGGGGATCATGTCCGCGTCGCCAGAAACCAACACGAAATCCGTGAACTGGCGGCCATAACCGGCGATGACCATGTCGGCGACCAAGCGGGTGTCAACGGCCTTTTGGGTACGCCGTTCGCCCCACTCGATGAGCTGGCCCGTCCGCAGTTGGACGCCGTCGCAGGTACGCAGCGCGCGCTGGTAGCGGTGGGGGCCGGTGTCCGGGATGCCGTCGTACCAGTTTTGGCGGTGGACGGGGTTGCCAATCTGGTTTTCAATCATGGACCCGAGGGTGGATACCACCTCGGGAAGGTCGATTTCTAGCTGCGCGCGAGCTCCAATTTCCCAGGAGTTGTAAAAGCTAGCCAACAAATACGAGGTGTCGACGAATACAACTGTGCGTTCAAGCATGGCTCCTAAAATCCGTTTCTCTTTGTTCTAACTAAGTTTCGGTACCTCCCAGTCTGCCTCATTCACGTGTGAACGTCGATCTCTTTTTCCAAAACTGCAGGCAGAGAGTTGAAATCTAGAAGTTAACGCCGAAATTTCGCCCGAAGGGTTGTGGAAAACCGGCGCCTGGGTATAGGTTAGTTATGTGAGTAACTAACCGACTAACTAACCAACTACCCTTCACCAACGAAAACACGACAGATCCCGAGGTGGACATGGATAACGCGACCCAACCTTTGTTCCGGCAGATCGCCACATTGGTCGAGGACTCCATCGTGGACGGAACGCTGGCGGAGGGCGCGCAAGCGCCCTCGACCAACGAGCTGGCCGCTTTCCACAACATCAACCCGGCCACCGCCCGCAAGGGCCTGACCGTGCTGGTTGACCTCGGGGTCCTGGAAAAGCACCGCGGGATCGGCATGTTCGTGGCGGACGGAGCAACCGAACTCATTCGCAAGCGGCGCCGCGGGGACTTCGCCGCGGAGTATGTTGCCCCGCTCATCGATGAGGCGGTGCGGCTCGGCTACGAGCGCGAGGGGCTCCTCGACCTCATCGTGCGCGTGGCCGAAAGCCGCGGTCTCTACCACTAGACCCGCAAAACACAAAGGAGTACGACGATGATTACGACCTCCGATTTCGCCTTCGAACCCGGCTTAACCCACGGCTTGGTGGGCCGCAACGGCATTGGCAAGACCACGTTGCTGCGCCGGATAGCAGGCCACCTCCCTGCCGCGGGCGTGCGGGTGGACGGGCAAGAGCCCTTCGATAACCCGGCTGTGCTGGACAAGACCATCCTCATGGGGATTGACACCCCGCTCATCGACGGGTGGAACACGCGCAAACTCATGACCATCGGTAAAGCGCGCTGGCACACCTGGGATGCCCAACGCGCCGAAGAGTTGATTGAACGCTTCGACCTGCCGAGCACGAACTACGCGAGCCTATCGCGCGGCCAGAAGTCGGCCCTCGGCATCGTCTTCGCGGTCGCCTCCGGCTGCGAGAACATGCTTCTCGACGAGCCCTACCTGGGCCTCGATGCGCGCAACCAGGAGGTCTTCTACGAGATCCTGCAGGAAGAGCACGGGCGCACCATCATCGTGGCCACCCACCACCTCGACGACTTGGCGGCCTACCTGGACACCGTCTCCCTGATGGGCGAGAACCCGGTCACGGGCCGGGTCGAGGAGATTTTGGAAGGCGTACTCGAGCTCACCGGCAATCCGGAACAGCTCGACAGGGCCCTGTCGCGCCTGGACGTGCCCGTCCTGGATCGCCACGAAGGAAAGCTCGGTTCCAAGGCGCTTGTCGATGCCCGCCCGAACCTCACCGACGCCGTCTTCGAGCAGGCCCGGGAGCTGGGGCTGCGCGCCAGCGAAGTCACTCTCGCCCGCGCCGTGGCGGCCCTGGCCCAGGTGGGAGGCGAGCACAATGCCTAACCGATTCCGTCTTCTTTGGGCCATAAGTACGAAATGGAACCTCGTCGCATACGGAGTCTTCTTCCTGATGTGGGGAGCGGCCATACTTCCGGATGCGAGTGCCTGGGAATCGGTGCTCATCAGTGCCTTTATCGCGGTGTCGGCGTGGTTTACGGTCCCCGAATTTGCTCCCTTCCAGTTGTTGGGCTTACCTGCCCGCGAGTGGCAGAAGCTGCGCAAAGTCCATGCCAGTTTATTTCTGCTGCCGGCCGCCATCTCCGCGCTAGTCGCCCAGTGGTGGATTGCCCTGCCGACCGTCGCGGTTGTCGCGTTGATTTGGTTCAGGCCGGGCGAACCGGAACGCCAGTCCCTGTCGGAACGTCTACCGGAAACCGACGGACGGACCGACAACGGGATTTTCCCGCCGATGCCGGCGGCGCAGATTGTTTACCGACCCCTGGTTCGCAGCTGGCTAGCGCTTTGGGCGGTAGTAGGCCTGGTGGCGATCATTCTTGGCATCACTAACTACTTCTGGGGCTGGGCGAACCCCGTCGTGGCGGCGTCAGGGGTCGCGGGCGTGCTGGTGCCGTTCGCGATGGATACCGTCCGCCAGTCCTGGCGGGACAACCTCGTCTTCGGTGGCACGCGCCGGGCGTGGGCAAATGCCGCGTGGCTGACCGGCTGGTTGAACGTCGCGTGCGCGTTGTTGTCGGGAGCGCTGGGCTTTCTCTTCGGCTACGGCGATATCTGGCAGGTCGTCTTTGTAGCCTTCTGGATTGCGCCCATTGCCGTTACGCTAGAGCTCATCTCCATAAAAAATTGGTGGGCGTTCGCCGCGGTGCTGGTCATGCTTGCCATAAGCATTAGCGCGTGGGTGAAGTTCCCGGGATGGGGAGTGGCGCTGCTCGGCTTCCCCTTCGCCGCCTACTTCATTTCGTGGGGCCTGTTCCGGGTCTCCGCCGGCGGTGCGAACCTGGGCGGCGGAATAGTGCGCAAACTCGGCCTCGAATAAGCGCGTTAAAAAGTGGTCCTGCCAGGCGATTTGTGGAATGTAATACCGGTGTGTAAATTCATATGGGTCAGCGCGACCGACAGCGCCCCTCCTTGAGACAGAGTCCAAGGAAGAGAGGCGGCAGGAAAACAGGCCCTGACAAAAATCTTTTCAAAGCTCTTAAATGAGCACGTACTTTTTGTGTGTGTTCGTTTGGGTGGCAGTGATGTTTGAGAACTCAATAGTGTGCCAATGTACTTTTTGCATTTGTGTGGATGGTTGTGTTGGTGTGTGCCGG